>CAYFWY010000023.1:0-17761 GCA_964346895.1 uncultured Candidatus Bathyarchaeia archaeon | reverse complement strand
TGCAGCGATAGCTTGACCAAAGGAAATCCCTCCATCTCCAGGTGGAACTCTTTTATGAACAATAAACTTGAAACCCTTTCCCTCTACAACTCTTTTGATGGTTACTGTAATGTGCTCGTTGTAGGCGACGCCCCCAGAAAAACCGATATGGTCAACATTAAGTCGGTCCGCCTCTTCCACGGCTAGCTGCGCCAAACTCCTAGCCAGATAGGTTTGGGCTGAGCAGGCTAAGTCTTCAACGGAATAATAATCCTTCTGATTAAAGATTTCGCGAACGAGAAGCGTTGTGTCGATAATATTTCCCTCAAGATGAGGCGTCAACTTTAACACATCTTTTCCCTTTAAGGCGACAGATTCTAACTTCATCGCTGGCTCACCCTCATAGGTTCGCTCGTAACATAGGCCTAGTATGGCTGAAACAGCGTCTAACACTCTACCGCAACTTGTCGTCTTGGGCGCCAAGCTCTTTTCCAGCTGTTTAAAGATTACTTCAACTTCTCTTTCGCCGTGGGGAAAACGAGTGCTGTTCGATATGAACCATTCTTCAATATCAACCTCACCATGAAGTATTCCAGCAACTATTCTTAGGGGATACAGCGTAGCTAAATCTCCACCCACCATAGGGTGCTCTTCGAGATGTCCTAGACGCTGGAAACCTTCTTGATTGCAATAAAGAATCTCTCCGCCCCACGCAGTGCCGTCTGAGCCGTAGCCGAAGCCGTCGCAAGCTATGCCAACAATTTCGTTAAGGTTCCATTCACCCATAAGAGACGCTATGTGAGCATGATGATGCTGAAGTGGAACTACCTGACATTCAAGAGTGTTCCCCAAATCTTGAGCTAGCTTTGTTGTAATAAATTTTGGATGAAGATCGCAAGCTAAGACTTCAACTTTGCTATTAGTCAATTCTGTTAAATGGGCTATAGAGTTTTTCAGGAATACAAGCGTCTCTAAATTCTCGACATCTCCTATATGCTGTGAAACGAACGCTTTGTTCCCCAACAGCAAGCAAGAAGTTACGTTGAGTTCAGCGCCTACCCCCAAAACACAACGGTTAAACTCAAGTTTAAGTTGAATAGGTTCAGGGGCGTATCCCCTTGATCGGCGAATTATACTTGGATCTTCACCGTGGAAACGAACAACCGAGTCGTCGCACCTATGGGCAATGGTTCTATTGTGGAAAAGGAAGAAGTCGACCACCGAACCAAGCTTCTTCATAGCCTCACTGTTTTCCATGACAATTGGTTCATTGGGAGGGTTTGCACTAGTCATCACGAAGGCGGGTTCTTTTACATCGTCGAACAGCATTGCATGCAAGCCAGTGTAGGGGAGCATAACGCCAATATTGTGTAGTCCAGGAGAGACAAGTTCTGAAAGGCAACAGTCGGCTCTTTTCTTTAACAAAATAATTGGCCTGATAAAGGACGTTAGGAGTTTAGCCTCATTTGAGCTTACTTCTGCAAAAGACTTCACTGTCTCCAAGCTAGAAGCCATTATTGCAAAGGGTTTTTGAGTCCTATGCTTCGCTTTTCTCAGTCTGCTAATAGGTTGTGACTTAGTGGTAGCGGTAGAAACGTGAAAACCTCCATTTCCTTTAATTGCAACAATGTATCCTTCTTCCAAAAGCTTTCCTGTTTCTCTTATTGGGTCTTCACATTCAATTGATTCACCGTTATTTGTTGTGAGATAAGCTTTTGGACCACACTTAGGACACGCCACTGTTTGAGAATGAAACCTGCGATTTGACGGGTCCTTGTATTCTCTGGAACAGAAGTCGCATGTCTTGAAATCTTGCATTGTGGTGTTTAACCTATCGTAAGGAAGCTTCCTGATTATTGTGTATCTTGGACCGCAGTTCGTGCATGTGATGAAAAAATAATCGCCGCGTTGGTTTTTTGGATCGCGAAGTTCCGTCAAACATTCGTTGCAAACCGAAACATCAGGTGGAATGACGGAACCGGAGAGTTCAACTTCCTTAGAACTCTTGACGATTGTAAATTTTTCGAGATTGCCTTCATCTTTACTATACTTCGTTGTCAGGTCGTAGATTCGAGCGAGGGGCGGTTTTTTATCCTTCAAATCTTTAAGAAATTGTCTGATATTGGTTTTCTTGCCTTCTACAAATATTTCTACGATTGCATCTCCACGGTTTCGCACGTAGCCAACTAGTCCATTCTTTACTGCAATTCGATAAACAAAGGGGCGAAAGCCCACGCCCTGAACAATACCGCTGATCCTGATTTCTGCACGCAAGGGCTCGTCAAACTCCATAACGGAAAAGATATTCTTCCAAGTGTGACTAATAAATGGGTACTTTCTGGATGAATATGTAAAATATTTTCTCAAGAATTTTTAAAACTCGCCCTAATTTCCGATGAAACTCATGCTAAAATCTTGGAAAGGTTCCAAAAAAATTAGTTTGAACTTTTTGTCACCGAAACAGTTTCTTTTTATCTTGATGTTTTAAAAGATAGGCTAGCGAACTATTAACATATGGTGAAGATTATGGACCATTGGGACCTTGTTATAATTGGTGCCGGTCCGGCGGGTTTAACGGCTGGCCTCTACGGTGCCCGTAGTGGACTTAAAACTTTGGTTATAGAGGAGAAAATAACCGGTGGAGCAGTCTTGGATACTCCCTTGGTCGAAAATTATCCTGGATTTGAAAGCATCAGCGGTCGTGTCTTAGCGGACAAAATGACAGTCCAATGTAAGAAAGCTGGAGCAGAGATCAGTGAACTAGAAAAGGTTGTTGAACTCACCCCAGAAGGCGAAAAGAAAGTTGTTAAAACGAGTAGAGCTCTTTACACTGCTTCGGCAGTAATAATTGCCTCTGGAAGGCACTATAAGACTCTAGGTGTGCTTGGTGAAACAGAGTTTAGAGGTAGAGGTGTTAGCTACTGCACCTTATGTGATGGAGCCTTCTTTAAAGGAAGAAACGTAATTGTAATTGGCGGTGGAAATTCAGCTGTTGTTTCTGCTAGATACCTAGCCAACATAGCGTCCCATGTTACATTGGCTCACAGGCGAAGTCAACTCAGAGCGGACGAAATGCTTGTTAAGGACTTGATTACGCAAGGAGTTGAGATCATTTTGAATACAGAGCTCAAGGAAATTAAAGGAGACGCCAAAGTAAAAAAGGTTGGTTTAGTAAACAGCAAAACTGGCGAAGCTATGGAAGTCGACGTAGACGGCGTATTCATCCAGATTGGAGAGATACCGAACAGTCAGATCGCTAAAGAGGGGGGGATAGAACTAGATAAGACAGGGTACATTATCGTGGACAGCCGTCAAAGAACCAACATTGACGGAGTATACGCAGCCGGCGACGTGACAACAGGTCTTGTGAAACAGATTGGAACAGCTGTTGGAGAGGCTATAATAGCAGCTAGTGAAGCGTTCGGTTACATCAAAAGACCCTACTACTACCAAGTCTGATTTCCTAAGTTCAGGAGAGAAAAAAGAGAAAGATTTAAGTTTTAAGTTAAGAAGTGAACTACTCTACATTGGCATGAAAGGGAAGATTTCCATTTCTACATTATTCATTAACCGAAAATGGATGGGTAACAGTTATGTATAAAGTACTCAAGAAGTTGCAACTGGCTCCAAATATCAAACTGGTTGAAATTAACGCGCCAGAAGTTGCTGTGAAAGCTAAGGCCGGTCAGTTTGTGATTCTTAGGATAGATGAAAAAGGGGAAAGAATTCCTTTAACACTAGCAGAATGGGAACCAAAGAAAGGAACGATAACCCTCATCTTTCTAGAGGTAGGAGTGACAACCCGGAAGCTTGGCGCACTTGAAGTTGGAGATGAAATACTCGATGTAGTTGGGCCCCTAGGGAATCCAAGCGATATAAAATATTATGGTTCAGTAGCTGTCGTCTGCGGAGGAGTTGGCACAGCAGCGGCTTACCCTATAGCCAAAGCCCTCAAAGAAGCAGGAAACCAAGTGGTTTCCATAATTGGAGCCAAAACCGAGGGACTACTTATTCTAGAGGATGAAATGAAAAGCTTCAGTGATGAACTGTTTATCTCAACTGACGATGGTTCAAAAGGGCAAAAGGGTTTCGTTAGCGACGTATTAAGAATGCTTATTGAAAAAGGATACCACTTTGATATAGTGTATGCAATAGGTCCTCCCTTAATGATGAGGGCAACCGCGAATGTAACAAGGTCTCCCGCCATCAAGACTATCGTGAGTTTGAATCCAATAATGGTGGATGGAATGGGGATGTGTGGAGCCTGCAGAGTGACTGTAGGCGGAGAAACCAAGTTTGGCTGCCTCGATGGACCAGAATTTGATGGACACCTCGTCAACTTCGATGAACTTATCAAAAGACTAAGGGTGTATCTACCTGAAGAAACGCAAGCGGCAAAGCTGCACGAAAAATCTGGGTGAACCAAAAATGGCTAAAGCAAAGAAACAAAAGAAATGGCAGAGCATTCCAATAAAGAAACAGAAACCAGAAGACCGCGTTCATAATTTCAATGAAGTAGCTTTAGGTTACACTATGGAACAAGCAGTGGCAGAAGCTGAAAGATGCATACAGTGTCCTGAGCCTAGATGCATACAAGGCTGCCCCGTGGAACTAGACATACCCGCATTCATTAAAGAAATAAGAGAAAAAGACTTTGATGCGGCTATTAGAAAAGTGAAGGAAAAGAATAGCCTACCCGCGATTTGCGGTCGAGTTTGCCCACAAGAAACACAATGCCAAAAGTTCTGCGTATTGGGTAAAAGGGGTGATCCGATGGCTATTGGGCGATTGGAGAGGTTCGTCTCCGATTACGAACTTCGGAAAGGAGTTACCGTTCCACCTAGACAAAAGTCATCCGTAACTGGAAAAGTGGCAGTTATAGGATCTGGACCAGCCGGGCTTACCGCAGCAGCTGATTTAAGGAAACTGGGACACGAAGTCGTTATATTCGAAGCGCTTCATTCTCCCGGAGGCGTACTCATGTATGGAATCCCGGAGTTTAGGCTACCTAAAAAGATCGTTCAAGCTGAAGTTGACTACATTAAGAAGCTTGGCGTTGATGTTAAGACTGACCACATGATTGGAAGGTTATACACGATAGATGAGTTGTTCGAGCGTGGATTTGATGCTGTCTTCATTGGAACTGGAGCAGGGCTTCCACGCTTTATGAGGATACCTGGAGAGAACTTGGGTGGAATATATTCTGCCAACGAATTCCTAATCCGAGTAAACTTGATGAAAGCCTACATGTTTCCAGAATACGACACCCCGATTAAAGTAGGTAAAAAAGTTGCCGTTACAGGTGGGGGCAACGTTGCCATGGATTCTGCGAGATGTGCTTTAAGGCTGGGAGCAGAGGAAGTCTGGATAGTATATCGAAGATCTAGAGCGGAGATGCCAGCTAGGATAGAAGAAGTGGAAAATGCAGAAGAAGAAGGCATCAAATTCAAGTTTCTCACCACACCAGTCAGATTTTTGGGCGACGAAAGTGGCTGGGTAAAGGGAATGGAATGCATTTCCATGAAGCTCGGAGAACCAGATGAGTCTGGAAGAAGAAGACCTATTCCAATCGAAGGCTCAGAGTTTGTCATGGAGGTGGACACGGTTATTGTTGCCATAGGACAGACGCCAAACCCTATTATCCAACGGACCACTCAAGGACTTAAGACAACCAAATGGGGCACCATAATTGTAAAGGAGAATACTGGAAAATCCAGTAAAAAAGGCGTCTACGCGGGGGGAGATGTAGTCAGCGGCGCGGCTACAGTTATTAGCGCCATGGGAGCTGGAAAAAGAGCTGCCCGCAGTATACATAGGTATTTAACGAGAAAAAAAGGAAAACAACGCAAGAAATCCTAACCTAAAGTTCATAATTTGTGTCAATTCTAATTTGAAAGGTCTAATTGAAGTTGAGGTTCATGGTCAATTCCAAAGACAAGAAAATCAACGACGTCGATTTGAAGAACTGGCTTTCAAACGCTCAGAAAGTAGTAATTGCAGGTATAGGAAATCCGCTTCGAAAAGACGATTTTGTGGGAGTCGAAATTGTAAGAAATTTACACAACAACGTCTCTAGATCTATCTATTTGATAGAATGCGAAACCGTTCCGGAAAGTTATATAGAACCAATAGTCCAATTCAAACCTACCCACATCCTGATAATCGACGCCGCCATGTTAAATCTGACCGCTGGCTCCTCAAAACTCATTGAACCAGAACAAATGGTGATGCACCCCCCTGTTTCAACTCATATCTTACCTCTCAGAATATTCTGTGAATACCTTGCAAAAACAACCGAAGCCAAGATCGCCCTCCTCGCAATACAGCCAAAGGACACCAGTTTTGGAGAAGGATTAACTTCGAAACTGAGAGAAACAACAACCACCTTGACCAACCTCTTGTCAAGATTCCTTCCGTAAAATGATTTGAATTGAAGTTTCTAGGTGTTCTGAAGTGAAAATGGATTAAAGACCAGACTAATCCACAAATTGAATTAACAATGAAAAGTAAATTTTTTTAATTAAAAAAGAAAGGGAATGAAGCGTCGAATTAAGTCGGCGCTTTCAGGGCTTCTTGGAACAGCTTCTTCACGACTGCAACTCTAGCCTTCTGAGCAAGAATATCTTTAGTTGTGAAGTCCAAAGCCTCTTCTGGACACCATTCCACGCACTTTGGCTCACCATCGCAGAGGTCACAAGTGAACACCACTCTCGTTTCAGGGTGTAGCTGAATGGCGCCGTAATCGCAAGCTTCGATGCACCAGCCGCAACCATTGCACTTCTCTTCATCAACTTCAATTACGCCTGTTTCTTCAGATTGCTCAAGCGCGTCTCGAGGACACGCAGCCACGCACGGAGCATCTTCACAAAGTCTGCATGCAACTGCTAGGTTCACAAAAGGATTCAGACGCACATGGCGTATTCGCGACTTCGTTGGATTATAGGTTTTTTCGTGCTCCATTGAACACGAATATTCACATATACAGCAGCCAACGCATTTAGCGGGATCTCCGGAGACAAACTTCTTTTCATGAGTTGAAACCATAGCTATTTTCCTCCTTTTCCTTTCATTTTTAGAGTCTGTGGCTTGAGTTTTTCCTTCACGATGGGAACGACATCGTTTAATCCGAGTTCTTCGAGTTTCTTTATTGTGGGAACACCTTCCTTTGTCCATCCACGTACCCCATAGTAGTCATCTAGCCCTATGTCAAACTCTTTTTGATTGACGTAAACTCCCTTTGCTACTCCTTCGTCGGGTACTGGAACGCTCATTATCTTCGGTGGTAAGGTATCGTATTCTCTTGTTCCCTTGCCTTCTCGGATATTGATGACTCGCGCTAGATTGTTTATTCTTTCACCAGCTTGTATAAGCTCCTCAGGGGTCATCTCGATGCCTGTGGCTAGAGTGTAGAATTTTGCCATCTCGTTTAGTCCCTCGTAGAACACACCCCTTGAGAACTTACATAAAATAAGCGAGTCGACAACATTGTACAAGTCTTCGCCGTCCATGACTATCTTTCCCCGACCTTTTTCTATTTTGAAGCGGTCAACCTTTCCCTTCACGTCAGGTGAGTAAGCTCCAGATCGAAGATGGCAAGCTCCACGGAAAGAAACAGAAAATCCTAAGGCAGCAGTTTTTAATGTTCTGAGGGCGTAGCCCGGTAGCTCCACTCCTTTAATATGGTTTGCGTATTTCACTGCTCCTTTTCCAATTTTTTCCGCAGCCCTCTTGGTTCCCTCTGCAAGTACGTCTCCTAACCATCCTTTTCGGGATCCCATTCTTATAATTGTCTCCACCAAGGCTTCTGCATTGCCAAAGCGAAGATCTAAACCTTCAGTGTCCTTTTTGGTTAGAATTCCGTTTTCGTAACAGTCCATGGCGAAGCCTACGACACCACCAGCAGATATGCCGTCCATGCCGTAATGGTTGCATTGCCTTATTGCTTCTATTATAGCGTCTAGACGATCGACACCACAGTTTGGTCCAAGAGCCCATAAACATTCGAATTCAACCCTCGTAGTTGATCCTTTGTACGGCCCTTCGGGAACCACTCCGATATGATCACAACGCATGCCACATGTCGCGCATCCAATTATTTTCTTTATGTAACGTTCGTTCAAGTATTCTCCGCTAACTTTTTCAGCACCTTCGAAAGTGACTTGAGTGAAGTTACGTGTAGGTAGCGCCCCTAGGGCGTTGAGTACGAGAACATTCTCGGGTGTCCCTAGGGTCCTATATTTTCTAGTAGCTGGACCTTTCATGCGTTCGTGGATCATTCTTATGAATTCCGTAAACTCTTCAGGGTTTGCTACGCTCACATCGTTCGTTCCGCGAACAGCTACAGCCTTTAGATTCTTGGATCCCATCACAGCACCCATGCCGGTTCTTCCAATGGCTCTGAATTCGTCGTTTATGGCGCATCCTATTCGAACAAGCCTTTCTCCTGCCTCACCGATCGCCGTAACACGGATGTAGAAATCACTCAAGTCTTCTCTGATTGCAACCTCTGTTTCATGGGGTGATTTTCCCTTTAGATGCTGGGCATCCATTAGTTGAACCGAGTCGTCATCAATCCACACGTATACGAGCTTTTCAGATTTACCCGTAAAGACAACTGCATCGTAGCCGGCACGTTTTAACTCAGCTCCAAAGAAACCGTGAGCCTTAGACTCAGATATTCCTTCGGTTTGCGGCGATTTAGAAACTACTGCGTAGCTATTTCCAGCTGAGGGCGCCATGGTGCCGCTAAGAGGTCCTGTGGCAAAGACTATTGGATTCTCAGGGCTAAAAGGGTCAACACCAGCCTTAGAGTTATCTAGAAACAGACGCATTCCAAGTCCTATACCGCCGATGTATTTCTTAGCGGTCTCTTCTTTCAAGGGTTCGATTTCGGTTTTTCCAGTTGATAGGTCTACATGCAATATTCGTTTGGCGTAACTCAATCTTACTCCTCCAATAATTCAAGTTAGTGGTTAAAGAGTAGTATGAGATGATAATAGATAAATATTAATTTTCCCTAAAATCAGGGTGAAGGAAAAAGATGCACCTCGAAAGGTACTGTAAAAACCATCTCGGGGTGGGCAATTGAAAGTCAAGGTTCGGTACTTAGGTTACATCGGCAATATGTTGAGGAAGAGAGAAGATGAATTCGAGCTTTCTGAAGGCACCTCTCTTTCCGAGTTGTTAAAGAGGCTGGCTGGAATTTACGGTGAAGCTTTTAGAAGGGAAGTTTTTGAGCCAGGCTTAAAGGATGTCAAGACAGGTTTTGCTGTTACCGTCAATGGAGTCTTAATGGGTCAGCTTCATGGCGTTGATACCAAGTTGAGTGAAGGTGATAACGTTATCTTAATGTCGCTCATGAGCGGAGGCTAATCACATAATTTTTACATTCATTATCGAGCAATAATCACCAACTGCGCCTAGAAATATTTCAACTATTTAATGCGCGCGCAGATTTAGGTGGAACGGAATGCGAAACCTGAAATTTATTCCTACACTTTTCTACCGGGGCATTAAGGATTTCATTTTTAACAGAGTTTCGATATTTTTACCCTTTTAGACTTCTAGTTGTATCTCCATTTTCGTGAGGTTGCGACATCCTGCTTTCGTGACTTCCACGATGTCTTCTATTCTTAGTCCGCCCACGTCTGGATCGTAGAGACCGGGTTCAACTGTTATGATGTTATGTTCCTTTAGAGGAAACTTGTATAGTTCATTCATGCTGGGACCTTCGTGTAAGTCTAGACCTACTCCATGACCTAAGCTGTGAGTCATGCCTCTTGTTGTCTGTTTTCCTCTTCTCGTGGTTTCGTAGCCTGCTTTTTCTAAAACATCGCAGCATATGTCGTAAACGTCGTTTCCTAGAGCACCGGATTCTATTGCGTCAATGGAGGCATCCTTTGCTTCGAGAACGGTGTTAAACATTTTTTTGACTTTGTCTGATGCTCTTCCCTTAACGATGGTTCGAGTCATGTCAGTCCAGTAGCGCTTTTGAACGCTTCTGGGATAGATGTCTAAGACAATGGGTTGGTTCGCTTTGAGTCTATCTTGTGAATCGCCGGAGTAGTGGGGGTCTGCCCCTTTGAGGCCACACGCAACTATAATGTCCTCTTCCATCACGCATTCTCGATCCAAAAAGTTGTGTCCAAAAAACGACTTCACTCTACCAACCGTTAGAGGTTCTTTTTTTACAGTTAGTGCTCCGTTGGTGCCCACATCGGCGTTGGCAATTAAATCTACAGCTTCAGTAGTAACTTCCTCAGCAACTGCTTGGACAGCTCGGATTTCGTCTATTTCATCGGCATCCTTGGATTCTCGAGATTTCTCAACGATGTCAAACATCGGCTTTACTGTTAAACCTTCTTCCTCAAGTACGTTAGCCGTCATGGCTGGAAAGTTATGTGGTACACAAATCTTCATGTCTGCACCAATTTCCCTCCTGATCACGTTTGCGATGAATTTCATGGTGCCGAGATTCGGGTCTTTCGCAGTTTTCACTACTTCAAGGTATCTGTATTCCAAGTAGGATCTCACGTCTTTGACGATTGACTGCTTTTGCGCTCGAGGATACTCCATTTGGTTGACCACGATTAGGGCGTCTCCATCAACTTTCTTGAGGAAGATAAAAGGATCTGGAGCTAGAAACTTGGTGAGGTAGTACATGTTGGCGTTTTTGTAACTTTCTGAGTAGAGAAGCAAGGCATCTACTCCCTTCTCAGCAAGGATGTTGTCAAGGTCTCTTCTCAAACTAGTCACAACCAACTAGCACATAAATTAAGCAAGGTCTATGTAAATCCTTTTGCTAACAAAAAACTATTTGGTGGGCCCGAAGGGATTTGAACCCTTGACCACCAGGTTATGAGCCTGGCGCTCTAACCAAACTGAGCTACGGGCCCCTTCGGAAACCATTACATATATTCGATTCTCAAGTTATGATTTAAGGATTTTCTGTTCAAACCATTAGTCGGACGACGTTTCCTCACCGTTCTTTATCTAAAACTTCATATGCATCTCTCAATCTTTTTGAAGTCAGTTGGCTTAGTATAGCAACCTGTTCTGTTGATAAGTAATGACTTATCGTCGGATCGAAAAGCATGTTAGCTGAGCCTGAAAATTCTGAACTCGCTATCCACAGGACTACCGTGACAGGTACCAATGGAAGGGAGTATAATCTAACTGAACATTCTCCGTAATCGACTTCAGAACCACCCAAAAGTTTCCCAGCTTCAATTAGCATTTCAGGCTTTGATCCAAAAACTCTTTGAATGGGAAAAATCACACGACTGAAAAAAGCTTTGTGATATACGCGGCCTCCAGGCAATTGCCTAAAAGAAACTAGTTTCGAAGATTCTGGAACTGGTTCAGCTTCTACATATCCATAAAGAACGCAAAAGATTTTAGGTGCCACCTCTGGAACGAGTCGATTTCTGAGATCATCGCTAACCCTTCCGTCCCCAAGGAAGAGGCTTAATCCTAGAAACCTCAACTTTGTCGAATCTTTGAAACCAAGTCGCCCTCTCAAACTTCTAATCTTGGTTTTACATCGCTCCCAACTCCAAAATTCACCTTCATTCTGAATACCCAAACAACATTCCCTTCTTCAAATATTGCTTATTGTGTGCTTCCGTATGTTATAGAGTGTTTTCCTCTGATATCTAGCGAGAAATGTTTATTAAATATTAATACATTAGATATCTCGTGGTTTTATGACACCAGCGTGCCAACAAACTAAATGTTCCCCAAAGAATTGTGACAATTGTAAACATGCCATCTCTTTATCCAAAGAAGTTTTTTGCAGCAAACTTCGAGAAAACGCAAAACACGTCAAATTTTGCCAAAACTTTGAGCTGGCACCACTCGAATACAGACTCTACAGAAGAATGTGACAACCGCTTTTCTATAAAAAATAACCCTCCAAAAACCGTAAGTTAAAATATATAAGCAAGCAAAAGATGTCTGAAAAGGAAATTCGTTTATTGAGTGCAAAAGCCAGGTACAATAGAGGATTAAAGATGGACTACAAAGAATTGCTGAAACGTGCTCGATCACAACTCCCTCCAGAAATTCTCGAGCATAAGCGATTTGAAATTCCAAGGCCTCGCAGTTTCGTTACGGGCATGCGAACAATCCTAGCAAACTTCAAAGAAATCTGTGACGCCCTCAATCGAGAGCCACGCCATGTGTTAAAGTTTCTCTCCGGAGAGATGGCTACAGCTGCAACTATCCAGGGAACTAGAGCAAACTTCCAAGGAAGGTTTAGTCACGGCACCTTGGAGCGATTGATCGAAAGATACGTCAAGGAGTTTGTTGTATGCCCAATCTGCAAACGCCCGGATACAAAAATCATCAAAGAGCGACGATTCTTATTTTTGGTTTGTGAAGCATGCGGGGCAAAATCGTCCATAAGACCTGTGTAAAAGTGTTCAACGTTGGAAGTCTACGCAAAAATGCGAAAATGGGGTCAATGCGTACTCCTCGCAACCTGCGATGTAGACCTGTTGGGGAAAAAATTGAGTGAAGGGAAAATTGTCTTTGAAATACACAAGCAATTCTATGAAGGACCAAAAATGACTCTGGAGGAGGTTATAGAACTCATGAAACAATCCACAATCGTGAACATGGTTGGACACAAAGTCGTAAAAAAAGCTATAGAAAAGGGACTAGTTCATCCCGAGGCGGTTTTGAAAATTTCAGGTGTTCCTCACGCCCAGATTGTTAAAATGTAATAAACAAACATTTATGCCCCACGAGTGGTGACATAAATAGGTTATACCCTCAAGAAGCCACATCTTTTAAAGAGTGGAAAACGTCATAATGTTTGGATTCATCTATGCCCAAGCAAAGCAAAACAGTACGAAAGAAGCTTGAACATCGACTTCGCATAGTGGAAAAAAGAGATAAAATGTTGATTAAAGACTTTTCTTCCGAAAGAGCCGTGATGGAAGAAGTTTTTGACCGCTCCACTCTCATGGCCCTCTATGGTTTTCTAAATAAAGGAGTAATCGACGCGATTTATGGAGTTGTAAAAGCTGGAAAGGAAGCGCGAATCTACTGGGGAAAAGACCCGGATGAGAACGAACTCGCAATCAAAATCTACCTCACTACCTCAGCCGATTTTAAGAAAGGCATGCTCCCCTACATCGAGGGTGACCCCAGATTCGCCCATGTTCATCGAGGCACCCGATCCTTGGTCTACACTTGGGCCCAAAAAGAATTCAAAAACCTGCAACGCGCATATGAAGTGGGAGTTAACGTTCCCCAACCAGTTGCCGTAGAAAAGAATGTGCTGATAATGGAGTTTATCGGAAAGAATGGTGTCAGTGCTCCTCTCATGAGGGAAGCTCCTCTCAGAAACCCTAAACGAGTTTACAGGCAGTTGCTAACGTATTTAAGGAGACTTTATCGAAAAGGAGGGTTAGTGCACGCAGACTTGAGTGAATATAACATAATGATCCGAAAGGGCAAACCCGTGATTTTCGATGTCTCACAAGCTGTCTCTATTAAGCATCCTATGGCTAATCAATTCTTGCAAAGAGATTTAGAAAACCTGTACCGATACTTCAAAAAGCTAGATGTAAATGTGTTATCAGTAGAGGAAATGCAAAAGAGGGTCACAAGTGGAAGGGGCTAGCGCCTTCATCAAAGTTCCGCGAGAGCGTATCGGCGCCCTCGTGGGTCCTAATGGCCGGGTTAAAGCAGGCATAGAAAAGAACCTCTCGGTTAGACTTCGGATAGATAGCCAAACAGGGGGTATTCAAATAATTCTCATGCCCACAGCTCAGGACCCAACGGTTCTCTTCAGAGCCAAAGAAGTAGTCACTGCCATCGGCAGAGGCTTCTCACCCGAACACGCGTTTCGACTATTAAAAGACGACGAGACTATGTTAGAGGTGATAGACCTTCGGGAAACTGTGGGACGGTCTCAGTCTGACATGAAGAGGTTGAAAGGAAGAGTCATAGGAAAAGAGGGAAAAACTAGGAGAATTATCGAGGAATTAACTGAAGCTAATATCTGTGTATACGGGCACACGATTTCCATCATTGGAGAAATAGATCAAGTTGAGATTGCAAAAGAAGCGGTTCGAATGCTAATTCGGGGAAGCCTACACGGCACGGTATATCGATTTCTGCACAGAAAACGGAGGGACCTCAAGAAAAAGAAGATGGAACTCTGGGAAACCTCGTTTAAAGACTAACTTGAAAGCGGGAACATCGCCTTTTCTTATATTTGATGAAATTTTTTCAAAATTTAAAGCAACATTGAAATATTTGCCATGCTAAAATAAGAATAGATCTGTCATGTTGCTACATATCATGCAATCTCTTTCTTATGTAGTTTCCATGAGGAATTGCTACAAAGGCTACGGAAAAGCAAAGAAAGCGTTTCGTCATATCATTTGTTATAAGGAGGCAATTGGGGTTTGGTGACCTTTGAGGAGATAAGTCCTGCAGACTTTTTCTATCGCAATCGAGATATAGCAGGCTTCACCAACCCGGCAAGAGCGATTTTCTCATCTATAAGAGAGCTTGTGGAAAATGCCCTCGATGCCTCTGACCTATCGAATGTTCCTCCAGAAATTTACATTCGACTATCCCGGGAGAACGCAGAGGAGGCGCAGACAGAGCTGGGAGTTGGCGTCTACAGGTTAAGGATTATGGACAACGGATCCGGAATCCCAGCCCGACACATACCCTCGGCGTTTGGCAAGGTTTTGTTCGGCTCGAAGTATAAGCTCAAGCAGGCCCGGGGAACATTCGGACTTGGAGGAACAATGGCTATTCTCTATGGGCAGATCACCACCCACAAACCCGTGGAAGTTAAATCAAGCACAGGCACATCCAAGACATACGAGTATAAACTGATGATTGACATCCAAAGAAATCGCCCACTTATCCTCGATCGTAAAATCCGAAGAAACAAGGAGCGATGGCGTGGAACAATCGTTGATTTTTCTCTGGAAGGAGACTATTTCCGGGCGGTATCTAAGATTTTGGAGTATTTGAAGCAGACTGCGTTAGTGACACCTTATGCAGACATCAAATTCGTCGACCCAAAAGGTCGATTATATTTGTTCACTAGAGCCACAAAAAAAATGCCTCCTCCACCAAAAGAGACGCTACCCCACCCCTATGGAGTAGATGTTGAGACGATTCAACGCCTTGTACGCGTCACGGAGTACCGGAATATGTTGGACTTTATGCAAAAGCACTTCCATAGAGTCGGTGAAGGCATCTCTCTCAATTTTCTAGAGTTCGCGGGATTCATCAAATCAGCGGATCCAAAGAAGCTGAAACATGAAGATGTCATCAGGCTTGTGCAACTAATCAAGAAATACCAAAAATCTTTTGATGGCTTGAATGTCGAAAAAATTGAACATCTTATAAAGATCACCAAATCTCGAAACATGCTGGATTTTATGAAAACACACTTTTCAAAAGTAGCTAAGAATATCATCCTCCGTCTATTGCTTGCTGCCGGATTTATAAAGACAAAAGACCCTCGGAGATTAAGGCCCGATGAAATTGTTAGGCTCGTACGGATGATGAAGAGATTCAATGGGTTCCTTCCGCCAGACGCGAGTTGTTTATCCCCATTGGGTGAAGAATTGTTAGAGACTGGGATTCTAAAGGAGTTGAAGCCTGAATTCATTGCTGTTTCTCAACGTAAACCCTCCACTTACTCTGGGCACCCATTCATAGTAGAAACAGCCATAGCCTATGGTGGAAACATACCTAAGAAAGATGATATTCTGATTTACCGATTTGCTAACAGAATTCCACTGCTATATGATGAAGCCAGCGATGTTTCGGTACGAGTCATTAAGTCCATTAACTGGAAGAGATACAAGGTTACGTCTGACATGCCCATCGCCATCTTAGTTCATGTATGTAGCACAAAGGTTCCCTACAAAACCGTGGGCAAAGAGTTCATTGCAGATAGGCCAGAGGTGAATGGAGAAATCCTAAATGGTATCCGCGAAGTAGCCCGTCAAATACAAAAATTTTTGACAAAAAGGGAGCACGTTGAAAAGGAAAGGAGAAGGCTAACTGTTTTTTCCAAATATCTACCTAAGATTGCTAGATTCTCTACGAATTTAGCTGGTAAGAAAGAAGAACCGGACCTAGAATTGTTGTTAAAGAGTGTGAAAACAATTGAAGAACAAGGATACTGAAATCTCAGCTAAAGAGAAAAGAAGAGAAGTTTTGAAATACTTGAGAAGATTTGGTAGAGGACTTTATAACCAGATGGAAAAAGGCGAGTTCCCATGGATTAGGATGCCCAGCCGATCCACCGAAAACATCTTCTACAGCCCAGAATTTCGGCAGTACATATTAGGAGATAAAAATGTACGCAGAAGCGCTCGAAATATACGTCACATCAGACCCTTCACCCAACTAGTTTGGGCAGGTTACTTCGCAAGCGAACTTACAAAAAACCGAAAGACTTCGACTCTACGTGACGTTTACTACTCCGCTCAAGCCTATAACATGTCCTTCAAAGATCAAACGGAATCCAACGGCATAATTACAGACCTTGAAACTGTTACAGGCTTCTCCCGAGAAGACTTCAAAGTGTTCCCTGAAGAGCGTTCAGCCATATTTGGTGACCTTACAATTGAATACACGGTTCCAGGCTATGAGGGGAAACAATTGAACTTGATGTCGCATCCTGATGGAGTAATGATAGGCCCGGCCCTCACCTCCTCAGAATTAGCCAAAACAAGAGCAGACAAAGTTATAGCCATAGAAAAGGGCGGCTTGTTCACCAGATTCATAGAGGAGAGAGTTCACAAAAAATACAACGCACTCCTAATTCTCACGGCAGGTCAAGCACCCCGCGCGACTAGACACTTCATTCACAGATTGAACAAAGAATTAGATCTCCCGGTCTTTATCTTCACCGATGGAGATCCTTGGGGAATGCACATCGCTATGGTTATCATCTCGGGTTCAGCAAACGCAGCTCATCTTCGAGAATTAACGACGCCCGATGCTAAGTGGGGCGGTGTTTGGGCCACCGATATTGTAGATTATAAATTGCCCAGCGATCCTTTGACTGATGTGGATATTAAACGACTCCATGAGTTGGAAAAGGACCCGCGATACGAAGGAGAACTGTGGCGAAGGGAAACCAAGAAGTTCTTGAGCATAAAGAAGAAGGCGGAGCAGGAAGCCTTCAGCAGATATGGCTTAACATACATTGTTGACGAGTATTTGCCAGCAAAACTGAAAGAGATTGATTGATGCGCGCGCGCGCCTATAAATGCGCTGAGGTCGTTCGCCCAGTCGCGGCTCCAATGTAATTTTACGCTTATTGGTGCTCCCCATTCCAAAATTGCCATCTAGTAAGAAATCATCAAAATTAATAAAACTTTCAATAAAGGATACATTGCACGTATTTGGGCGTTAAATTTTAACCTTCTTCTTCGACCCCCCCAAAATTAACTCCAAAACCTGTTTGGGTTTGAGGCTCAAATTTCAACTCCAAACTCAAACATATTATTCATTTATTTCTTCAACTCTAGCGAAAACATAGGCTTGTTTTGCCCATACGTTTATCCAATAATTAAGATCTTGACTTATTGCCTGGATGTTGGATTGGGCTCCTTCTATAGTAATTTCTGCGATAATAATAGTATCAGGTTTGAATCGAAAGCCCCAATAATTATCATATTCTTCTACAATACCGCCAATCCACATTTCAGTTTGATTTTGATTAAGATTGCTAAGAGAAATCCAAACATTTGGATCTGTAGTTTCAATTGCGATTATGTCTTCTTTG
>CAYFWY010000022.1:0-18151 GCA_964346895.1 uncultured Candidatus Bathyarchaeia archaeon | reverse complement strand
CCCATTCGTTCAAGCATGGGAAGAAACACACACTTCAAATAGTTTATTGTAGGAGCGTGGCGAACGTCGGTGCCCCCCTTGACAACGTGAACTCTAACAACGCCCTTGGCATAGGCGCAGAGGGGCAGAATAGTCAACAGTAGCATAGGAATGCTTCCCGCGGTACCTATCTCCGCCCTTATCTCACCACTTACGATCTCGTCTGGCTTGAACCAGAGTTCACGAGAACCAAGAGTGACGCCCTTCGTTTCAGCGTTACAAAGCTTTGAGGCTGTAATCACAGATTCAAGGTGTTGAGGGCGCAGTCCAGGTTGACCTCGTCTTTGACGGATATTATAGATGTGTAAGGGCTCACCGATGACTCCAGCGAGAGCAATTGATAGTCGTAAGATTGTTCCGCTACCGCTCTTCTGGCTACCATCGATTTCCAGCATTTTTTATCTATTGAATTAGTTTTAACCATTTTATTAAATTTGTTTTAGGCTACCTGGTAGGATCAGGACAAAACAAATGAGGAACATCTAATAAAATAATTATTTGTGGAGGTGGGTTGATGAGTGAAGAGAAACCAAAAATCGAAGATTTGTCTCGCAGAATCGACGAGCTTCTTAACGTCTTAAACGTGATTTCCAGAGACCTTACTGATATTTCGAAGGCTCTTAAGGAGGTTAGTACTCCAACTCTTGCCCCAGCGATTCCTGCTGCCTCTACAGAAGGGATGCGAAGTGTTGAAGACATCAGGAGGTCGTTTTCCCCAGATTTGGAGGAGCTGTTGATTTTTGAGGAAGCTAGAGATCACATCACGATAAGAACGCGTAGGTTCCTAGGTTCAGAGAACTTCGCAAAAATTGCTTCGGTTGTCCGCAGCTTAGGTGGAGAGTATGTTAGCGCTGGGAAGGATTCCCATTTCAAGGTTCCTAGGGAAGCGTGGTAACAGAAAGGAACGGTTTTTGCCAAAGACCAATATTCATATACTTTTAGGCGGAGAGAGTTTTCAATAGATCTTTTGGTTCATTCATGTTGTGAAGAAAGCCCACTTTGATAGGTGTAATGGAGATAGGTTTTCCCTTTTTAACGGTGTATAAATCTGTTTCAGGATTATCGTCTGGATATCCAGTTGAAACTCAGCTTCTGATTTTATATCTTCCTTTTTCTTTACGTAGATGTCTCCGTACCTTTATAGGACAGACTGGTGATTTTCATTCTCTTGGAGTCGGCTTTTTCCGGCACGTTTATTGAAATTATATCCAGGTTTTTCAGCTGCTTTCTTAGGGTAATCAAACCAATCGAGTGGATTCCATCATTGTTGATTACCAGAATTGTTGGGAAGTTAAGTTTCCCCGGTTGCATTAGATGAGAGGTTTATTATTTAAAATAGTGTTCACTATTGTCGATATCCATAGCGTATTTTAAAATCTTTGATTTCTCCAGTGTAGTTTTCCCATTGAATGTCAACCTTGGTTACTCTTGCTCCTGAAGGGCCTCTTCGACAAAAATCAACCATTCTTTCAACATCCTCTTTCTCTCCTTCAAAAATCGCTTCAACTCGCCCATCCGATGTGTTTCGAACCCAACCGGAAACATTTCGTCTATTAGCCTTATAACGGATCTCTGACCTAAAGAAGACTCCTTGAACTCTACCGCTCACAAAGACATGAGCTCTAACCTTCAGATTTCTTCTCCTCCATTGTCCTTAGACAACTACAAAAGAGTAACCTTATTGAAAATAAGGATTTCAAGAGTTAAACAGAGATGCGAAATGTTTTAGTTAGGGCGCTCTCTTAAACCTGATAGCTTCTCCTGACAATTCCAACTCATAGATTTGGTTCACATCAAAGGCAATGCCAAGTTTTTCATACTCTCGCTCAGTCAGAAAAAGAATCATCTTTGGGAGGGCTAACTGGGTTCGCGGAGTGAGCATGGGAAGTTGCTGCTGCAACACTTTAACAACATCCTGAGCCATCCTTGCCTCCTCAGTTGCAGGCCTAACCGCAAACCTGGGAATCACCCTATCCTCAATCAATTCTATGCGCTTTCCAAGGTTTCCTTCAGGATCTCGTATAGACTCTATTTTATGAACCCTAACTCTTGTCATGGTGCTCCCTTCCGCTACTAGTAATATTTGAAAGCTTTATACATTTCTTTGTATGCGATCGGTGTCACTCCATCTCGATAGTTGCCGGAGGCTTCGGAGTGACATCATAGTAGACACCGGAAACGTTTGGGCACGCTTCAAGAATCTTTTCCGCAGTATCAACTAGAGTTACCCAAGGAATTTCAGCTACCTGGGCGGTCAAGAAATCATGGGTTTGGATCGCTCTTAGAGAGACTACGTAAGGCTGCTCCTGAGGTTTTTCTAGAATTGCATATAAGATTCGAGTGAAGGACGGATTCTCCGTGATAATTTTAGTTTGAAGTGTGACCAGATTTTTGATGGATGCCTGATGGATGTCCCCCTCTTCTGTTTGAGTTTTGATGGTGGCGATGTCTCCATAGTGTCGTTCACCGCCTTTGACTCCAGTCGCTTTATCTTGAAACACTTTCACATAGAGGTGTCTTGTTGGAACGTTAAGATATCGAGCCGCTGTTTCTTTTATATGCACTATGCAGGGATGTTGGGGCGTTTCTGAATTGTCGATAATCGCCGCAAAATATTGGCTTGGACTATGCTTGGCGAAGTTATCCTCAGTTATTGCAGTGGCTTTTTTAAGGGACTTCAACTTGTCGTTCTTGATTTCTCCAACCACTCGCACCGAGAGACCTGGTCCAGGAAAGGGTTGGCGTTCGGACAATTTCGTCGGAACCCCCAAATATCTGGCTACTTTTCTCACCTGCTCCTTGTATAGGGAAACAACGGGCTCAACAACTCGGAATCCGTAGCGTTCAGCGGTGCTTATTCCTATCTGGGTCAACACATTATGCTGAGTCTTTATTCCTCCCTTCGTTTCAACTATGTCTGCTTGGATAGTTCCCTGCACTAGGAATCGGCATCCCTCTTTTTCAGCTGCTTCACTCAAAGCTTTGTAAAAGGTTTCTCTAAATTTTTTCCGCTTCTCCTCAGCGTCTCTCAAACCTTGAAGCTCACGCAAGAAACGTTGCTGAACATTGAGCACCTTTATCGGTAGGTTTAAGGGAGGGGTAGATAGGAGTTGGGCTACCTTTTCAGGTTCTCCATCCCGCATGAAGGCGTCGTCAAGCATAACGCAGAGAAGGTTCTCTCCTATGGCGCGGTGGGTGAGCGCAGCAGAGGTCGTGCTGTCTACGCCTCCCGAAACCGCAATGAGGGCTCGCTCGCCTCCAACGACATTCTTAATCTCCTCCACCTGCTTGTCTACAAATTCTTTAGGGTCAAATTCTTCCAGCTTAACCAACCCCTTTAGATCAATTGATCCACCATTTCTTTGGTTACGTACATTCCCGTTCGCGGCATTCTCTTTATTCCAATAACTTGGGATATAACGTTTGCTTGGATGGGTGTAGAGAGTTCGCATAGGTTTCTGAACCTAATGAAGGTCGCTTTTCTTCTTCCTTGCATGAAATCCATATATTCTTCGTATGATTTTAACAAAGACTCGTGACCATAAGTTTTCCAAAGGTCCGTGGCGTTCCCTGTGATCCTTTCGATGAATTCTCCGAAGCCTCGAATCTCTTTGTGGGGATTTGTTACATAAAAAAGGAGCAGCTTCGCGTTTTTTGGACCAACTATCCCCCTACGAACAAAAACATGCACGGTTTTGCCCGCTCTGTTTTGTTGGCAGAGTCTATTCCAGAATTTTTCAAAATTCAAGAGGATGAAGGCATACCGCGTCAACGTTTATCACTTGTGCCTACAATTAGCCCTTAACATTTTATGTTCTTTACCTTTATAAGTGAAAAATGTTTTTTGGTTTGGATTAGTAAACTCTATTAAGGCTATAGCTACATATTCGCTTTATAACATATTTGCGATAAGGTGAAACATTGATGAAGCTTGTAACAGTCTTGCTTCCGGAGGCTTATTTGGTAGGGCTTGACGAACTTGTCAGATCAGGTATGTATCCAAGTCGAAGCGCCGCCATTCGGGCAGCGGTTAGAGACCTGCTTAAAAGAGAGTTATGGGCCAAACGTGAATAGTAAGAAGACTTTTAACCTTTAATTCCTCAATATTTTTGGCGGTATGCCTGTGAAGAAGCCCGTTGCTAGGGAACTTTAGATGACCAACGGACGGAAAACTGAGGCTAACCGACCGCCAAGATTCTTGCCTGAATTAAATTGATTCTCCTAATTTTCGAAAAAAGGCTGTTTTCAAAATATCGCTATTGTTGATATCTTAGTAATATCATTGCAGGTAGCGTTTCGCAGCGTCTCTGACGCCCTTTGCTGTTTCAGCTGGGTTTTCGGATAGTGTTATAGTTCTGCCTACGATGAGGTAGCGTGCTCCGGCTTTGATGGTTGTCTCGACGTCTCCGCCTTGAGTACCTACACCAGGTGAGTAGATAGGAACCTTATCTCCCAAGATTTTGTGTATCTCTTCTATTTTTTCTGGGTAGGTGGCGCCGACAACTGCTCCATCAGCGTTCCAATTTAATGCTTTTTCAGCAAAGGTTACATATTGGGGTTTTAACATTCCTGTATCAGAGTCCTGCATCGTTTGACCGTATCCTTCCTCCGCTGCTTTATGGCTCATATAGACGAGTAAAATAACTCCTCGCTGCATCTGCTTGGCAACTTCAAAAACAGGTTGAAGTCCCTGCTCCCACCCTACGAAGGGGTTGGCTATCACGGCATCAAATCCTGCTCTGTAATAGAATTCTGCGATGATTCTGTTGGTGTGTCCGACATCGTTGATCTTGCAGTCCATTATGGTTGGAAGTTCCAATTTCTGGGCTAACCTTAGTATTTTTTTGATATCACTGAATAAGCCGAGCGGAAGGACGAGCTGGCGATTTATTTTAACTGCACAAAGGTATGGATAGGTTTGTTCCAGTATTTGGATACTTCGATGTAGAAGATTGCGAGGTTGATCAAACGGAAGGTCTAGAGCTAATACGATGTTTGAGCCGGTTTTCCTTGTGGAGGAATCCATTTTGAGTTGAAACAACAAATTTGCGCCCTGCTAGAATAGTGGAGCGGGATGAGATAATATTTTTTTTGATTTTGTCTGCTTGTGTGTAATTAATATTGTGAATTAACCATCAGAATAGCTTTTCGTATGACATAATACTTAAGATATTGAATGCCGTTACACTATATGACAAAATTGATCAACCGTATCAAAGAAAAGGGCAGATTCTCCAAACTTGTTCACCCGCATCCGACGCAAGTACTCACAGTCACCATTTTCGTCTTAACAGTATTTCTATTAACAAGTCCTTGTTTCGCTGCTAACTACGATTATACTTTCCAGCTCCTGGAAAAGCCTGATGGTTCCACAAACTATACGCTAACGGTTTCAGTTACTTCCTCCTTATACGACTACTATTGCAGCAAGGATCACACGAGTCAATCTTACGAGTTCGCCAAGTTCGTGACTCCATATGCTCTAGAACCAATAGCAGATGATCTTTGGAGCATCTACAACAACGATGAAGACTTTGCTAATGGAGTGTTGATGATGGTTCATCAGATTCCTTACGTGGAGAGCGGTCCTCGAAAATATCCTGTAGAGACCATCGTTGAAAATGAAGGTGACTGTGACCTTTTTTCCTTCATAGCTGCTTCCATAATGAAGGCTGGCGGATTAGATGTCGTCTTGTTGCTTTATGAGGATCAAAGTCATATGAATGTCGGGGTTAATCTAACAGAATACCCAAAAGATGCTAGATCCGTTGTTTATTATTACACTTATGAACAAAAGCGGTACTACGTAGCGGAATGCACCGGGGGCAATTGGAGAGACGGATGGCGTGTGGGTGAATGTCCAGATATCCTTCAAGAAGCTCCAGCGAATATTATCACCCTTGAAGACTGCGAACAATTGTCACCCGGACAAGTTTCATCAAACTACGGTGCTCTGGCTTCTTCTTCTTTGTCCTTGACGGGTTCCACGAGATTTGCGATTGGCGGAAGCGCTGTTACGATGGGTGGTTTCATTTCGCCTCCTCTCTCTGGTAAGAACGTTACGTTGTATATTAGTTCAACGGGCTCTCCGTTAAATGTGCTCGCAACAGTTGTAACAGATTCTGATGGGCGATATTCATACACGTGGCATCCATCCTCGGCAGGTGTACATTCCCTGAGAGCAAGTTGTTCCGGAGACGTTGATTATGCTGGTGCAGATAGTAATGTGTATACACTCGTAATTGTTCCTTTTGAGTGGTTGATGATTGGAGTTACGGTGATCGTTTTGTTGGTTGTTCTCCTTGTTGTGACTCTAGTAACGCGAAGAAAAACGCCAGAAGAACCTGAAGACTTCCAAGAATGGGAAGCCATCGACTACCCCGAATACTTTTGAAAATCTTTTCTAGCTGAATTAGTTACATAAATATCTAAGCTACAGAGATGAGACAAACATTGAAAATCAAAATCGACTTTCAACTCAAAACTAGTTTATTAGGTCTGATTGTTCTAATATGCAATGTCAGGGACGTAAAGGTCGAGAAGCAAAACTTTGAACTAGAAAAATTCAAGGATGAAACAACTAAGGAGATTAGAGAGAAGTACGACTTAGACTCCATAAAGAACCTGCCAACCTTCAGAGCGTACCGAGTTTTTTTCTGGAGAGTGGGAATAGACCCTACAAAGAACCGACCAGCAGCAGAGGCTCTGATACGAAGGATTCTAGGAGGAAGAACCATACCTCACATTAACACCCTTGTTGACGCCTACAACCTAGCCTCCATCAAAACGGAAATAGCTCTCGCGGCCTTCGACGCAAATAAACTGAAGGGAGACCTCCTAATGCGGTATGCTAAAAAGGGAGAGATTTTTCTGGGAATAGGCATGGAAAAACCTATTCTCCTAAGAGGAGGCGAAATAGTTGTCTCTGACAGAGAAAAGCTGGTGGCAATATATCCGTATCGGGATGCAGATACCACGAAAGTAACAGAAAAAACAAAAAATGTTATTGTATTGGTTTGCGGAGTCCCAGGCATCGGAGAAGAAACTTTACAAAACGCCGCAGAGGTAGCACTGCATTACATCACTGGCTTCTGTGATGGTGAAGGCAAAATAGAATCTTCCACCAACAGGCATGACCAAAGGGAGTAACAATTATTTTGCTTTGGAGAACATTTATAGTGTTGCGTTGCATATACTATTTCACCGCTTCAAGGGTATAGAGCGCTATGACTGAAGAATCGAAACCACAATCTAACGAAGATGAAGAAGTAACAAAACTTATGATTGACCGGCCATCGGACTTTAGATTTCACGCGGCTTATCTTGCCTATTCTGAGACTTGGGACAAAATCACATTACAAGAAACCAAAACGGAATTGAATGAGATTATGTCATTGCTTTCAAAAGAAGAGATAAGCTATTCAATCTTCTATAAAAGGCTAGATGAATATAGGAGGCAAGGTTCCAAACACTTTGACTATCCTAGAAAAAGGATAGAAACACAGAGAAAGAGGGATTGGAGAAAAAGGCAGGTCAAGGACATGAGAAACTCAAGACATAGGGGAAGACACTAGGGACGGAACTTTCCGGCTTTGCTCATAATATGTCTGTTGCTGCTCCCTTTTTAATAAAGTCACAAAAACCTGCGCGTGCATTTTGAGCTACAATATAAAATAATATTAAATGATACCAAAGAGAGTGGATTTCCCTTTTTCCCGAATCATAAAAAACCATAATAAACAATGTTAAAAAAGATGGAGTAGCATTCACTTTTCCACCGCTTTTTTTGTTTTTTGGTCTAAATCAAGCCTTTTCAACCTCGCATGCATGCATGCATGTACGCCTTAGTTCAGAGCACAAAAGTTATATCTAAAGGAACTATCCTTTTGACACTATAAGAATCTCTTACGAGGGAAATGACATGAGAACAAAATTGTCTATAATTTCTCTCTTTCTATTGTTAATTGCAGTTTCAATGACGCCTGCTCACGGGGCTGGCGAGGGAGAATGGATCATAAAATATAGAGTGGAAGACTTGAAGACAGGACAGATCATCCTAGAGAGAAATTTTCAAACAGGTGAAACTAGTGATTATGTCCCACTCATCCCCGGAGCAGAGTTAAATGTGACATTTACGGTTGACGTAGCCGTTACAGCACCCAACAACTTAAAACTCACAACTAGCATGGGGCATTCAACTGTTCAAGACAGATACTGGCAACTTCATTCAACAGCCTACCCAGTTGTGAACTATAACCCTAATAATGCATATGTAGAGTTCAATCAGGTCACAGGAACTCTCGTTATGTCATGTTATGGAAGAATCCCAGTTGGGATAACAGACGAAAAAATTGATGGGTTCGTGCTACACAAATCAGTAAATTATTCTTTAGTCAAGCTGACTAGTCCGAGCGATGAGATTTTGGATCAAATTAACCCTGCTGTGGTCGACGCCGAACTCGATGAATACCAAAACCTTCTCGAGAAAAGAGAAGATAAGTTACAAAACCTTAAGAATACGGGGGTTGCACCAGGATACATTGAACTTTTTGAAAGTGTTCTTGACCAAGCTGAAGCTCTGGCAGAAGTTGGATTCGTTGATGAAGCTATTGCCCTCTTGGATACACTCGCAGTCTCTCAAGAGCCTGTTTCATCGATTATGGAGACCCTTTTCCTACCAGCAATGGCGATTTTATCAGTTGCAGCAATCGCATTAGGATTCGTATTTCTAAGAGCTAGGGGGAAGGTACATTATGTTTTATCAGTCATTGAAGACCAAATCAGGGATTTAGAAGGGCTGACACTAAGAGCATCAAAAGTTGATAGAACTATTTCATCGAGGTTGGAAACGATTAGAGACAGGCTTAAAGGGCTAATTTGGGCGTGACATTCAATGAGACCCTACCAAAACAGCGTGATGTTAATCGGACTCGGTTCAGCAGGAACCAACATCGTAGAGGCTTTCTTGAATTACAAAAAAACCAAGGAACTACTCGAAAATGATATTACAAGACTTTCCCTAATGGCAATTGACATAGCAGATCCAGAAATCAGGAGCTTACAAGAAAGCCATGAGAAACTAATTAAAGTGATGCTGAAGAAGGGTACGCCAAAAGAAAGAATGCTACTGCATGCCCAATCAATAAAGTTTCCAACTGCCGAAGCGATGTTCGACTTCGTTAACCAAAAATACGATGAATATCTAGTGGGTGAAGGAGCCAAACTTAGAAACTTCAATCCATGGCTCCTTTCAACAAGAGCCATACCTCCATTAGCTGGAGGCGCAGGTAGAAGAAGAGCATTAGCTAAGGCAGTATATGTCTTGAACTTCTACCAACTTGGCATAGTGAGAGGTCTTATAAACTCATTCAAAGAACAAGCTCTCTCATCGATAATCACCCCAACCGTTATTTTAATATATGGATTAGGGGGAGGCACTGGAAGTGGAGTGTTCTTTGAGTTCGCCAAACATTTAAGGAAAGTACTAGGATCAAGTGTACCGATCATAACTTTTGTTATAGCTCCATGTCGTGGAGATGACCCCCCAGCAAAGGGATGCTCGGCCTACGTAGCGATGAACGAACATTCTCTGTTGTTGAATAGGGATTACAACGAGTATGTTTGCAAGTCTTTTGGTGACATTTATCGAAATCCGTTAAATGCGCTCATTTACTTGCCGCTAATGCCCGCGTACACCAAGGTAGGCAATATAGTCGCTGCCCGAAAAGAAATGGATGAAATGATTGTGGACATGCTCTATGTTTTGATGGATTTTGATTTAGCTGATCTTCTGGGAGGAATAGGGACGGAGGTTGGGCTCACAGAGAATTTCGTTCATACCCTAGGTATGATCAAGGTATTGTATTCTGTGGACGAGTACATATCAGCCTTTAAAGTGTATTTCGAAAAACTTCAATTATTGTCCGAGCTTAGAAGGGAAAAGCTCGATATTTTAGAGGGAATTCACGATATAATCAAGGTGAGGAATGAAGAAACAAGGGACCTCTACAAGACTTATCTTATAAAGGCTGGGACCTACGACGAAGAGAAGTTTGAAGAGAAACTTAAGTCCGTTGTGTATGGCAATCCAAGGCTTGAAGAAGACTACGAATTACACGTCAGGTGTGTAGAGGACCAAGTTACAAATTGGATAGGCGAGCTGAAGAAGTTTCTATCCACAATCAGATTGATGCCCAAGACCGGACCACTAGAGGATACCATAGTAAAATTAACGCTCCGTAAAGGAAGATCCAGGAAAGTGGATAACCTAGAAACTCTACTTACTCGCATTAGAAAAACACATCTCGATTTCTCCGAAAAGAAAGCTGCCATCTTTGAGCGCCTGAAGCAATTAATTCCTGGTTCACAAGTCTTCACCGTAAGGCAAAAGAAGCTTTTGGAGGATTTCATGAATATAGCGGAGCTTGCTGAAAAGTCTCTTAAGATTCTTAAGTTTTATGATGAGACCAGGATTTTGGCTGAAGCCCTAACCAGATACTATGAGGTTCTTCCCGACTCCGAGTCTGAATTGAAAGATTTAGAAGATATTCAGTCAGAGTTGGCATCTATCTATCTTGTGGTGCAGTTAATGCTTAGAACACCTTTAGATGAAGCAAAGATGATCGACGAACACCTCACCTACATACATGGAATCATGGCAAATTTAATTGATAAAAGAGGCCTCGTCGACAATGAACTTGTTAGGATAGAGGAAACAAAGAAGAGGAAAGAATTCGATAAATCAAAACTGGAACGGCAGCTAAGGAAGATCTTCGGTATGAAAAGATACACCAAAGAAAGACTTACACAACTTGAAAGGGATCTAACAAGAATAGCAGAAGAAGAAGCCTACACCCTTGAGAATTTTGAAAAACTGGAGAATACAATCAAATTGTATGACCAACTAGCAAAAAAGATAGAACTGACTTCCGACTATCGTAAAAGATTGAATAAGATCGTCGATTTGTACAAAGAATATGAAGAAAGGCTATCCGACATAACCAAACCCAAGAAATACTTTGAAAGATCAACTGAACTCACTGAAGGCGAACAAACGAAAATAATCTTCAAAATATTGACCGAACAAGAAGAAACCCTCTCCAGAGAAGTAATACTCAAAGATATATTAGATATGGCACATTTCAGAGATTACATGAAGAGCATCATACGAGTTTTCAAAACACCGAGCCTCATGGGATTTAAGCCAACCTACAAATCGGATTACATTTGGGTTACTGTGCAGACACCTCCAACTCTATGGAGCGAAGACCTAACACAAGAGCTATACACCGCACTAGCAGGATATGTTACCAGCGAGGTAGCAAGAACAATAACCGTAAGGGTGGTCGATTCTCGGGATCCATGGATAACAAGAATTCTAGTTGTAGGTGGTAGAGGAAAGCCAGAAGACCTTGAGGCATACGATGAAATGCAATTACTGCATAGCAAATCTAACGATTTTGAGAGGAATTTCTCTCGTTCCTACCTCCTGGAGCATGGGATTACTGCAGGACCTCTGATTGAAGAGATAGAAAATAACAGACAGAAGAAAGAATAAACCGTTAGGAAGAAGACCTCAATCTTGTATTAAACTCTCAACGATTCCTTGCCACTCATTTTCGCTTAAAAGACCACGTTCAATTATAGCCTTCTTTATTGCGCTCACTTCTTTCTCTAACGAAGCGAACAGCTCAGTTACATCGAAACCTCCCACAAACATAACCACATCTATTCGGTCACTAAAATCTTCCACGTATATGGTGTCACTTATGTAAATGGATTCGAGGCTGACTCTTTCCTTAAACCAGGTGGCAACTGCTAACTCAATTTTTCCTCTTGGAAGTTTGTCTTTGAGTTGAAGAGGTATACGAAGAAGAACATAAACTAGAGATGCGCTCGATAGGTCAAAAGTTAAAAGAGGCCTGAACAATGCAGTGTTGAGTATGTTTTCTAGCGAGCCATAAACATTGAGACTGGCTCCTGTGGCTGATAGAATCGTATAGAGTTTGACATTGAAGGATCTAGATAACTCTGAGAGTTCTTGAACAAATGTTTCTTTAGCTAACATTAATTCTAATAAATAATTTATAACGATGTTGCCCCTTAATATGGAGCCTTTTCTGTCAACTCCCACGTAGCTTTCGAGTTGATCTCTATCTATAAGTAAAACTGGTGTAAGATCCTTGGATTCACATATTCCCATGGACGAAAACGCATTGAAGTGAACATCTGAAGACTGTAGTTTTGAAGGCAACACAGCCAATGCTACTGAATTCATGTTCCATACCTTGAATTGCGAAATTAAGGCGGGCAACAAGGCGCTACCTATGCCATCCCAGATAGATGATACAATTATAGCTTCTTGTAGCCTCTCAATAGGTTTGTTTTTTAAACGCGCGATGAATGTACCATTCTTTGTTATGTGGGGTAAAACATGAAACCAAAAATGCGTGTCGATATTTGAGTCTAGCCCCAAAATATTGTCTGTCTCAAGACGGGATTGGCTCCATTTAACAATATCCTTGCTGGATTTGTCAATAAAGATGGGTAAAGTGCCATCCATTTTGCCTACGAAAGGCCCTTTCAGAAGAATCTGTATAGGATATTCACCAATGCATAGGATAGCTTGTCTAGGAAACCATGGCTTTAATTGGTTAATATGCTTCCTAATGTTTTCAAGAACATCAAAATGAAGTTCACCGCTACCCATAAGTACTCCCCACAATAAGCTTTAAGAACCGTGTTGTAAATTAAAGTTTTACTTGATTAACATTGAAATCACTCCGTGATTTGCCCATTTTTCACTTGCGATCCTGGTACAGAAGACGGAAGCAAAGAAAGAAAGAAGAGATGGAGCGTGCACTTAAACAGACATCGCTTAGGATCCTGACGTTTATAGTTACATTCGCTGGCATGATGTTGGGTCTGTCCCTAATGCCGCTTCTTCCACAACCGTTGCCAACCATCATATCCTTTCTAATAGCTTTTGTCACATTCATGAACCACGGGCGCACTGGTATGTCGATAGGAAGCCTCCTTGTTGGGTTAGGCTTGATATACCACTTGTCGAGGACAAATATCATATCGCAGATGAGCATGGTGCCTTTAGTTCGTGAACTAGTGATTATTATCCTGCTCTTTCCATTTGTCGCCCTTCCGTTTCTTTTTCATCGCTATGAAGATGTTATCGCTATTAATCTAGGTATCATCGCCGCGATGTTACTTTTTTTTAGTCAAACCTATTATTTCGCCATACCTTTAATCTTGATTGCCGCTGTACTCTACAAGAAGACGAAATTAGGCCTTACGGTGTCATACTATGTTTTGATTTCAGTCCCACTTCAAATAATGCAGTATTTGAAATATGTTTTAAGTCTAAGCAACATATATTGGTGGGAAGACCCTGCCGCCGACCCGTTTCTTTATGTTCCTCTAACAGATGTTTTAAAAGACATGCAAGCGTCAATGGCTCAAATCAGATTGATTGAGGCAACTAAAGTTGTAGAAACCATAGCTGGGCAGGTCACATTCTCGCCTGATGTTCATCTGGCGCAGACTACGGAAGCGATATTAACTAGATATTTCGATTCCCTTCCAGGCATAGTTCTTTTTTTGGTCATAGTAATTGGTCTCGTTTCGGCTACTGCTTTCATGGCGCAGGCGCTAATGACAAAGAGTTATACAATGCACGCAGAGATACTTCTTCCCGCCATGACAGCAGCTAGCGCTACCGCGTTATTCTTCCTCTTCTTAATTGGCCTTCAAGGTCCTTTAGCCTTTAGAGCTAAAATTGACAGTTCGCAAATGATATTTGGCATTTTAGCGACCAGCATATTCACGATATTTGCGTCCATACTCAATTATGCGCCCAAGAAAAGAGCAACAATGGAGATGCGTTCAATGATGATCATGGAAAAGGCGAAAGAGCTCGCGCGCGCACGGCTACAAGTTCTTGAATGGTCACTGAAAAAAGTCAAGAACAGCATTCCTTTAGACATCAGTTCTACTGAAGGAAAAATGCTGACAATCAAAGACAACCTCAACGATATTCTTAGCAAGACCTCAGCTGGTCTCTATGACTCCGCTGAATTGGATGAGAAACTCAATGAACTAGATAAGAAAATAAACAATGAGATTGACAACTTAATGTCCAAACTAAACGTTTCACTGGAAGAATATCAAATATACGTTAACGGCGAATATTCGACATGGATAGGAAAACTCGCGGACATAGGATTAGAAGTTAAAACCACAGTAAAAACAGATTTTCAAAAGGAACTACCTCTGGAAATGAGGATAAATCGCATTAAAGAAGTATTAGAAGGAGGTCGGTCTCTCGTCACTGAGGTCATTCAAGTCGCCGAACAAATTTATGCTATCATAAGGTCTTTATATGATCCAAAACTTCCTGAAGAAAGCCTGACAATAACATTTGTAAAGAAAAACCTTGACGAAAAAACAACTCCTTGGATCTCTATAGAAGCTCTTTTCACGTCACTCAATAATTGGGAGAAGCAATACAGTGCTGAGATATCAAAGTCGGTCGAGTATCTACAGAAGTCTCTAACTTCTATAGTCAATTTAAGCAACCAAAGTGAAAGATTGCTAGTCTTAGGCGATAATCTTTCTAAATTGATGGATTATGCGAAAATGGCCGAAGAAATCAAAATCAGCATTGAAAAAAAGCCACTTAACGTCATGAATGTTTTGATAATAGGAGATGTACTCCAATCATCGTTGAGCATAGCTAGAGATGTACTTTCGATTCTTTATGAAGAGTTGAAGAGTAATGAGGAATCGATCGAAAGTCTGCTATTCACGAAGGACTATTTGTGGGAGAAAAACGTTACTTTAAGGGAGCAAATGACATCTGAAATGAATGTAATCTTTAACTCGTCAAAGTATGAACTAAAGCAAGTGTTGGAACACCTGCCAAAATCCTTATCATACATAGATGAATGTATAGGAACAATAGCTGGGTACAATGAAATAAAAGAGCTTTTATTACATTATCCAATAGCAGAAATATCTATTGAAGATCTACTTAGACAAAAGAAGCACATCTCCGCTCATGATCTCCCCTTTGAACCCAAGCACGCAGAAGAGTATCTCAGGCTGTTCTACAGCCAAAGATACCGCGAATTTTCTTTTGACAAAACAAACATGTTTCTAATGAGAAGAACATGAAAATGGTTTAAGCGAGCATCCAATTTAATGTATGCGTAACATCGTCCCTCTCCATAATCTACGTGCGCATAGACACAAATATTAAAGCTTATTAGGTTTTGGTTCAGTAACTAGTTGATCATGATACGCAGAAAGCAACGATCTACTGAAACAGTTTTTTCAGAATCTTCGGCGAAAGCTAGTCTAAGAAATCTTGGTAGTGGTAGGTTAGAGTTTATTGGCAACACTGTAAGATTCCATATGGAGAAGGGATACTTTAGAAAGCGGAAAAAAATTGCCAGAGAAATACCACTGACTGAGATAGAAAGTATAGAAAGAGTTGGAAACGAACTAAGCATTACATGGAAAGGCGTTACTGACATTTTTGAAATAGAAGAGACGGAATTAGTTGGAATGATACACGAGAGGATAGCTAAGGCTTTGAACGAACAAGAAAAAATGGCAGAAGATGAAGAAGCAGCGAAACAAAGACGGAACGAACTCGCCAAAATACTCAGCTTTGCCATAGAGATAATTAATTCCTTATTTGACGTTCTCAGGAGCTTACAAGGGAGGGTTGACTGGAATCGTGTGGAGGGTTACGTGAAGCGTTCTGAAGAAAAAGTTAGGAGCTTCACAGGCCAAAAGATAGGAACAATAGACTTGGACTTTACAAAGCTTTCGTTAGCTGTAAAAGAACACCTTCCGGAAGAAATCTCAAAAGAAACGTATGGCATTTTAGTAGCCTTGCATAACTATTTCAGCGGATTAACTTCAGAGAGTGGGTTCCTTGAGAAAACTCATCCAAACTATCAGGATATAAAAACCACAATTCTAGCATATTATGTATTAAATGATATTGCACTTGGCACGATAGTGAAAGATGAAGAAATTGGAAAAGAAATTAATGAACTTGTAATTTTGCTTGACGACTTAACAAAGAAAACAGATTTGAAAATAAATTTAGATGCGATCAAAGACATTATGAATAAAGTGGTTATGGAGAAAGGAAAGGAAAGCACTATTGAAGAAAGCAGATCGGTTTTCAGACAGCAGCTAAAAGAATTATTAGCCGCGTAAGTGCTTGGCTAGGCCGCGCATGCTGAACATCAAATTCTAAACCAGTGTTTTCCAGGACTCGAACCGCTTCGGGGACAACCGTTTTGCCAATTATGTCTCCTAAGATCACATTGATGTTATTTGTAATCCTCACTTCGAAGAAAGTTTACTAGGCCTCCCTTCTCCAAGATTTTTTTTATGAAATTTGGCAACGGTTTTGCTCTAAGAAAAATATTCTTAGTTTTGTCGCGAATTTCTCCTATTTCAAAGTTGATTTCAATAAAGTCGCCATCGTCAACTCTGTCAACTTCTTCGCAAATAAAAAGAGGGAGCCCAATGTTTATGGCGTTTCTGAAAAATATGCGGGCATAGGACTTGGCTACCACCGCTATGATTCCAGCAGCTTTTATCGCCAACGGCGCATGTTCTCTAGAGGAACCGCATCCAAAGTTCTTTCCCGCAACTATTATGTCTCCCGCTTTTACTTTTTGGGCAAAATCAGGTCTATACTCTATGAAGGCTATTTTCCCTAGCTTTGCTTTGTTCGTTGTAATGGTGTATCTTCCCGGAGTTATGAGATCAGTGTTTATGTCGTCTCCAAACTTCCAAGCGCTCACACATAATCCCTCGGATCAACAATTTCTCCAGCCAGTGCAGATGCTGCAACGGTTGCTGGAGATGCTAGATAAATTTCAGCTTTTGGATGCCCCATCCTTCCACTGAAATTTCTGTTCTGAGTAGAGATACAAGTTTCTCCTTCGGCAAGCACTCCTTCATGTCTACCAACACAGGGACCGCACCCTGGATTGCAGATAATCCCCCCAGATTTGACGATTTCTTGCAGGTACCCCTTTTCAAAGGCATCAATGTAGATTGTGGAGGACGCAGGTACAACCAAAAGCCTAACTTTACCTGCAATTCTTTTTCTCTTTAAAATCTCAGCAGCAATTTCCAAGTCTTCAACTCTTCCGTTGGTACAGGTTCCAATGAAGGCTTGATCTATCTTTTTTCCTATAAAGTTGGTAACAGGTTTTACGTTGTCCACTTTGGGAGGACAGGCAATTTGAGGTTCAATTTTATCCACTTCTATTTCATATTCATCCTCGTAAACAGCGTCTTTGTCGCTTCTGAAAATCTTACCGTTTTTCCCCAAAAACTCCTGAGTTTTCTTATCTGCCTCAATAATACCATTTTTAGCTCCCATCTCTACAGCCATATTACATAGGGTAAGACGAGAAGAAATACTCGTTTTTTTCACATAATCTCCTGTGAATTCGGCAGCCTTGTAAAGGGCTCCGTGGGCTCCAACCTGTTCAATAATGTTTAAAATAACATCCTTGGCATAAACACCTTTTATTGGTGAACCAGACAGGTTAAATTTCAGGCTCGAGGGAATCTTAAACCAACATTTTCCAGTCGCCATAGCTCCTGCAATGTCGGTTGACCCTAAACCCGTTGAAAAGGCCCCCAAAGCCCCTTCGGTGCAGGTGTGGGAATCTGCACCAACTATTACGTTTCCTGGGGAAACGAATTTTTCGACAAGAATCTGGTGGCAAACTCCATCCGTGAAGAAGTTGGGAAGTCCCTGTTCTGCTATGAAGTCTCTGACCTTTTTATGAAGTCCAGCCGCGTCTACGCTTGGCGAAGGAAAGAAATGGTCAAAAACCATCACAATTTTATCCGGATCAAAGACCTTTTTCCCGATTTTGCGGAAGCCTTCAACTGCCAGAGGGCCTGTGGAGTCGTGAGCCATTACTATGTTAACGTCGGCGATCACGACATCGCCTGGAGCCACTTCACTTTTTTGAGAAGCGTTCGCCAGAATCTTTTCTGTTATTGTCAGTCCCATGAACTTCAACTTCTTGAATTTCCATTATCAATTCTCTAA
>CAYFWY010000021.1:0-18470 GCA_964346895.1 uncultured Candidatus Bathyarchaeia archaeon | reverse complement strand
GGCACGGTTTGCAAAGTTCTCCGACGGTTGGTTCTCCACATTTTCTGCAGTTCTGCAACTTTGCTTCTTCCACCACAGCTTCCAACGCCGGGCTAATCCTTTCCATGGATTGTAAGATGGTGAATTTTGTTCCAGCGTGCTTTTCTTCCAAGCGATTGAGCATAGTTCGTATGTCATTTCTTAGGGCGGTTTGGGCGTAGGGGCAGGGAAAACTTTGAAACTCGATTCTTTTCAGATATGCGTAAAAAGCGATTTCTTTTTCAGGTACATTGCAGATTGGTTTAACGCGCTGCACAAGTTTCGGATGTGTTACTCTTAATACAGGTTTGGTTCGTGCCATCCGCAGGACATCGCCGTGAACGATGTTGAGAAGCATGGTTTGAGTTTCGTCGTCGAGACTATGGGCTGTGGCAAGTTTGTCCACCCCTGTCTCTCGAGCTGCCGTGTTTAGGGCTTTTCTTCTAAGCACCCCGCAATAGGAGCAGGGTTTTAGCCCCTTCTTTGTTCTTTGTCGAATAATGTTTACGATTTCGTCTAAAGTGTAACCGTATACCTCTTTGAAGGAAGTCACTAGGTGTTCGATGGCAAGCTTTTGGCAGTTCTTCTTGGCGGCTTTGAGAGCCTCGTCCCTGTAGCCCTTTATTCCCTCATCAACTGTGACAGCTCTGAGGGTTGCATCTGGGAAGATCTTTTCAATCTTTGCAAGTATGTGCAGGAGTGCCACACTGTCTTTCCCGCCGGAAACAGCCACCATAATTTTGTCTTTCGGTTCAAACATCTCATACTTGGAAATCGTTCCTCGCACTTTATCTTCTATAGATTTACAGAAGCATCTTCCACAAAGTTTCTCCCCTGAGTATCGACGAAGAAAAACAGCTTCTTTCCGCTTGCATAATGTACAAATTATCATTTTTCACATCGTCTCAGATCAGAGACAACCCCTATTTCTATCTCCCGGCTACTTCCCAAGCAAGAATTAACCAAACTATAAAATGATATTTAAAAATTAACTAAAATCCCAAATCCGATTTGAAATCTTTTATTAGAAATGATTTTGGAGGATCTTGTTTCTTGGCACAATTGACAAGGATTTGCATAGATATTAAACATTATGTTTGACAGACTTTTACGGGACAGAATTTACTCTACACGCATGTATGCACGAGGCGGTTCGATGGATTGTTCTTTGTAGTATATTTGGTCTCGGATTTTAAAAAATGGGGGTAGCACGATAGACTTATTTAGGTTGATTTAGGTTAAAACCTTTTAACTTATGAATCAGAAAGTTGCCCGATGGAGTGAGCTAATGATACAAAGTCGTAGAATTATAGTCTTTGTGGCTATGGTTATTTTTATCCTACTCGTATCTCCAACACTGGTTGGTGGTTTTTCTCTTAGCCGTGATTCAACCTCAGAAATTTTTGGATATGCAAGTGTTGGAAATTCCAACGAAGCAACTTTTGGTGGAATCTACCTTTCTAATTTTACCAGTCCTTCAAAGTTTGGGACGATATCACAGATTAGCATGTATTTAGCTACTGGAGGAACTTCAGCAAAAGCTGTAATCTACTCTGATGACAATGGAAAACCAGGAAGTTTGCTAGTGGCAAGTGAAGAAGTTTATCAAAGTGGAACTTCTGGGAGGTGGGTTGACTTTCCTGTGTCATACACTGGAACTCCAAATACTGTTTACTGGCTCGGCATTCTCTTTTCTAGTGCTGGCACCTACTATTTTGCCACGGGAGTAATTGATAAGGCGATCTATTCGACCACGCAAGTCACAGTATCAAACACGTTTCCTCCAGGAAGTTTTAGTCCTTCATGTCAACTAAGCATTTATGCAACCTACAAATCTTCACCTACATCACCTTCACAGACTATCGAGATGATCCCGGCACCAGTATTCTGGATCGTGATAATTGTCTTGATCATAGCCGCTGTCGCGCGCGCAATTCTATTTATCAAGGCCAGAAAGAAAGCAAAGAAATAAAGGACACTTTCCTTTGGTCTAACTATATCTTATTATAGTCTACTATAGTCTTTATGGGAGAACCTATGTCTCATGTCTTTGTGGTTATAACTACTCCCGACAAGGAAGAGGCTGTGAAGATTGTGCGCAGTTTGCTCAAGGAAAGGTTGATTGCCTGTGCGAACATTTTGGGTCCAGTTTCCTCTCTTTTTTGGTGGCAAGGAAAGATCAATGAGGAAAACGAGTTTCTTGTTTTCATGAAGTCTCACAAAAGTCTCTTCAAAAGGATCTCAAAAAGAGTTACGGAACTTCATAGTTATGATGTGCCGGAAATAATTCTGCTTCCCATAATAGAGGGTTCGCCACCTTACTTGGACTGGCTGAGGGATTCCCTTCAACCGGTGAGCCGAGATGGCTAAAAAACCTGTGAAACGCGCCGAACGTGTAGAGATCATCTATGACAATAAACACTGGAAGCTGCTGAGAGAGTTGAGATCCAAGACAGTTCAAATAATGGAGATTCTGGAAAAGTTTCATCTGCGCTCCATCGCACATGGAAGCCTCGTTCGAGGCGACGTTTCGGAGACGAGCGACATCGACGTATTCCTGCCAGACCCACCATCCTCCTTCATGATAGAAACGGGTCTCGAACGCTCTGGTGTTTCGGTTAACCGTCGAGTAATTGTGCAAGCCACACCCCTCTACGCGGTGAAGGGGTACATCGAGATAGATAAACAACGGTGCATATCTTTTCCTCTAACAAAGCTTCGTCCAGTGGAGAGAGACTTCTACAAGTTTGGTGGCGAAGCGTCGCTTTCTATGCTCAAAAAAGGCATACGCGTCTCCGGCGTGGACAAACGCCTCATGCTCATCGAACCTAGCTCAGAAGGACATGTTGAAAGCGCGGTTGTTGGTCAAGAGGAGGCAGTTGCAAATCTTTTAGGGATTTCCCTCAACACCGTGTTAGATCGTGTTCACGCCCTCTTGCGTCGTGACGAAGTTGGTAGAACAGGAGTCTTTATTGAGAGAGAATTGTTACCTGACGAAACCTTTGAGTTGGCTCTGAAAAAACTCGCTGATCAAAATCCAGCTGTCCGTAGGCGTCTCAAATTTTTCGAATAATAATCTGTGCCCTAGGTGAATTTTTAGCCTAAGGGGAAGCGGAGAAGTGCAACGACGCCACTCAATGAAAGAAGTTGTGTTCCTGCCTCGTGCTCCGTACTGATGACCATGATTTGTCCACCTTTTTCTTCAACTTCCCTCATGATTTTCTCCAAGGCTTTTCTTTTTTCGTCCGGGGTTTCTCTTAGCGTGGCATCTGCTACAAGAAGTTTTTCAATTGCACCGTAGGCGCTTGCTTTTTCAACTTCAACGAATCCGTATGTTATGTCTCTCCTTCCTTTTCCCAGTCTTGATAGGGCTTCTTCCATAACCTTTGTTTCTTCAGCTATACGTACATGCTTTAGTGCTTTGGTCAGGACTCCGGAACGCAGTGCTTCGTGTATTCCAGCCAAGCCTGTGCTGTTCACCCCTTTTAAGTCGATAATAGCGTTTGCAATGTCTAAAGCCTCTTGCTTTACATACTTGAAGAAGTCATTCTTTATGAATCCTGGTCCAATAATAACTGTTGGACTGCGAAGGCTTGTCCACGCTTCTCTTAGAGATTTCAAGGCTGTTTTAAAAAATTCATGGGTAGCCTTCGTCCTTTTCTCCGCCTCAAACTTTCCCGGAAGCCTCGTTTTTTCCTCTGCCTTCACCTCGATGCCGTATTGCCGTAAGACCGTTACGCAGTATCCTTCGTCATCAATCGACATTATCACGATGGGCGCCGCCGTTACCCTGCATGCTCTTTTTAATCTGTCGATTTGATGTTTCAGCCACTCAGTTTTTACTATTGTTATGGGTTTGTCCACGGTTACATCTATCGTGTGCCGTGATCCCTTTACGCTTATTTCTTCAGGTGCTTCACAAACGATTCCATGTATCCGCAATCGGTTTAGGATTTTGTCCAACAGAACTTTTTCAACTTCTACGCCTAAAAAAACTGAAACTCTTTTCCCTTTTTTTGGACGAGCATAATTGTCTTCAACTTTAACCAGTCGGGTGGTTCGAGCAAGGATTGTATCTTTTTTAAGAATTATGTTGTAAAGATGCCATAAATCGTCCAAGCTCTCCGGTAAGACCTTTGCGATACCTTTCTTGAGGTTCATGCGCAAGATTTTCAAAAAGGATGCTTCCTTTCTATAACGGACGCCGTGCAATAAGTCATAGTGAAAACCGTTAAAAACATATTGGCACCTTATCCTTACAGATAGAAGCCTAATGAAGACGATCTTCTGGCTTTTTTATGTTAATTGAAAATGAAAATCAATAACCTAAAATTAATGCTGGCATGTCTGAATCTTCGAGAGTTTCTGCAACGGAGAAAGGCTAATTTTGTCTTCTCCTCTAGGAGTCAATCCTTTGGCAAATGTTGAACTTCTACTTCTAATAGCATCTTTTATGCTTTCGTCTCTCCTGAAAGTCTCTCTTTTACACATACAGCGTGCATTACCATCAAAATCTATATTGTTTGCTAATTAAATTTGGAAGAAGGAGCAGTGGTTTGGCTAGAAGAAGGAAGTTCTTAGATTTTACATTCTTTGAGGTTTTTCAGTTCCTGAAGAGAATTTTTGAGTGTGATTACGTCTCCAAATTCCTTGATAATATTTACGGGCAGACAAATCTTCATAGAACCAAGAAAAGGCTTCTTGAACCCAAGTTCCTTTGTGGCTTCTGTGGTTAAACTCACTTCCAGATGTGTGACCGTCCATATATCTGTGTCCACTTCTGCTCCATCCACTTCCCCAAGAATGTAAGCGTTTGCTGTAATAACCGTCATTCCATTCAGTCTACTGACTTTCATTAACTAGTCACCTAACATCTTGTTATTTGCTGAGTATATGAGGTTTTTCAGTCTTCCATATTCTTTCCATAATGTAAGACTAGTACATCAAACATCAAAGCTTGGATCAAGAACTAATAGAATTTGGAAGAAACATCAGTCCTAAGATTTTTATGGCAACTCTTGATCTGCCTCCTAATCTTAAGGATAGGTCAACATGGAATTACAATACGTAGGGATACACCCAAACGTTATGATTTTGACGGGAGCATGCATGCCAGCAGCTCGAGAAAGTGGATTTCAAGCAATCATAAATTGAGGGAGTTCATATAATGTACGATTACGTTTAGGGAGAGGCGAGCGAGAATTGAAGCCACGAGAGGAGAAATCCTATGCTCGATTTTTCACCGATTTTGAGGAAAGATTCCATGGGCGGTTGAGTGCCGTCATACCTAGAAGGGCACAGATCATGGTGGAATCCAAACTTGCGGGGATATCCGCTCGATACGACTGCAGAGTGAAAGTAGAGTATCAAAAGGACCTTATGGGGCTTTTGGAGGAGGGCATGCTTCTGGCTGTCAAGAATTTTAAGCAGGGGGAAGGGGGTGAGGAGAGGTGTTCCCTCATGGAGGTTTCACGGATTTGGCCTGAACACTTTGGTTTAAGGGGGCTTTCGGATCATGGATACTATCCTATGCAGTTCGAGATTATTGAGCAGTCTGAGGCGGATTGGGGAACCGATGATCGGGCTACGATGTTAATTCAGATCAGCTCCGTACCCATCAACTATGATCTCATACTTCGTGGAGAGGAGGAACCGGAATTTGTTAAGGGGTTCTCTTATCCGGTTGTCGCCAGTGAAGTTCACATTCTCAACAGCGACATGATCAATCGTATGTATAATCAGCGGATCGTTGAAAAGCTGGGTGTTGACGCTTCCAAGACGACTTCAGATGCTAGGAAGGACCCTAGATTAGGGCGTATTAAGATGTTTGAGGCCAGCAAGACGGTTATTCCGATTTACGTAGATTTTGAAAGGCTGGTTAGATACCACTTCGGCGTATTCGCTTTCACAGGTGGTGGCAAAAGCAACCTTATGTCCAACGTTCTCAGAAGGATTCTCTATCATACCAGAGACACGAAGATCATAATCTTCGACATTAGCTGCGAATATCCGTTTCTGCTGATGGATTTGCTGGCGAATCCAGCGATACCCGCCAAGGTGATTACTGAGAGTAAGATTGAATCAGTTGGACAATTTTATAATTCGGTTGTAAAACCAAGAGAGTACGAAGCTGACCCAAGAGTCTTGAATGGGCTTCGTGAAATTTTAAGTCAGGGTAAGGTTTCGTATTACACGAAGCCGAAGCTTAAGGTTCCCACGTTTAGTCAATTTTTTGATGAACTGGATGAACAGAGGAAATCCAGTATAGAAAAACCTCACTACGTGAATGCTATAGATGAAATTCGTGAGGGTATCCTAGCATATTTGGATGAACACGGGTTCATTGAGAATCAGGAAGTCAACGAGAACTTCATAAGGTTTATCCATAGAAAAGCAAGTCAAGCAGTGCAGAAATTCAAGGTTCATGAAGCCAGTGGACTTTTCGCTTGGGCAACAACCAGGTTGACACTTTTAGACATTCTGGCAAAGAAACGGGAGGATGAAGAGAAAGAAACCGGAGGGTTCACTGCCGCAAAGATTCGCGATCTCCTCGAAGGAGACGAGAGGCTTTTATGCGTGTCCATTGCGGATCCATTTACAATCAAGGAGCTGGTTGTAACGCTTTCACGTGACCTGTTAAACCGCCGGAAGAGAAAGTTCCAGGTTAAACCTTACATTCTTTTTGTGTTTGATGAAGCCCAAGAGTTTATTCCAGACATGTCTAGCTCCAGTGGCATCGAGAAAAGATGTTCCAAGCAGGTGGAGACCCTGCTTCGGCAAGGAAGGAAATATGGATTAGGCGGTTGCGTTGCCACCCAAAGAATCGCCTACTTAAACACCAATGCGTTACAGCAACTACATACCTACTTTGTAGGAACCTTGCCGAGACCTTATGACCGGTCCGTGGTGAGCAACACCTTCATGATAGATCAGGGCATTCTAGAAAAGACATTGGAATTTGCACCCGGCGAATGGCTGCTGTCCAGTTACATTGCCACAGGAATAGAAAATGTTCCCATATTCATCCGCGCTGACAATGCAGAAAACGAACTGGAAAAATTTTTGGGTTCTATAACTGGGCAATCAGGACAGACGTTGAACACCTAAAACAAAGTAGAGGATCAGCTTCAGGCACTTCATGCAATTTGGTTCTGTGCGAAGTATAGGATTCTTTTTCTGCAATTGTGACTTCTACATGCGCGCGCTAATCCCATTTATTGAGGAAATTCTCTGCTGTCCTTCTCAGGGTTTTTCTTGGACTATTAAGATGGTTTTTAACAAAAGAGGTTACTTTTTCTTTTTGTTTAATCTTGTCAAAGAACAAGTTAAAAGATTTGATGGTTTTTTCAGCAACAACTCTTTTGCACTCTTCTGTTAGGTGAAGGGTTGTAGAGATGTTTTCAACCTTTAGAAGCTCATCTGTTACTTTATCGACGAGATAGGGTTTCGCCAACGCAATTTTTCCAGAATGGCCAACAACATTAGCCACGGTGACCATATATTCATCATTAATGAAGCTGTAATATTTGTCGAATATTGCGTCAAACTTCTTGTTCTTATCGACTCTAGCCAAATTTGCAATGATAGCCAAGGCGTTCCAAGTGAGGATTCTATGCTTGCTGTCCAAAAGATCTACGAAAAAATCCATGTATGGGTACACTCTTTCCGGATGCTCCTCACTTAAATCAATTAGTACCTTAGCGCAACCGTATCTAATCGCGGCTTTTGATGAAGAAACTCCTTTGAGCACTATAGGAAGTAGATCGAAGTCTAGCTCAACTTTTTGGAGAAGTTCTTGCTTTGTCATTGTTTTTTCTAATAATTTTTGTAGCAATTCATTGTCCATAGGCAATTCACTTCCCTTTGTCGAGGATTAATTATTGTTAAGCGGCTGTATAATAGAATGTGCAATGTCATGTGCAGGAGTTAAGAATTTGTACGTGGCGCTGCAGTTGCATAAAGAAATTTTCAACAGATGTTCACCCCCAAAAATGGAAATCGATTGAATTCAAGATCATGAAAGAAATTATACTTTTTTGTTTTCGCGAATCCCAAAGAAAGTTGTGAGCATAGGCAATAACTAGTAGATTCGCAAGGTGTAAATATCTTGTTAACTATAAAAGAAAAGAATTGGTTTATCAAGTACTTTTCAGATTAAGGAGCTTCACTAAAGAAATTGCTAAAACGAAATTAATTCCTATGATTATAGAAGAAGTCTAGGATTGTGACCTAGGTGAGTTCATGAGAATAGAACATCCCAAAGTTGGAGTTTGTGGGCTTTCTTGCAGGCTCTGTCCATCATATTATATTCAAGGCGCAAGCAGATGCGGAGGCTGCAAAAGCGAGATAAGAATGACTGTTGGTTGTCCCTTTATCACCTGTGCGGTTAAGAGAAAGGGAATTGAGTTTTGCTGGGATTGCATAGAAAGCGAAACCTGTGACAAGTGGAGAGGGCACAGGGAAATTGGCAAAAAAAGCGACACCTTCAAGTGCTATCAAAAGCTTGAAGACAACATAGACTTTATCGAAAAGAAGGGAGTAGCCGAGTTCGAGAAGCAGCAGAAAATCAGAGAGAAACTGCTGAAGGAAATGCTGCAGGAATTTAACGAAGGACGGTCAAAGAGGTATTATTGCATAGCTGCAACTGTCCTCGAAATCGGGGAGCTGAAAGCAGCGTTGAGCGAAGCGAAGGAAAGATCAAAAGGATTAGGGCTAAAAGAGAAATCCAGAATCTTGCACTCCGTCTTAGATGCTGTTGCCGCAAGAAAAAACTACTTCTTGAAGTTGAGAAAATGAAGAAGATAGATCTGGAAAGAATTAATCATTTTGTTTTGGGCAAACAACACTTGGCAGAAGGTTCAGCAACCGACGACATCGTCCAAATAGTGGCGGACGTAGGCGGCTTGCACGCCACAAGCCTCACAACCCCTTACCTGTCTCTTCTCGCCAGAACTCAGAACTTCACGAAAACGGTTTTGGACGAAGAGCTTTATGTCAACAGAAACCTTGGAAAAATTCGTTGTATGAGAGCAACGCTCTATATTCTCACGAAAGAAATGATGCCCATAGCGTACACAGCTACGAGAGAATCAAATGAGAGGCTATCCAAGCGGTATGCAGAGTTCCGAGGAATCTCGTCTAGGACTTTTGAGGAGGTTTCGAAGTCGATTCTAGACCTTTTGCAAGGGCGAGAAATGACTGCCTCTGAGATAAAGAAGGCTCTGGATACGCAGCTGAATGTCTCTGCGATTTTGTATCTGATGTGTGATCAGGGGCTCTTGGTGAGGAGCAGTCCTCGCAGATACTCCGTTTTTCATGAGTATTTTCCAACCGTAGACTTAATCGAGACGGATGAGATGGAATCGAACACTCTTTTGGTGCAACAGTATTTGAGTTCGTTTGGTCCTGTGACTGAAAACGACGTTGCTTGGTGGACTGGTCTAAGTAAAACAAAGGTGCGGGAGGCGTTGAGCAACATTCAGACCCAGACAACTCAAGTAGAGATTTCGGTTCTCAGGGGAGAGTTCGTTCTACTCCGTGCGGATAAAAAACTCATAGAAACACAAGCCTCTTTTGAAAAGCGAACAGTGAACCTATTACCGGGTCTCGACCCTTACCTTATGGGTTACAAGGAACGTGAGAGATATCTTGACCATGAAAACATTGACATGGTCTTTGATCGCTCTGGCAACTCCACGTCGACGATCTTGGTTGATGGAAGAGTTGTTGGAGTTTGGGATTTCGCCAAAGATCCAGAACCTTTGGTTAAGCTGTTCCTCTTTAAAGAAGTTAAAAGAAGTATACTAAGGGAAATAATTTCTAAGGCACAAATCATTGGAGAATTCGTAGCAGAGAGAAAGGTAAAGATAAGGAAGTGTGACTCCATGGTTCCTCTGACACGCAGATCAGCTGGAGAGGTCATGTCACCCCTCAAGGGTTGTTAAGACTTTAAGAAAGGTGAGGTTGAGAAAATATGGATAACTGGAGATCCGTTTTGAAGGAGGATCCGACAGATTGGCTTTTAGAAAAGAACAATCCCTCGGTGCGGTATTTTGCTTTGACCGATATCTTGGATAGACCCAATAGCGATCCTGAAGTGTTGGAAGCGAAAAACGAAATTATGAACATCGGAGTAGTGCCCAAAATTCTAGCGAAAGAGAGTGCCCAAGGTTATTGGGAAACTCCTCAAAGATTCTACACGGCAAAGTACAAAGGAACGGTGTGGCAACTCATAATCTTGGCTGAACTCGGAGCAGATGGAAGAGATGAAAGAATCAAGAAAGCATGCGAATTCATCTTAGAGAACTCTCAAGATAGCCAAAGCGGCGGTTTTTCCATGTGGACCAGCGCAAGAACCGGCGGAGGCAGAAAAAGCGGAGTCATACCTTGCTTAACAGGCAACATGGTTTGGAGCTTGATTCGATTTGGATACATAGAGGATCCCAGGGTCAGGCGTGCAATTAAGTGGATCACAACTTTTCAGAGATTTGACGACGGAACAGAAGGTCCACCAAAAGTTTGGCCTTACGACAGATATAAGATCTGTTGGGGAAAACATTCTTGCCACATGGGTGTTGTCAAAGCATTTAAGGCTTTGTCAGAGATCCCATTTGACAAAAGATCTGATGATGTTAAAAACACCATTGAGAAGGCAGCAGAATACATGCTTATTCACCATATTTACAAGAGAAGCCATGACTTGAGCCGCGTGTCCAAGACCGGTTGGTTACGATTCGGCTTTCCTCTGATGTACCAAACAGATGCATTAGAAGTCTTAGGCATACTGACGAAGCTGGGTTACAGAGATAAGCGAATGCAGGAAGCCGTAGACTTGGTGATCTCCAAACAGGATAACCAGAGTGGATGGAGACTGGAAAGCACCTTCAATGGACGTTTTCAAACCAACATTGAGCAGAAGCACAAACCAAGCAAATGGATTACATTAAAAGCAATGAAGGCACTCAAAGGGTTCTATGGCTAGACAGACCAGAAAGAAAATGGCGCGCGCATTCTTGCGGTATCATCCAAAGGTTCGTTGACGACCTCCTCTACGGCGACGTGGGAGCGAGTATCGGCGGATACAAGTCGGCGGGGAATCTCACGTGTAGCAAGAGCATGAGCGCTAAGATCGTGGGGTGCCAGTCCGAGTCGCCCGATCTACTGGAATACCCCCAACCCCCGTCGTCATTCTGGACCGCGATAACGCGTTCAACAAAGGTAGCGTCAACGAGCGCGCCCTGCCCCGCCAGATAGAGAAACGCCGCGGCCTCAAGCTCAAGGTCATCCACCACCGGGTCGTCGTCGATCAACCCAGCGGTGTCACGGTAAACGTCCTTGATAAAGCCGTCGGGCAGTGGCACTTCATAGCCGTTGTCCTGAATCCAGATCCAGGCCAGTAATACATGTGTTAGCTTGTACTTCCCGAGGCTCGCCAGTTCGTCGAGCATCTCAGGGTAATCGGCGGGTAGCCCTAGTCGATCACAATAGAGGGCGGGAACAGTGGCTTGGTCGGTGTCGGTCGACACGGCTTCCAAGTCCTCAGCCTGCAGCGGGTTGTCGTGATCGGCGATGCGGCGAAACACGCGCAGGAGAGGCGCCTCCTCTGGATCCTCGGCCAGCATCTCATCATAGCGCTGCAAGGCATCGGCGAAAGATGTGATTCCGAAGCGTCGGTGTATAACATCGAGCCAGAGCAGGGCGTATGGCTCGCGCGACCCCTCAAAGAAGACTATTGCGTTTGTGACCGCTCGCTCTAGGTCCGACGCAGGGCGTAGTAGTTGCTGTACTAGTAATAGACTACAAAACGCGGTTATACATAAAGCCAGAAAGAGAGCGTTTCGCTTACTGAGTTTCATAAATGGTTCCCATGCTTAATTTTTGTAAGCATTCAATTAAAATATGTTTACGAGTATCGAGTGTCTTCTCTAACATTAGCATGCATGCGTTCAATATGTGATGTGAAATGCTCAAAGCCGTCTGTCAGAAACGCAACATTTTAACCGAAAAATCTTCCATGCTCCTCTTTTGTTTCTCCCGTTCTTGTGCGCACGATGTAAGACTAACATTTCATGCAAAAAGCATCTTAGACTAATCCGAGTGTTTGCTCTAGCATATTTCACATGCGTTTAACTGATTTTTAGAATTGTTTTACATTGTTGTTGACTACGTGCGAAGGGTATCGTTAGATTCGCTTCATCATGATTAATCATGTGCGTGAATATAGAACGTTTTAGGAGTTTAGCTGTGCGTATTTTCAATCATTATCTTTAGTTCATAACTCTTTTATCATCTCTGCTGTGAGAAAACAGACAAAGTCCGTGATCGGAGAGACAAAAATGATTCAAAAACGACGCCTAATCGCTTTGCTGGCGTTTCTCTCTTTGATGATTTATCCCTTTGCTGTGCAAGCTACGACAATCACTGCGTGTACCTTTAACAAGGAGACTTACCTGCAAGGCGAAACAGGCTACCTTACAGTCACCATATACAACGACCAAGAGACAAAAATCCAGGTCACCGAACTAAGCGCCACAATTGACTACTACTATACAAACGAAAACGTCTACATACATAAATTCAACACAAATGCAACCTTACCCCTTGAAATTCAGCCAGGAAATTCACGCATCTTCTACATTCCGTTCAGTCTTCCAATGAACATCGCTCCAGGCTACACGAAGGTCTATGTAAAGGCCATAACTGAGCTGTGGAATCCTCAATCCGAGCTTTGGTTTTCGTCAGAGCATCCAACCCATCAACCGTTACTCTACATCGAGTCGCCCTATAAAGCAGAATCAGAGGAATATCAACAACAATTAGAGGAACAAGTAACGGTAAACGAAGAATTGGAGGATCAGTTGGATGAGCAGCAGGCTGCTAACGAAGAATTGGAGGATCAGTTGGAGGAACAGGTGGTGGCCAACAAGAATGTCACAAACATGGTTTACCTCTTCGGAGTGGCGACGGTGGTCTTGGGTGTAGTGGTTGTCTTTCTCTTCATTGTCAATAGAAGAATGCGAGTCTTTACGCAACCGATAGCCTAAACGCATGCACTGAAGTAATCTTCCCCCTTTTTTCATTATTGTTGCTATGCTTGAGTTCATAGAAGTTATTATCTATGTTTCATTTTATTGGTGGATTGGTGAACTGTTGATAGCGAAGAAGCTTCACACCCGAAAGTTCGCCCACTGCGATGAATCGTTGCATTTCATCAAACTTGGAAAATTAATGGTTCAATAACATTAAATGTAATGGAGATGCGAAAACTTGAATCCTGAAGACGAGTTGATTTCAAAACTTAAAATAGAAGTAGGCAAAAAGGTGCCCGCAATGTTTCGTGGAATGGCGATAAACATGCTAGAAAAAACAAAGAGGTAATAATAAACTGGTTAAAAGAAAACAAGCATTTAGCAAAAGAGGTAATTTGAAGTTAACATACGAACGCCGTTGCGTGGGAAATAAAATTCAACCCACCCGCACACCTTCGTTGAATCACCTATACGCTGCATGAGCTATTTTCCCACTGCCAAAACTCTGATGTAGTCTGCTGTATCTGCAGTTGTGTCTGCTATTCTTTCCATACACTCCAAAAGATCTTTCAGTATTAACAATGTAGCGATACCTAATTCTTCATCATATTTCAAGAATAATGCCTTGGCTTTCAAATACTCGCCGTCAACGATGTTTTCTTGTTCGTCAACCTTTTTTGAGAATTCCAGCGCTTGAGGAGGACTAATCCCAAGCATTTCTATGGCGGTCCCCAATAGAACTGAACCTTTAACTAGAGCCTCTGCAATTCTCACATTTATATTCCAAATTTCCTTTGGAACGTTTGTGGCCAGCAAAACCTTGATGTTTCTTGCTGAATCTTTTACGTGATCAGCCAGCACATCTAAGCATTTTACGATGTGAATCAGATCTTGGCGATATTTAGACGGCAGACTTTGCTTCGATAATTCACTGAGAACTGATCTTCGAAGATCATCGATTTCCATCTCATCCAAGAATAATTTCTCTATATGTTTTTCCACTTCTGAACTCTTGCCTTCAGAAAAAGCTATGATGATATCCTTTAGCATAGTCACTGTACCCATAGCCTTTGTTATTTGGTTCTGTGCTAGGTTCATCGTGCTTGATTTAGAATCACTTCGCAACAAATCAAACCACGACAAATTCTTCACCGGTTACAACAAAAGAATTATTTACACCAAATATAAAAGAAATGAGGCTTATTTAAGTGTCCATCGTCATCCGACATAAAAATCTAATCTTTGCCGTTATAAGCCTCTATTTTTTCATATCTTCCATAGTTTTCATTAAAGAGTCAATTGTTCTGATAGGTCAAGAACAAGTTCAAGATTTTATTGGTTTGATAAATGACACCGAAACAGGTGTGTTTGCGGGATGGTTTGGCACTGCACTCCTTCAGAGTAGTGGAGCCTTTGATTCCATAATTATTGCTTTTGTATCCGTCGGTATGATGCCAACATATGTTGCTGTAGCTACAATTATAGGAGCCGAGGTTGGAACAACAGTGACCACCCAACTTGTCTCGGTAATCGGGTACTTTAGGAAAGAGAAACAGAGGTTCAGAGCTTCATTTCTAGTTGCAATGTTGCATTACTGGTATAACCTTTGTACTCTCTTAATTTTCTTTTCCGTAGAATTTTTTTTCAAAACATTCACACACATAGCGCTGACTGGTAGCTCATTCTTCTCCCAAATCCCTGGATTGTTAGCTATTCCCTCAATATTTAATCTAATTACGCCGTGGGTAGATTTTTTACTTGAGTATGTCCCTGCTTGGATAGGCTTTATCGTAGGGTGTCTTCTGCTAATATTTTCTTTGAAAACTTGTGAGAAATATTTGTCAGCCGCATTCGCTGGTGAAGTATCAAGTGGCTTGATTCGGTCAACATTTGGGAAAACTTCGAAGGCTTTCTTGGCTGGTTTAATCTTCACTATAATTGTTCCTAGTACATCTGTAATGGTTTCAATACTTATTCCGTTAGTCACAACTGGAATTGTTGACACTAAACATCACATCTTGCCGTACATCCTTGGCGCAAATATTGGCACTGTCTTCGACGTCATGATAGCAGCCTTAGCAACAGGAAATCCGACTGCAATTGGAATCTGGCTAGTTCACCTAACGATCAATGTTGTCGGAGCTTGCATCTTCTTGCCTTTGGCGAAACCATTTAGCGCCTCAGTTCAGGGTATTAACGATTTTCTTACTTTCTCTAAGAAGCGAACGATAATCTTTCTCTTTTTGAGTAATGCAGTGCCTGCCACCATCTTAATATTGGGTATTTTCCGGTAATGACCGTGTGCATGCAAACCAGAATCCACTTACGAACAATTTATTTGTTCGAACACACATTCCGAATCTTGAACAACGAAATGTAGAAACAGAATACGCGAAAAGAAGCAAGCAGGTGGGCTAGATTAGATTGCTGACAGAAAGGACGTGGATTCATCCTTTTCTTAGTGAGATCATGGAGCTCATTCCTACAGATGTAACGTCCTTGGTGGATGTGGGGTGCGGTAGAGGTATAATTGGCGCTTTGATGCGTATTTATAGAAATGCTTCAAGAATTGTAGGACTTGATATCTGGCAGCCCTATATTGACTTTTGTAAAAAATACAAATTATATGACGAATTATATGTTGTAGATTTGAGAAGAAATCCTTTACCTTTCGGTGACAAAGAATTCAAAGTTGCAACATGCGTGGAAACGATTGAACACCTTCCGAGAAACAATGGTAAGAAGTTATTAGCGGAAATGGAACGCATCGCTGAAACTGTTATTGTTAGCACACCTTCACACTTTTTCCCAAATGGAGCTTTCGATAAAAATCCGTATGAGCTACACCTCAGTCGATGGACGGTGACAGATCTTCGAAAAAGGAAATATAAGGTCATGGGGGTAGGAGAATATTCCTTACCTCTGCGAAAAGCCCCTCTTCCGGTTCGAAAATTGAGTTCTAAAATCCCACAGCTTTTCAGTTTTGTTTTGGCAAAGAAAAAAAATCCGAAGAACAAATAATTGTATGTGGGCTTAAATTTAGCTTCCAACGTAGGATTTAATATCGAATTGAATCATTTGTCATAATAATACTTGTTTTTACATTACATAAATTCATCTTAACGTACGCGCATCCATCAAGACTTAGAAAAGATGTATCATTTATACATTATGTAAAAATAGATATGCTAAAATCGACTCTTCATAAATAATTATTATATATGAAATATACCTGTATACGAAAGATACTTAAACAAAAATAACGCATTGTATTATCGCCTCAAAGAATTGAGGGATGAAAGAAAATGAGAGAGATTTCGAAACACAGAACAAAGTTAGCTGCATTTACCTTAGTCCTGTTGCTATCTATGGCTATTTTCTTTGTTGCTATCTTACCAACTGTTAGCGCACTACCTACGGTCGCAACCTATCCGTTCATCGAGGCCATACCCAATCCAGTGGGAGTCGACCAACCTACGCAGATAAACACTGGAGCCCTTAACTTCCTAAACACTGCCGAAGATGGCTGGAACGTAACTATTCACGTAGTAGATCCTCAAGGTGAGGAAACAGATCTTGGACCATTCAAGACCTTTTCGACGGGGACCTACGGAACAATTTTCGTCCCTGACCAAGTTGGTATATATAAGATAAAGACCGTCTTTCCAGAGCAGGATTACGCTGGCGCCACATACTTGGCAAGCGAAAGCGAAGTAGTGGAACTTGAAGTTCTCGCAGATCCAGTTTTAACTTATCCTGGGTATAGCCCTCCAACTGAATATTGGACGCGACCCGTAGATACTCAGTTGAGAGAGTGGTGGACGAGTATGGGCAGCTGGTTGGCCGAGCCACAAAACTTGTGGGCTCCTTACAACGACGGACCAGAAACTCCACACATACTTTGGCAAATGCCAATAGGCGACACTCAAGGTGGACTAGTGCAAACAGACCTAGGGCCTCATGGAATGAATGATGGTGATGCATACGAAGGCAAATTCGGAGGCTCAATAATACTCAACGGAATATTTTATTACAACAAAAAATGGTCTGGCTTTTTCAGTCGTCCTGAACCCCAAACCGTTGTTGCAGTAGACATACACACTGGAGAGGTACTCTGGGAAAGAGAGTTCCCATATGGTGATGGCAGAGTAGATTTTGGTCAAATATACTACCATGATTCAATCAACAACCGTGGAGCTCACTCGTACATAGTGTTCACCGAAGGTTCAAGCTGGATTTTCTGTGAAGCCTACACTGGTGACTATCTATTTACAATAACAGGCGTACCCGGAGGCTCAAACTACTACGGTCCAAGCGGCGAAATCTTGAAATACGATGTGGATAACATCGGCAACTCCACAAATCCCGATTGGCGACTAACTCGATGGAACACTGTACCAACAGTCCAATTTGGTGGCTTCGGCTTCTTCGCTGAAAGCTGGGCTCCCGCAGCATTAGGAAATAAAGATGCGGCAAATGGATACGACATGAACGTTTCAATACCTGCACTAAATTTACCGGGAGCTGATCTTCCAGGAAACATTCTAAAAGTCTTTGTCGGCGACAAAGTGATTGGCGGACGTGTAACTCAAACCGAAGTCAACCTCTGGGGCATTGGTCTTGAGGATGGAAACCGAGGTTCGCTGTTATACAACACAACTTGGAACGCCCCCTCTGAGTGGGTACAAGGTAACCTAACCATTGGTGGTATAGGCCAAGCAGGTTGGGTCGCTTGGAGCCAAGAAGACCAAGTTGCGGTCTTCTTAACCAAAGAAAACCGACGGCACTATGCTTTCAACACTGAAAACGGCCAATTCAAGTACCAAACTGAACCACAAATCTACGCGGACGCATGGAGCGATACAGTCACAGAGTTCTTCGGTCCTGATAGAATCATCGCTTATGGCAAATTATACTCCGCAACTGTCGGTGGTATAGTTTACTGCTATGACGTAAACAACGGCACAAGACTATGGGAGTACGTTGTCGACGATCCTTATACTGAATCCTACATCAGCAACAGGTGGTGGGTCATACCCCTCTTCGCCACTGACGGAAAAATCTACTTCGGAAGCCTAGAACACTCAGCTTTAAATCCCAAACCACGTGGTGCACCAATGTTCGCACTAGACGCTGAAACTGGCGACGTCGTCTGGAGAGCGGACGGACTATTCCGGCAAACCCGCTGGGGAGGACGCGCCATCATCGGAGACAGCATAATAGCAACTATGGACACCTACGACCAGCGCGTATACGCCATAGGTAAAGGTCCAAGCGCCACCACAGTCTCAATCCAAAGCGACGTTATCCCACACGGAAGCAGCGTAATAATAAAGGGTACGGTAACCGACGTGTCTCCGGGCACGAAGGAATACGCTCTGACCGCACGTTTCCCAAATGGAGTTCCCGCCGTCGCTGGTGAAG
>CAYFWY010000020.1:0-18601 GCA_964346895.1 uncultured Candidatus Bathyarchaeia archaeon | reverse complement strand
AATCCTCTAGCCTCATTGAAAGTATCTCACTTTTCCTTAAACCGCTTGTAGCGTACAGAAGAAACAAAGCACCTTCTTTTAGTGTAGGTAGTGCTTTGTAGAATTCCTGTAACTGTTCTTTTGTGGGTACTCTCTTAGGATAATAGGTTAGTTTGGGAAATTGGAAGGAGTCGATCAGATTCATCTTGAGATATCGTTTGAAGTAGCATTTCAGAGCTTTCAGCATATTAGAGTAGGTTGATTTGTTAGGGTACCTCTGGCTGTAATTGTAAAGGAAGTTTCGAACAGCATCTTCTGTGATTGGTTTTTTAACTGTCTCAAAGAAAATCTTTACACAGCTTCTATATGATCTTATAGTGCTTTTTGACAGTTGCAGATCTACCCTAGCAAACATCGAGAAGTCATTAAGGGATTTCTTATAATGCATACATTGTTGACGAGTATTTGCCAGCAAAACTGAAAGAGATTGATTGATGTTTCCCTCTTTTATGGCACTCTCCTTAACGGGGTAGCAACATTATGATAATGTCGCAATTGTGACAAGTTAAAATGCGCGCGCAGGTTTAGCTTTTCTTCTTCGACTATTGTCAACAAAAATCAACAAAAATAGTTTCATATTTTTGTGATGACGGAACTAACCTGGCACGATTTGAGTATGTGATTTGGATGGAGGTGAAAAAGAGTGGTTAGAAAGACTTTTCTTATTTCTATTCAGATGTTGCTAATGTTACTCTCAACGACCGCACCAGCGTTTGCAACTCCACCACAAAAGGGCCTTTACACACAGGTCATAATTGATCATACAACTGTCCCTGGTGAAGATTTCGCGACCGGCGACGTTCTGCACCTGAGGGGCATGATCGGCGAATGTTACCTCTATGCAGTATCCTTCCCCTTGGGAAATTCAATTTCCAACTCCTACACAGGCAGAGGGCAACTTAACCTTGTCAGCCTTACTGGAAGCATGATAGGGCATTCACTAGACGCTTACGCCGCAGGAACTGTCGCAGGCCTTCTAAACATCAAATTTACCGGCGGCGGCGTGTACGTTTACACGGGACCAACTTTCACATTCACGCTCGGCGGAGTGACAGCGACGCTCACAACTGAAGACATGTTCGCTGGGCTGCTGTATGAAGGCTTTGCAGTGAAACATGGCACCGGCGATTTGGCAGGCTTTACTATGGAGGGAACGGCAACAGGAGTAACCATAATGGATGTGATCGTTGGGGATCCGTCATTAGTAGGCTTCGGTCTTAGTCTTGAAACTGGTAGGTACTCAGTATTCTGATAAGACACCCATCGAAACTCATCCGAACCGAAACCAACGATCTGTAAATTTTTCCTTTTTTCTTTCTTACCAGCGCGCGCGGACTGAACATTTATCCATTCTAACTCGTTCACGGAGAACTATCCGTATATATTAATAGGGAAATGCTTAAAATTAGAGCAAACTTCGTTTTTCTCGAACAAGCAAAGGTAATACAGTTCGAAAAAAGAAGCCCAAAAAAGGCTTTAAATCAAAAATTGAATTGTAATACAATATGAATTTTTCAGATATATTCGAGACTGAAAAGCGCGCGCGAAGGATGTTGCTTAAGGACCCGATGTAACCTCCTTCGCAATTTACTTATGCAACGTTTTTATGTATGCATGCACAAACTACAACGCTGTAGTACCTTAGATCGTACTTCGCAAAAAATAAATTCGTTCCAGAAGAGACTTAACTTAGAATAAACCTAAAGACTGTAAAATTAAGCCTTGGAAGGTGTTTAAATGAGCGAGGAGAAGCCCTTAGGATTAACAATCGTCGAGAAATTCTTTGGACTAATAGTTATCTTGATAGGAGCGTTAACCATCAATTTTACATATAATGATCCCCCCGGAGGGGTAGTTGCACCCTTTTCAGGCCTTTTCATAGCCGCCAGTATAGTCTTAATCGCAATAGGCATTTTCTTGGTGGTGGCCAAAACCGAATAACGGGTTAGCACCGGAAAATCAGCTCTCCTTAGATATATAAAACGCTCCTTATGAACAATCTATTTGGATCCAAATAGCATGTGCAGTTTCTAGAACCAGGTAATACTTAAAGTGGAAAGAGTTGGCGCCGCCGGATTCGCCAGACGCGACGTGTAGTCGCCGTCTTCGGACTCGGACCGTCGACCCACGGGTTAACAGCCCGTTGCTCTACCTAACTGAGCTACGGCGGCTCGATCGACAGTTTAAGCGGCGCCGTTTAATCTGAGAATTCGTGGCAATATTTAAGTTTAATCGAGCTCAAAAAATGTACAGCCTTCCCTTTTATTAGGAGGGGAAAAACGTTTTCTACGTAGTTTACGAATGAGATGTTTAAGTGGTGGAAAAGTTGCTGGATCTAGCGGAAAGAGTACGAAACGAAGTGGAGAAGGTGGTGGACCCAGAAACAGGGTTAACTTTTGGTCAAATGAAAATGATCACTAGCGTGGAGGAACAAAAACCTGGAATTGTGAAAGTCGATTTTGTGCCCTCAAGTCCGTTTTGCCCAATTGCGTTTAAACTCGCCTTTGAAGTTAAAAAAGCAGCTGAAAAGGTGAAGGGAATCAAAAAGGTTCTAGTCTACTGTCATGGCCACAACTTGGAAGAAGAAATTAACAGAATTATAAACAAATCATAGCCTCGTCAAAACTTTCTTAAAACAAGCTGCAACGCAGAATAAGATAAATTCTACCCCGCAAATCAACTTGATAGCAACAATGGAGGGAATTTAAATAAAAATCAAAGTAAGGTTCTTCACATCCCTCAGAGAAATAACTGGCAAGAAGGAAGATGAAATACACTCACCATTCATTTTCACTGTAGAGGAATTATTAGCTCATCTTTCAAAAAAATATGGTAAAGAATTCACGTCATACCTTTATGACGAGAGGGGTGAAGTGCAAAAATATATTCAGATCCTCGTAAACGGCACGGGCATCATTGCATTGCAGGGGTTTAAAACAAAGTTAAAAGAGGGAGACACGGTCGCGATTTTTCCTCCAGTGGGCGGAGGCTAAAATCTTTGTGTGCCCTCCGTTTCCAGATAGGTTGGAAAAGCTTTAACAACCCGAACCTTCACAATTTTTCCAAGTAAAAATTCGTTATCCTTCGTTACTAATGGTTTATAGGCGAAGTTTCGTCCAATCCACGACTTTCCTTTCCCTTTTTCGTCAAAGACCGCCATTCCTTTCCAGTTTATCCACGCCTTGTTTTTCTCGAATGAAATCCTTCTTGACAAATCTGCCATCTTTTTACTCCTTTCTTTTATTTCTTGAGGTGGAAGGAGTTTCATCTTTCTTGAAAGTGTATGAGGTCTTGGAAAAAACTTCGATATATTAACGACATCAGGCTGAATCTCCTTAATGAGTTTCATCGTCTGCTCGAAAGCCTCTCTGCTTTCGCCAGGAAAGCCGCATATAACGTCTGTTGCAACGGTTATTCTCGGAATTTCTTCTCTGAAAGCGGCGATAACTCTTTTGAAGTCGTCTACTGTATAGAAACGATTCATATGCATTAAGACTTCATCGTCTCCACTTTGAACAGGTAAATGCAGAAACTTGAAGATTTTTCTATTTTTGTAGGCTTCGATTAATTCATCTAATATTTCCAGCGCTTGGTTAGGAGTCATCATTCCAATCCGAACGAAGAATCTTCCCTCAATTTCGCAGATTCGTTTCATTAAATCTCCGAGATTGGTCACGATATCCTTTCCATAACAAGCCGTATCTTGGGAAGTTAACCATATTTCTTTGGCGCCAAAAGCTAGGTCATGTTTCACCTTTTCAACTATTTCACTGACTGGATAACTTCTTAAACTCCCCCTAGCGAAGATAACACAACAGTAAGAGCACGCTCCCAAACAACCGTAATTGATGGGAATTATGCTTATGACGCTGTTTATCGGGACTTTGGGAAGACTAAGATTCGGTTTGGTGTTCCTTACCAACGCAACAACGTTTCTTCCTTTATCTACACGATGTACAACTTCAACGATTTTGGCGCCGGGAGCTGGGCCCATCACGCCGTCAAAGTCAACTTCAGCTTTTAATCGTTCATAGTTTATCAGAGGCAAACAACCTGTTACGATAAGTCGTTTATCTCTAGGAGCTTTTTTTAAGATGTCTATAATCCGATTTTCAGTTGGAGATTTCACTGCACACGTGTTGTAAATCAAGATATTTGCGTTGTGAGTTTCTTCAACGATTTCAAAACCGGCCTTTGACAAGCATCCAGTAATGACTTCTCCGTCTGCGAGGTTTGTTGGACAACCAAAGCTTTTAACGTAGACTCGCTTAGGTTTTTCAGTCATCAAGTTTCCGCCCAGTTGCTCACAGTCGCATTAAATCTTTAGAATGCCCTACCTGAAACTAGTGGAATTTTAATTATATAAGAAAATCATAAAGGTCCCATGAAGTTGTTCTTTTACATAAAGGAACAGCGACCTACAGAAAAGAAAGGGAAAAACTTATTAGGAAAAAAATTCTTCATATTTGTTTCATATTTATTTTTTAATATATACCTATATAACTACAAACAGGGTTTTGTCTATTTTTGCGCACATTTGTTTCACAGGAGGGATGCGAATGAAACTAATTACACTTTATCTACCCGAGCCGTACATTCGAGCTTTAGATGAGTTGGTGAACGAAAGAAGAATTTATCCGAATAGAGCAGAGGCTATTCGAATAGCGGTTCGAGACCTCCTTAACGTAGAGGCTTGGGGACGAGAGAGCAATGGTTAGAATAGTGAATAAAGTTTTGGAGGTTACGAATCCGGAGGTAAGTTCCAAAGTGGCGCATAAGGCACCTAAAGTTGTTCCCGAGACCTTAGTGCTAAGTCTCTTTGACATAGATCCCCACATAGAAACAGAAAGACCAATACACATCGACCTAGATCTAGACCAACTTGAAGACGAAAAATAGTTTTTTTATCTATACCTTTCTTTTCAGGCTTAACGCTTCTCCTTTGAGTCGAATTATCCACGGTATCGATTTTCCCACAGGAATCGTTGCTCCTTTTTTGATTGCCAGAATAATTTCATCCACATCCGGGTCAGCCTCGATAACCGTGTAAGCGGCTCCAATTTCAGGACCATAGTGGGAGTCACTTCCAGCGGTTTGTGGAAGGCCAAGGCGAGTAGCAAGTTTTTGGTTTAGGTAAGTTAAAAACTGGAAGGGAATATCCGCTGAATTCAGCACCTCAATTGCATCGTAGGAAGCTCTTTGTCGGCTTGGCGCCGATCTATGAACTGCGGTGGGGTGGGGGGCGACAGCGATCCCACCAGCTTTGTGGATTATCTGAATCGTCTTGTTTATGTCTAATTTTGGAGGGATCGGCGTAGTTACGTTGAGAGCAAGGAGGTGACCATTTAGGGTTGTTATCTCAATTCCAGAGATGACGATGAGATCGCTGTTTTGGAGCTTAGCTGCTCCGACAATGGTGTCGTGGTCGGTGATAGCGATTCCATCTAAACCTCGTTTCTTTGAGTAGGTAACAATTTCTTTAAGGGTTGTAACAGCATCACGAGAATAACATGTGTGAACGTGAAGGTCAATTTTTAGGCTCAAGCTCTTCACTTCATCTTGCTCACTCGCACATTGGACCTAGACAACTATTTTACTTGGACCTTGCTTTTTCTAACATGACCTCTAGTTCTTCTTCGGTGGCTCTTATTTTGCTGAAAAGTGGTTTTGCCTTGTTTATTTTTTGGCCGGGTGGAAGATCTTTTTTTGTTTCGTTCCATGTTTGTTCATGAACATTTTCCGGTAAGTTAAGGAGCTTCCGTAATTTTTCTGCTGTAAAAGGAATGAAGGGTTCTATGGTTATAGCGAGGTTTTTGACGATTTGGACGGCAACATATATGGTGTTGGCTGCAGATTGTGGGCTGGTTTTAATGGTTTTCCACGGTTCCTTTTCGTTAAGGAATCTGTTTCCAAGGTGACTGAGACCTATGACCTGCCGCAGAGCCCCTTGGAGTTTAAAGTGTTCTAGGTTTTGTGCGATTTGGTCCACCCGTTTTCTAGTCGACTTGAGAGTGTTTTTTTCGTGTTCATCGAGTTTGTTTGGCTTTGGCACCATCATGTTGAAGTGTTGATTGATGAAGGTCAGGGTTCTGTGTATGAAGTTACCTAGAGTGTCATTTAAGTCGGAGTTCACTTTTTCGATGAAGGTCTTCCATGAAAAGTTGGTGTCTTTTGTTTCGGGTCGCATTGATATGAGAGCGTATCTCCAGTAGTCGGCTGGGAATAGCTTTAGCGCCTCGTCAATCCAAATGCCTCTTCTTCGGCTCTTAGAAAAAGCTTGGCCTTCAAACATTAGGAATTCGATGGAGTCAACGTTCCATGGTAAGTTGTAGTCTTCATTAGTGGCAAGGAGCAGGGCTGGAAGAATAAGAGTGTGGAAGGGAATGTTGTCCTTTCCTATGAAGTATAATGTTTTTGCTTCCTTGTTGAACCAGTATTCTTTCCACTTTTCTTCTTCTCCTCTTTTTTTGAAGTATTCAATTGTGGCTGATAAGTATCCTAAAACGGCTTCAACCCATACATAGATAGTTTTGTTCTCAGCACCTGGGAAGGGTGCTGGAATACCCCATTTATTATCCCTCGTGACTGGCCTGGGTTTTAATCCTTCTTGGAGAATGTTCAAACTGAAGTTTCTGGCGTTGTCAGGTAATTGCTTGTTGCTTCTAATATAGTCGCGAAGTTGCGCATTAAATTTTGACAGGTCAAAATACCAATGCTTGCTTTTTTTTATGAGCGGTGTTGAGCCGCAGATTGTACAGTAGGGGTGGACAAGCTTGGCGGGTTCGAGGAGCCTTCCACAGACCTCACACTGGTCTCCACGTGCTTGTTTAAAACCACAGTGCGGACAGATTCCCTCTACGAATCTATCTGGTAAAAATCTGTCGCACTTCGGGCAATAAGGCAGTTCTGTTTCTTGGGTGAAGATATAGCCATTGTCGAAAATTTTCAGTAAAAGGTCCTGCACAAACTTCTTATGTAAAACGTTTTCTGTTCGAGTGTAGTTGCTGAACGATATACCCCACCTTTCAAATAGATCCACGACTTTCTCGTGGTTTTGATCCGTAAGTTCTTTGGGCGAGATTCCTAGTCTGACGGCTTCGACCTCAATGGGAGTTCCATGTTCGTCAGAGCCAGTTACATAAACAACGTCGTCTCCCTTTAGCCGATAGTATCGGGTGACAACATCTGCTGACAGAATGGAACTTACAATATTGCCCAAATGAGGTACGTAGTTGATGTAGGGCCACGCTGAAGTGACCAGAATCTTAGTGAGTGCAATACACCTCCAAATTTAGTTTTAAGTGTATAATGTTTTTTCCAGCTCATACTTAAGGACGACGGAGTTAAAGAATGCGTAATTAAATATTGTCCATTCTGGAACTGTCCCCATGACATGCGGAAAGTTATTCAATTCAAAAAGGTAATTACTGTTAGGGGCACGCCTCCATTGCCGAATGGGAAAGCAGATAGAGAGAGGTTTAGCCGATTGATCGTCTTTGATGTAGAAGGGGTTTTGATACCGAAGAGGCGTTTCCTACTTTTTGAGACAATACGAAGTGTGGATCTCTGGGGATTCATTAAAGTAATCATAATTGGTTTTCTATACGAAGTTGGGTTACTTTCCCTCGAATCCACACTTAAAAGAATTTTTATGATGCTCCAAGGGCTCACGGTGGAGGAGGTCTTCCAACTATACAAGAAGATTCCCTTGATTCCCGGTGCGAAGGAAGTCTTTGAAAGATTAACCAAGGCGGGATATAAGACAGCCCTCATCAGTCTAGGACTTCCCACCCTCTTTGTTAAAGACCTAGCTGCTAGGCTAAAAGCTGACTATGCATTTGGTTTGGAACTAGAGGTAGTCAACGAGCATTTAACAGGTGTGATTGGGGGCGATGTTCTAAAACCCGGTGGCAAAGCAATCGTTTTGAAGAAAATCATGGAAAAAGAAAGATTAACCTCCAAAGATTGCGTTGTTGTCGCTGACGACCGAAACAATCTTCCGATGTTTCCCCTTTGCACATTAAGGGTTGGGTACAACCCTGATTTCCTCTTAACTGCTAAATCGGACTTCGTCGTTAAAGATGCCCTCTCAGAAATTCTACCGATAATAACAAATAATGTACTGCAAGTTTCCAATCCAACTATTTCAAAAAGCAAGAGAATTCGCGAAACAATTCATATAAGTAGCTTTTTCTTACCATTTTTTTGCATATATTTATTCGGAAATTATTTGGCATCTTCATTGATACTCATCCTGACTTTGTTTTACATCTTGTCTGAGTTTGCTAGACTTCTAGGAACAAACTTTCCCGTAATTTCCGCAATAACATGGCGAGCAGCCAATAAATCAGAACTTTACGAATTTGCCACAGCGCCAATTTTTTTCGCCTTGGGTGTAATATTTTCACTCACACTTTTTCCCGCGTCAGTTAGTTATGCATCCATCGCTATACTCACGTTAGGCGACGGTTTTGCCCACATTTTTGGAAGAAAATTTGGAAGTGTCCCCCTTCCCTTCAACAAAGGAAAGAACTTGGAGGGCTCAATTTTCGGCTTCCTCTTCGCCTCCCTTGGGGCTATGATCTTTGTTTGTCCGGTGAAAGCCTTTGTGGGTGCCGCAGTAGGCATGCTGGTAGAATGTCTCCCCCTACCAATCAGCGATAACCTAACTATACCTCTGGCTTCCGGAATAGTGGTCACTTTGCTTCTTTAAAACATAGTTGGAACTACGTTTTGGAGCTAGGGGGCTGTTTGCGATAAGATTAAAAGATTGTGTAGTGTCATATACCTATCTATACGTGAAAATTGATGAAGCGTAGTAATGCTAACGTAGAGGAGTTTTCTCTGCTTGACGGAACCAGAGAAAATTGAGTATAAACCCATTTCTGTTCGAGAAGCCCTCACTGAAATGAAAGATCTGTCAGAAGTAATGATCGACCTAGCATACTCTGCTGCTCTTTTCCACAGTCGCGAACTTGCCGAAGAAGTTTTAGAACTTGAAAAACGGGTAGACTATCTCGCTTACATGTTAGATATGAATGCCATGCTAGCAGCCAGAGACGCGGAAGACGCTGAAGCCCTAATAGGAGTAGCAAACGTGGCTGCTGCCACCAACAAAATCTCGGATGCCGCCGCTGACATAGCAACCATCGTGCTCAAAGAAATAGGCATTCACCCTATCGTTCGAGAAGCCTTCGAAAAAGTGGAGGAACAATTGACACGAGCCATAGTTAAACGTTCCTCAATTTTAATCAACAAAAAGCTGGTTGATTTGGAGCTAGCCGCCAAGATAGGGGTTGACATAATAGCGATCCGTCGACTGAAGGAATGGATAATCGATCCTAGTGAAGACGAAGCAATTTTGGAAGGCGACGTTCTCATTGCCAGAGGCGCTCCTTTAGGGGTCGATGAACTGAGAGATTTGGCTGAAGCTAAGATCAAAGAAATAGAATAGGGAGAGGTCAACGCTGTCGTTAACTAAAGGGCATTTCAGAAAAATCGTAAATAAACTCGTGTCGCTAAAAGACACGTCTGAACTCATGATTGATCTTGCATACTCCTCGCTTCTTCTTAACAGTCGGGAACTGGCAGAGGAAGTGCACGCCCTTGAAGAATGGATAGACGATCTGCACACGGAATTTGAGCTACTCGTTTTATCCAGCGGCTTTGAACCCAAAGAATCCAAAGATTTTCTAGGTTTGATTAGGTTAGGAGTAGTCACAGAAGAAATCGCAGACGCGGCTATGGAGATTGCTGACGTTGTTCTGAGAGGACTGGAACCTCACCCTATATTGAGGCGTGTAATAGAAGACGCTGAGGAGACTGTGACTCGGGTATACGTTTCAAGCACTTCTCCATTAGTGGGAAAGACTCTGCGAGAAGCTCAGATTCAAGAAGAGACCGGTATGTGGGTATTAGTTGTCAGAAGAGGTAAAAAATGGCTGCGTCCTCGTCCCGAGACATTGATTAAAGCGGGCGATGTCTTAATTGCATCAGGCTATGCAGAGGGCGAGGAAGATTTCAAAGAATTGGCTTCTGGTGCAAGTGCACCTGCCGCTGAGAAATCTTAAGGGTGTCTAGGCGTTAGACGATAAGAGTTAGGGCAACGAGAAGAGCGATTGTTGTTATGCTGTCTGCCAAAGAGCTTTCAATGGGGATTACAAAGTTGTCCGGATCCCAACCTCGTCTGTAGGTAGAAATCGCTACAGCATATGCGATAAGAACCATGGCTGAAACGGCTAGGATGTTTGTGGTTAAGAGTTGGAACGCAAATTTTAATGCGTTACTTAATGTAGTCGTTTCGCTCGTAAGAGCTGAGGCTATGGAGTAAAGTGTAAACATACCTATCGACGCTGTCCATGATCCGGCTATTTCATTTAGATGTTGCCTGATGGAGGAAAAAGATGGCTTGATTAGTCCCAAAGCAAGTTTTGTGGTGGCGGTTGAACCTATTATAGCGCCCACGCCTCCTACAGTAGTTATCAACGAAGGGTAGACGACGTATACCTCTGGTCCATTACGCATGCGAGCACTAATTTTGTTAAGAAAAGATCCTGTTACGTTAACAATTAAAGTTACGAATACCAAAGTAAGAAGGAATTCTTTGATCATTTTAGCAAACTTTTCTTCTCTGGCATTTTTAACCAAAATGTAGACGACAAATGAAAAGAAAATCAAGTCCACTATTCCAATTATGTAAGGTCCAAGATAATCTAGTTCAAAGAAAATTTTTAGGCAAAAGATGTAACATGCGGTATTAATTATGTCAGATGCTGTGGATGTTATCGGATAGACTATAACATCGGGATCCAATCCACGCCTAAACGAAAGAACAGAGAATCCAATTGTTATCGGAGTAACAAATATGACTGACAGGGCCATTGTGGCAGTAATTACTGCCAATAACCTAACAAAATCCAAGGCAGTAGCTTTCCAAAGAAACACGCCAAATATGGAAGTTCCTATTCCCACAGTTATGCCGCTTATTAGTGCTAGCGTGATGACCGCTTGTAGAAGGAGACGAAAATTCTCGGTGTTTTTAGTATAGCTAGCTTTAACTGTTCCTATGTGCAGACTAGTGCTTAGGTGACCACTGAAAAGTCCACCTATAGCTCCTCTGACGCTTAGAATGCCTGGGAATAGGATAAGCGCCCAAGGGACATCTTCTATTAACCCGAGATTTAGAACAAGGAGGGTCCCGGTTAGCAATCCACCTATATCAAATGAAAATGATAGCAGGGACTGGCTTAGGTTTGCCTTCAATTTTGTTGCCGAGGTAGGCTTCGCTATGTTGGTCTTCGTCATCGCAGTCACTTCCTTCCATCCAGTTTGGCCTCCTCTCTTGGGATACTACGTCCTCGGCACGAATTTGGAGCCAATGCACCGTTGTTTGGGATTCATGATCCGTTTCTGGATCGGTTAGCTTCCGTAACGCTGACACCGCTTTCTTTTGCTCCTTGTGTACTAAAACTTTGTAAACAATAACCCTTAAAGACTTTTTGTCATCAGGTTACTAGTGATCAGAACTGACGTGAACATCTTCTTATAATTTTTAGAAAGAAAAACTTGATTTTAGAGTTTGATGGGAACGATTATGAAGTTTGATCAGTTGTGAATCAGTTTGCCCGTTCAATGCTGCATTTACGTGTTTGTTCTGCCATCTTCCTTATTCTTCGTCTTGTGCGCGTTTGGTTAAGCGATAATCTTATTTCGTTACCGTTGTAAGAGAGTGGAAAAATAGTGCGTAGACACGTAAAGCTTTAAACTGAATTCACTTATCTTGTTTTGGTGAGAAGATGATAGGAGCAGTAGTTTTTGTAATATTTTTTGTGTTATTTACCTTGGTCTCCTTTTTTATTGATCTGCCGCCTGGAATATGGGTGCATGATTTGCTTAGTATTCCAGCTTCGGAATATTCGTCAATAATAAACAACGTCACAAATGGAGTTATATACGGCTTCGTCATTTGGCTGGTATTTAGCTTAGCGAAGACGGGAAGAAAGAAAGAACCGGTTAAACCAAAGTTAGTAGAGAAAGTATTGGAGACTAAAAAGCCTGGTGAACCAAAGATTTCGATAGAATTGACTCAGATCAAGGGAATTGGTCCAAAAAGGGTTAGAGAACTGAAAGCTGCAGGTGTAAAAAATGTTTCCGACTTGGCAAAACGTTCTGCTAAAGACCTATCAGAAAAAACTGGAATCTCAATAAAACTTATTTCAGAATGGATTGTGCAAGCGAATGAGATGACTAAATAGTTACACAAAAAAGTAGCGAATCAACCACAAGACCTGAAAACCCTCCACCAGCTGTTAAACCGAAATTGGGTCTAGCACTTTCTATTTTTATCTTAATTGAATGTATGTCTAGTGCACGAAATTTTCAAAAATCGGTAGATGTTTCCCTCACTAAAATACAATTTGAAACGTAATCGAAATTCGAGGGTTCCTATGGAATTCCAGCGCCCGTAAACATGTCATAGAGATATTGGTTCCAATCTTCCCCTTCTTTTTTTATTATTTCAAAGAGTCTCTGCAGAATTTCATGGTGTTTTCTCTCATCTTCTACGATTTGATCTAAAATCTGCTTGAAATTCTTGTCTTTTATTACCCCGCTGATTTTCTCTGCTTGCACAATCATTTTGTTTTCTTCTTTTATATGGGTTACAAGTTCATCCGTCATTTTTTTCCTGTCTATTTCTCCAATTACAGCACGTCTATTTAGATCAATCAATGTTTGGTAAGTATCTGAATGTCGCATAGTATCTAAAACGATCCTGTGAATAAAGAATCTAACAAGAGGGTTCTTTAGGGATTTTTGTAAGGGAGTCAACCTCTTCACCGTCTCGTCTTCGAAAGCTTTCTGTTCCTTCAACATTTCAAGGGTCTTTTCATCTACCTTATCCCAACTCAAACTTTACGCCTCCATCTACCTTAAACTTGCTGAAAGTTGCTTATAAGAAATTGCGAGCTCATTCGCGCGCGCTTCCTAAGATTTCATGCTTTTTATTCATCCTTGAGCGCGTTTACATATGTGTAGCACTTTTTCTATCAGAACGATGCTTTTTCGAGGAAGTCTTCTCTAGGTGGACTGAAAACGTCCAAAAGAATACTTTCCTCTAGGACTTTTACGCTATGCAGTTCATTAGGTTTCATCCAATAGAACGTGCCCACATCTACCAGAAACTTTTTCTCTCCAGAGATGAACTCAGCTTTGCCTTTTAGGCATGTGCCCATCTGCTCGTGAATATGCCTATGTTCAGGAACCACCTGTCCTGCCTTCAGATTAACCAGCAAAAACATAATCTTCTCCCCACTGAAAATAATCTCACTTTCAATCTCTTTGAAGATGTTAAGTTTCTTTCCTTCTCCAGATTTCAGAATTTCCATCCTAAACCCACCAACAACTTATTCATATGTTATTATCACTCGAGCATTTGATATATCATTTTTTCAAGTATAATGCACGCGTCAAGAAGGAAAATTTTGATTCTTGATTTTTTGACGATGACAAAGACGGATACTCAAGCATCTTTTTGCTACATATTTTGGTTTCATTAATTATATTACCTTCAGAAGAATCAATATTGGATACAAACTAACGGTGCGATAAGGTTGACAAATCAAACCCAAATTACTTGTTCGAATCCAGAATGCCAAAGAAGAATTGAAGAGCCTATTCTCTTAAGTAATTTGTCAATAGAATCCGGGGAACAATATTTTGCTTGTCCTCATTGTTTCACCAAACTCGACACTATTTCTACTAAACCTCAAGGACACGAAAAGAGAAAGCAAGAACTTCGAGTTAAATTAGAAGAGAAGAAAGAAAAAGGTTATTCAAAGTGCGGCGGTTACCTTGGATATTTGGCACGTCTTCCTGAAAATGCTTCAGTTCCGCGAGAATGCCTAACCTGTCCAAAAGTTTTGGATTGCTCAATGAAAATAAGCGACTTTTGATGCGTGTGGATCCAGCACCGGTAGATCGGAAGTACAGTCTCTTACAAACCGTCAAATTCTCTAGGATATTCAACTGTACCTCTACAGTTTTTCAAACCGTTTCTCGTCAACTCAACAGCAAGAAAGGCATCCTCGGGAACATTAAATGGTGCACGAATTTCCCATTTACTAGCTGCTGCAAATCCAAATCTCGGGTAATATTTCGTATACCCGATGACTATCACAGATTTGAACCCTAGTTTCCTAGCCATGGTTAAACCTTTTTCTATCATTTTGCTTCCAATTCCTCTCTTTTGATAGTCAGGATGCACGGCCATCGGAGCCAGTGCCAACGAATCACATTTTCTCGTCCCTGCATTGATTTTAATTGGATAAAATAATATGTGGCCAACAATTTTATTCTTGTATTCTGCAACTAACGAGAGCTCAGAAATGAAGCACGCTGTCTTTCTAAGCTTTTCTACAAGTACCCCTTCTTTGCATCGGTTGAATGCCAAATCATGAATTCTCGTGATATCTTTATAGTCTTCTTCAGTTTCTGATCTGATCGTGATTTTCATAGGGTTTCACAGGATCCATAGTATTGTTTTGTTAACAATCCCTTCTTAGAAATAAACTTTATAATTGCTCAAAGCGTACGCGGGAGCTTGTCAAGAGTTGTCGGTTGGTTTGACAGCCACTGTTTCTTTGCGAATAACAACGTAGGGTTCTGGCTTCTTCTTTTTGATGTATATGATTAAAACAATTAAAGCTATTGTCGTCCCTATGAATAGGTACGTCAAGTTTCTTGTGTTGATTATTTCGATTTTTGAAGCATCGGTCTTTTGGCGTAGGTTGTTGATTTCGTTTTCCAGAGTAGTATACGTCTGGTTAAGTGAATTGAAGTTTGCTTCCAGTGAATAGTAACTTGATAGAAGTGAATTGTAACTTGCTTGGAGGTTATGGTATGTGGAATTAAGTGAGTTGTAATTCGATTGCAAAGTATTGTACTCGAGGAGGAGCGAATTGTAGGTTGAGTTTAAGGTGCCATGCTCACCCGAGAGAATGTTGTATGACTCTAGTAATGTTTCATAATCTGAAAGGAGATCAGTAAAGTTTGTAACAGCCTCGTTATACTCGCTCAGCAGTTCACTATAAGTATATGTTCGAACGTGAGTAGTGTAGAACGTGTAAGATAGGGGATCTGAAGTTTTGTCTGTTAGAACGTACATGAAACAGTATAGTTTTCCATGCGAATTCTGAGGTAACGTGAACTTCAACGTGATTGGAAGTTTCTCGTTTTGCGCCATGTCTCTGCCCGTGCGAGCATCCGTGGAAACCTGTTGCCAACTGGAGTTTACGAGAACTCGAATTATAATCGTGAAGTTTTCCAGTGTTAGAGAATTACCTGCAGTTATCGTTAGATTGTGCGTTATGCTTTCTGTGGGATGAGCTTCTTCAAGAAACGTTAAATCAACGGTGACGCCAGCGCCATGAAATGAAAAACTATTTGTCAACGAAGCACCCAATCCGCATATTTGTCCAAATAGAAAAAGTAACGTAGCAAACACGCAAACTGAGCTTTTGATCCGCATTAGACTCCCAGTAAAACTTTTCACATATCATATATATCGTTAATTGATTGGAAATAAATATCGTGAGTATTTTTTTAACTCAATATGCATGCATTCCGAGTCATGCATACAAGATGGCGCGATAACTTGGCTTTTGAATTTTATGACGAGACCAAGACGAATACCAAATTTACATCCGGTAACCCACATTGTTTTCACAAATGGCTAATTTAATGAAAGGATTTATTCGCTTCAATCAACAACCTTTTCTGAAGTTTTACGGTAGAGATGCCAAGATAGGAAATACGTTATCACCCAAGCAGGTCCACCTATGAACCGGAATGGCTCTAATAGTGCAGAAAAATTGTTTAAGAAATGAAGAAGCACAGCGATCAAATAAAAAAGTAAAGTCCTCCTTGTTGCAATACCGTAAGCGGTGATTGATGCGGTTCCTGCATGAAGAAAAATAAGAGGCAATCTAACATATACTGGTGCTTCCAAAACAACTACGTATAAAAGAAATTCTGCGAAGCCAAACCCGAGGCCAACCAGAAAACCTAGAAAGAAAACGGATCTTTGCGTTTCACCATGGCGATAGAAGAGGGGATACGCTTTCGCAAACTCCTCAACAAAAGGTGTGAAAACAGCAACCGAACATAAGGTGGCATAGAACACCGGCAAAACAATACAAAGAGAGTCTGTAAATGTTCCAGCAAAGAGGGTTAGAGGAACACTCGTTATTATTCCTGAGACAAAAAAGAAAACTTTCTCTCTCAATCTCGGTTTATGAAGGGGTATAAACGTTTTATCAGCTTCGGATGTTGCCATATCAACTCAAAATACATTGCTAGTTGTCAATTTATTAGCATGCCGGAAAACTTGAAATAAACATAACCCTGTTAGATGTTAGCATGGTTACAGAAGAAAAACTTCTTCAGATAACTGAATCCTCAATAGATGATATAATAAAAACTTTCAAAGTGACCCCATACTTCTTCTACACAGAAAACGATTTACACTGTTATCTCTACACTCAACTCCTCAACAAGTTGCTAGTAGAAGGTTGCTTTTGCAAAACTGCAGACGGCAAGAATAGCGTTCTTCTTCACAAGGAATATCCAGCTAAAGAACGATACGGTAGAAAAGCGTTGAAAAAAGGTTTGGAGAAGGGAGCTCGTGGACATTTTGATCTGTCAATCTGGAATCCTGCAAAGACGAACGACAGATTGTTTAGAGTCAGGCGATCTACAGATTTTGCGGAAGAACAACAAACATTCATTGCAATAGAATTTGATCTAATTGAAGGAAATGACAACTTTGATCAAGCACTGCATCACTTTAAGTGGGATCTTCTGAAACTTAGAAGCAAGAAGAACGAGATTAAGTATGGATATCCATTAGTGTTTGTGAGAGACTGGATTCACAGCGAAAGCTTTCTAGAAGAGGTAAAACTGTTAGTATCTGAAGAAAACAGAGTCGTTGTCCTATACATAGAAAACACTCGAATGCGGGCTACAGTTGGAATACTGTCTCGCAAACAATTTCTCAATTGCACCGCATTCGTTTGATAATTGTCAAGTAACTTCAAATGCGCGCGCAGAATATCTTTCCCTTTTTCCTTATTTAATTATTAATAATAAATTTTCAAAAGAAGGGCGATTGTCTAGATTTACAAATTCTGACATTGCCTCAGCTCAAATTTATAAGTCTTTGATTTTTCTATTAGATATTATGCTTAAAATTGGTCATCGGGGAGCAAGAGCTTACGAGCCTGAAAATACTTTGCGTAGCTTTAAGAAAGCCCTGGAGTTTGGTGTGGACGCTGTAGAGCTTGATGTGAGAAGAACAAAGGATGATGAAATAGTCGTTATCCACGATGCGAACGTTGATAGAACTACAAATGGCGAAGGTTTAGTGAGTGAGTTGACATTAGAAGAAATTGAACAATTTGCCACGGAGGAGGGTGAGAGAATACCTACTCTGAAAGAAGCGCTTGATTTCTTGGACAGGAAGGTGAAGATTCTCATAGAACTCAAGGAAACCGGCTTTGAAGAGAAGGTACTAAGCCTAGTTCATGAAAAAGGGTTAGAGAAGAACGTAATAGTCGTTTCTTTCTTGGAAGAAGCTCTGAGAAAGATTAGAGAACTAGATGACAAAATAGAGATTGGGCTGATCTACGTGCGACACAAGAACCCTATAAAAGCAGCTCTGGAGTTAAAAGCAAACTATCTACTTTCCTTCTATCGCTTTACTCACACATCCAACATTCAGAAAGCACATGACAATGGCTTAAAGATAATAGTTTGGACAATAAACAAGCAAGAAGAAGTTTCGGAATATGTCAAGAAAGGTGTCGACGGAATAGCGAGTGATAGACCGGACATACTGAAGGAAAACTAAGCACTGATCTGCACCCATCCTAATTTCGGTCAAAGTCTCTAACTTTCTAATTTATAACTAAGTTGAAATTGTATAAACTTCAATTTTTTCTTTGGGATGAAAGGTGGCGCGGGGTGCGGGATTTGAACCCGCGCGGCCCAAAGGACCACAGGCTTAGCAGGCTTAGGCTGCAGTTCTGCCCCTTTGGCAGGTCTTAAACTTCTACCAGGCTAGGGCAACCCCGCTCCGAATATTTTTTGGAGGCGAGTATCCTAAAAAACTTCCTATGTATGAAACTTCACTTCAATATGGCAATATAACAACAACTTTTGGCGCGAATGTTTAGACATTTGAAGAATAATCAGGAAAATCTATCCGTAGGTAGATTCAAACTTCTTTCGGTACCCCCAAAATTCCCAAGCGTATTTTTGTTATCATGATTTCCCTTGGAGTTTTTCAAGGGACTTGATTTCAGCATAACTCGTCAGATCTTAAATGGTTCAATTGGTCGGGCGGGCAGGATTTGAACCTGCGACAATCCGGTTTCTGTGGTGTGCGCTTGGCAGGCTGGGTGAAGCCGACCTGTGGCAGGCTTCTACAGCATCTTCGCCAACTTGGATTTGATCAAGCTGACTCGGAAGCTCTACCAAGCTGAGCTACCGCCCGACCAATTGTTAC
>CAYFWY010000019.1:0-20861 GCA_964346895.1 uncultured Candidatus Bathyarchaeia archaeon | reverse complement strand
GCAAAAGAGACCGAGTCTAGGGCTTTGAAGTCTCCGTAGAATTTTGTAAGGTTTGAAACCGTTAAGACTGATTGGGAGGACAAACCATTCACCGAATTGTAGGATAATATAGCGTAGTTCTTAATAAACTTGAGAATTGGAGCCTTGCTTTCTTGTATTCACAATCAAAGATAAAGTAGGGAAGAGCCTTCCCTAATTATCTATGGAAGCCTTTCTATTTTGGTTCTCAAATGCATGCCTACGGAAAGATTAAAGTTCTTTCGGCTACAAAACAATCCACCGGAAAAGAGTAGTTTAATCAGCGAGGTACAATAAATTGGATTTAACTTTTTTAATGGATTATACGTCCTACATTCTAATCTTGGGAGGAATTATTGCTCTTTCTTGGTTTATAGAAAGATTGGTGAAGCCTGTGCCGGTCGTGGGGCAACCCACAAGCTGGTTCATTAAGATTGCATCTCTTTTTGGATTCTTTGTTGGAATCCTTTTCATTGTAACTGCGGCGGTAGCTTGGTTGACGAATGCAGCTCAGGTTGATGTTGGCACTCAATATTTACTGGTCGTTGCTGGATTAGCATTGTTTTTTAAGCCATTGAAAGATGTTCCTTGGGCGGCTTTATTGGGTTTGGCTGTAGGGGGCTTATTCGTTGGGTTGGTATATTTGTTATATCCATTGCCAGAAACGGTTTTTGGCATTTCGTCTACTTGGGTTTACCTAATAATCTTCTTTGTTCCAGCGGTGTTTGTTTACATGATCTTCAAGTTTATAGAAGATGTGCTGAAGTTAATTGGAACGATTTTAACCTTTAAGCCAGTAACACTCGTTCTAGGGTTAATCTGCATTGCTCAAGGAATTCTTTTGCTTTTTAACAAAAGTATATTCACAATATTGTAAAAGAGACGTGAAATTATATATTTTTTATGCAAAATATGTAACTGTATAATTGAAATGCGGGTGCACAGATCAAACCACGTTTAGTGCGTGGGAAAATAGAATTTCTTGTTTGGTCGTTGACAAGGTTTAAAGAGTTTCTTGACTACAAAGTAAAAGGTGAAAGCTTTAGATAGGCGCGCATGTTTTCTTAGGAAAGAGCTTTTTCACGCGCGCCTTATTCAATTGAAGTTTCTTCCACAAAGTATAAAATTGAAATGGTGCACATAACGAAGGATGATGTATGGTTAAAAAAATTGTTTTCACATTTGTCCTATTATTTTGCTTGTCTTTCATGGCAATCATAGTAGAAGGACAGGCGACCTATGAGGTTGTTGCGGTATATGGTTCAGCTCCAACCGTTGATGGGGCGATTACTGTTGGCGAATGGGATGATGCTGCATCAGTATCCTTTGACAACGTAGAAGTTTTGGTTAAACAAGATGGAGTAAATCTTCACATTGCTTTCAACGTTTTAGACACTACGCTCAGTGACGAAGATTACGTTGGTTTACTCTTTGATATTAACCATGATGGTGGTACAACGTTTGGGCAAGATGACATTTTTCTCGCTATTCAACTCAACAGAGAGCCTGTAGAGATCCAGCTAGGGGTTGGAATGATTGTTTCTCCTTTTGGCTGGATTGCAGAAATCTCTTACACTTCAGTAGGGTGGCAAGCCGAATTCGTTATCTCATATCCAAAGATCAGTGTAACCGCCGGTGTAGAAAAATCTCTTGGAGTCGCTTTCATAGTTCAAGATTCCCCTGGAGAGCCGCCATTCAATTACTACACTTGGCCTCCAAATTTAATTGCAGAAGAATCGCCAAAACCACCTTCAACATGGGGTGAAATGACTTCCACAGGATACAATTGGATTCCAGAGTTCCCACCATTCCTTGTCCTACCACTTTTCATGATAGCAACACTACTAACAGTTGTACTCTACAGAAGAAAACTAGTAACCTACAAAAGAAAAAACACTATTTAAAATCAGATATTCGCTTAATGCATGCGCGTCCAATTTAGTTTGACAGCATCCTGCTGGGATTTCAGGGTCTTGTCTCGGATTATCTAGAGAAGAAATAACATTAAATCTCTCGCACCTGTTTGCGCCAAAAATGGAGTTAGGCAAGCCCTTTCAGCAATTCCAATCTATACGCGCAACGTTACTTCTCAAATTTCGTCAGAACATTCGCCTTTAAAGTATACCAAAAAAAGAGTGGAATTGAGGCGTTTATTGCCTTCGTCGCGCGCAGTATATACATTCCATAAAACTTTAATTTTTCAACCGAACGATCGAATGGTAAAGGGAGTTGAAATGAGAAAAATCGTTATGGCAAGTATCTTTTCAGTGTTGTTGTTGACAGCGTTTTTTACGGAACCAAGTTCTTCAGCAATTACTAACTTTGACTGCAAATTAAAGTCCAACCGAAATAGTAACGCCATAGCGAGACATGGCGAAGCATATCTTGAAAATGTAAGTGGTTTATTGATACTTCATCTTAAAGGAACCCCTTATGAAATGGGCTATCAAAATGGATTTTTGCTAAAAGAGCATATCCAAGCTTCAATACAATACCATAATCAACGAATGACAGACATGGGTTATTCTTATGAATACATGATTAACTGCTCAAAGGCAATGGAACCATATGTACCTCAAGAATACATTGAAGAAATGCAAGGGTTGGCTGATGGAGCAAGTGTGAACTACACTGATGTGCTCCTTTCGCAAATAGATGCTGATCTCCCTGGTAGAGGATGGACAGGATGCAGTGGTTTTGCTATTTTTGGAAACGCTACTATCGATGGGCATTTATATCATGGGAGGAACCTTGATAGCCCTCTTCTTCCTCCGCCATCTGGGTTGATTACTGTTTATGAACCGGAGAGTGGAGGTGCGTTTTTCAACATTGGCCATTTTGGAATCATAGGTGCTGATATTGGAATGAACAAAAAAGGCATATCTCTCGGACTAGAATTTTCTTCATCCCATGACACAACGTTAGATGGTATGCCTATTCTCTTTATTCTTAGGAGAGTACTTCAATACTCCAATAATTTGGTTGAAGCAATCAGTATCATAAATCAAACAAGCAGAACAACTGGCTGGAATATAATATTAGGGAACGGAAAGAACCTAAATGCTTGTGCAGTAGAGATATCTACTAATTATTGCAAAGTGTTTTGGGCTGGAGATCCTGCAGAGGATATCTTACCTCACTACAGTATAGGAAATGCTGTACGCAGAACAAACCATTATGTTGACTTTGAACTAGCGACTACTCAGCGTTTCCCCTATGATCCAAGAGATAGTTGGAATTGGAGTTGGAACAGGTATGAAAAACTTGGTCAAATAATCTTAGGAAACTACAGTAACATAGATGCTGAAATGTCAATCCAATTTTTGAAAACTCCTCCTGTTGCTGGTTGGTATCCTAACCGCCAAAGTGTGGTATTTGATTCGACTGATTTAGAAGTATGGGTTGCCAATGCAAACTCCAATACTTCCGCATATTTGCAAGAATTCATCTACTTATCACAACAAGATTTGTTTCCAAATGGCATTCAAGGTCCAGCAAACAAGTTGGAGTTGTTAGCTCCATGCATTGGATTAACAATACTGTTGGCTGCAGGTGTTATTATATTGAGCTACGCTAGGAAAAGAAAGCGAGAATACAGGGATACGCACTTATGTGTTGAGTTGGTTCTACCAAGTACCTGTCTATGATTAGAGCTAGCGATGAGCAAAGAAAGATCTGTTAATCTATTATTAATAATAAAAAAAGAGAAGAGACGTGCTTAACCGTTGGAAGGGATAGTGTTAGGTGTTTCTTAGCCCTTCTTTGTGATTTCCTTGATTACTCCAGCTGCGATGGTTGTTCCCATGTCCCGTATTGCGAAACGTCCAAGCTCCGGAAAGTCGCTGTAGGCTTCAACGGAAATGGGGAATATCGGTTCAAACCGTACAGTTGCACCGTCTCCGCTCTTCAGAAACGCTGGTTTTTCTTCGATGATCTGTCCAGTTCTTGGGTCAAGTTTCGCAATTAACTCTGTAAATCTACAAGAAGCTTGGAGTGTATTAGCATGCAGTACTGGAGAATATCCTGCGGCTATGGCTGTTGGATGATAGATCACGATTATTTGGCCAATGAACTCTTTTGCGATAGTCGGCGGGTTGTCTGGGTGACCAGCTACATCTCCTCTTCGAATGTCTTTCTTTGCGATGCCTCGGATATTGAATCCAATGTTGTCTCCAGGTACAGCTTTTGGGATTTTAACATGATGGGTTTCGATGGTTTTAGCTTGTCCTTGAACGTTTGAAGGCATAAACACGAGGGTGTCGCCTTCTTTCAGCACGCCAGTTTCCACTCTTCCAACAGGAACTGTTCCAACTCCGGTGATTGTGTAGACATCTTGAACTGGAAGGCGCAGGGGTTTGGCAATGGGTTTGGGTGGAATCTCGAAGGCGTCTATGGCTTCCAGGAGGGTTGGACCTTTATACCAGGGCATTTTGTCGCTACTTTTGATAAGGTTGTCTCCTGTCCATCCGGAGGTGGGTACAAATGATGTCTTGTCAATGTTGTAACCAACCATTTTGAGTACGCGGGAAATTTCATTCTTGATTTCTTCGTATCTCTCTTGTTTCCAGTCCACTGTTGGATCGTCCATTTTGTTGATGGCAACGACCATCTGGTTTACACCTAGTGTGTAAGCGAGAAAGGCATGTTCCCTAGTTTGTCCGCCCGATCCTATACCTGCTTCGAATTCTCCGCGCTTGGCGGAGACAAAGAGGATTGCGCCGTCTGATTGGCTGGATCCGGTGATCATGTTTTTAACAAAGTCTCTGTGGCCTGGTGCGTCAATTATGGTGAAAAAGTATTTTGGTGTTTCAAATTTCAGGTAAGCAACGTCTATAGTTAGACCTCTTTCTCTTTCCTCTTTCAGTCTATCTAAGACCCACGCGAATTTGAAGGTTTCTTTTCCCAATGCTTTCGCTTCTTCTTCGTACATTTTGGCAGTTCTTTCGTCGACGGTTCCTGTGAGGTAGAACATGTGGCCAATGGTTGTGGATTTTCCATGGTCTACGTGTCCGATGACAACTAGGTTTAAGTGGGGTTTTTCTGTTTTGCTCATTTTTTCTCCTCCTACTTTTTGTTTGAGCTTGTTCCTCCAATTGTAGTGTAATTCGTAGAGAAGACAGTTGGTTCGGTTATTTTAATTTTTTGAAAGGATTTGCGATATTGCTATGCTTTCCTCTCTTAGAGGCTCCCCTATACAACAGGAAGATTGGCTAACGGGAAGATCGAGCTATCCTTTCCATTTCATTGCGCTTTTGCACAGCGTGGCTTTTTACGTCTTTGTTGGCTGCTAGAATCAATTCTTCGGCTAGGCACTCATCCAGGGAACGAGGGTTGCCGGCAGCAATCTTCCTTGCTCCCTCGGAAAGAAAACGTAGGGCAAGGTCAACTCGCCTTTGAGGAGATATATCTACAGCCATGTGATAAGCAATGCCTCCATAGCTTATGCGGGTGGTATCCTCGCAAGGAGCTGTGTTTTCAATTGCCTTGACGAGAATTTGTATGGGTTGTTGTTCCGTTCGGAGGTGAATAATTTCGAAGGCATTCTTAACCAGATTGATTACTCTGGCTTTTTTTCCAGCGCCGCTTCCAGGCCGCATTAGGCTATTTATGAGTCTCTCTACGATGTTAACTCTAGCCTTACGAAATTTTCCGTGTTCATGTCTTCCCATGCTGTGAGGAACATAAACTGGTTTAAGAGAACGTGTGCGCGCGTCGAGCATATACCTTTGGAGACCTGGGTCAGTTACCTCGATCCCATCAAAACTCCATTTTCCGAATAGTTTTATTTCCTGTGCCTTGCTCAAGTGCGCCACCTTGACAAGCCTTCTGGGTTAAGAAGCCTCTATTTAAGGTTTGTTCAGAAGACCATTTGTTCCTACCGCATTGGCTTCTCTTTCTTGCCGAGAACCAACTGTTTGAGAGAAACGCCGTTGACACTAACGACTTTCCATCGAACGCCCGGTATGTCACCCATACTTCCACCGCGGGAACCGCCTATTCCTTCTACTATAACTTCATCGTGTTCGTCAACCGCATTGAGGGCCCCATCCCCTGGGAGAAAGGCTGTTATAGCCTTGCCGTTTTTGATGAGTTGAGTTCTCACACATTTTCGTATTGCACTGTTGGGTTGCTTGCTTTCAACACCAACCTTCTCTAAGACTATTCCACGGCCCATGGGAGCCCCTTGCAACGGGTCAGACTTGACATCTAATCTGAGCATTCGGCGCTTGTAGTAGACATCGCTCCACCTGAACTTTTTCCTCTTTTCAAGCAGTTTTCTCGCGGCGAGTTCGCCCTTAGGTGCCTTCGAACCCATATTCTTCTATCCTCTAGCTACGTTATTTTGTAGTTCTAATATTTAAACAAATATTATAGTTCGGTTTGGTTTCAAATACCGATGCGTGTGCGCAAGGCAGAAGAGAAAACCGGTCTCTCGTTGGCTCGCCTGATCAATCATCTCGAAGAAGACGGTGATCTAGATAAACTTATAAACAAACACAGAAAGGACACCCTCAGGTCTTCATTCTAACAATATGTTCTTTCAAGTGTAGTTTGCGACCGCGGGGGGTAACTTTCTAAGTGGTTAGCAGTATGAAGTAGACCCAAAGAATGTAAACACAGGCTATGCTGCTTCTACAATGTCTCTCAGGAAAGGAAGGACCTTGTCCTTAACTATGACGCTCCAACGATATTTTCTTATCACGTTGTTAAAGTTGTACTGGATAATATCGCTTAGGAAATATCTGAAAATCTTGAATGCGATGTTAGCGGGTTTTTCGTTCAGTCCAAACATATGCGCTTCGATGCCTTCTTTTAATATTTCTTCGAAGGGTTTAATCCTGCTTACAAAAAGGGGTTTTCTTGCCACTCCCGCCTCCAAAACTGGCAAGCCGAAACCCTCTTCTTTACTTGTGATTAAAACTAAGTCAGCTAATGCATAGGCGTCAGCGATTCCCCATTTTACTATTTCGTTGTTCTCATACAGTCTTCTGAACGATATCAGGTCGTGAATTAACAAAACGTTATCTTCAATGTTCAGTTTCTTCTTCATCTTGTCCAAGTAATCAACGTATCTTTGTGAACGTGCCCGCGCTTGAGAATCTGGCGGACCAGTTATTACTAGTCTTACACGGCGTTCTCCCACAAGCTTCTCTAGTTCATAAACAATTTTTAATCCTAGTTCGATGTTTTTTCTCGGAAGGACTCTTATCGGCATCAAAATCACATAGTCTTCCCATCTTAAGCTCAGCTTTTCCCTGAGCTTCAGGGTTGTCTCATCAAGCCTTTCATATTCTCCCACGTTGATGCCGTTTGGGATAACCTCAACGTCTTCTAATTTGTAATGTTTATCTCGTATCTGTGAAAGTTGTTTCGCCCTAAATTCAGTAATGGTTACATAGGAAACATTTGGATGTCGATAATGGAGTTCTGTGAAGGGCCAAACCTTCAAAAATTTCTTCCATTCTTGACGCAAGACAATGGAGTCATGGATCCAGAAAACAAATTTACTTCCGTCTTCTTCTGCCAACTCGTTTAGAGCAACCGTTGCTGGAAAATTGAATGCCATTGATGGAATATTGTGAATTATAACGACGTCTAATCCTCTAATAGTATCTCGAATCTTTTTCTTCAAGTTCTCTTTAATCCCGATGAACTCCTTTTTATCCGACTCACCTAATTTTCCGCTGAGTATGTTCCCTTGGAGTTTCGAGATTTCAGGATGATCTGGATTCAGTTCCTCAATGTATACTTCTCTAACTCCTTCTAAGCCACCACCTTTACCGTATATAATCGTGACCTCATTTCCAAGATCTGTCAAGTGAATCGCATGGCTTCTAATAACTGTTGTAACTCCACTTTTCTCGGTTTCAGGACATGTGTAATGAATCACACCGATCTTGATTTTTATCACCGTTTCCAATATTTTGGGGCACACATCGTTCGCGTTATGCGTCTGCTCCTAGATCTCTAGCAAACAAATATCAAACTTATGAAGCTAGAATCCAATGCTGAACGCAGAGTTTCTAAGAAGCTTATCTTATAAAGGTTACCTGTCCAAAGTTGGCGGTCGTTCTATGAGACCACATTCTTTCAATCGAGACCACGTACTTTGGTTACTCCTCCTCCTAAGCATTTCCCTAAGAACAAAGTAATTCCCCGTTTTCGCCCTTATTGTATCCCAAGAAGGAAGTGAGATAATTCTCTCTTTTACTTTTTCACTAAGAATATTCTCTAGGACTTTGAGGAAGCACTGAAGACGTTTTTCTTCTTCTTCCCTAGAATAAATTAGCTTCTTGGAAACCTCAAGTTCTGTGGATTTTCTAAGTCTAGAAATCCACTTTTCAGATTTCTTAATCATTTGATTTGCTTTTTCTTTATATAAACGAAGAATCTGCTTACTCTCTTTATCGGTAAGGGATCTCTTTTTCTTCTCAGTCACCATTCCTATGATGCAGCTCCCCACCTGATGGGCTAAGCTCTCCAGCTTCAGGAATTTCTGGCCGATGTGATTGTAAATCTGCAAATCAACCTGAGCCATCGATGCACTCCCAACTAGATCAAGCAACTGAAATAACAAATACATTTCAACAGAGTATGCTGAGGATAAATCTAATCTTTCAATGGCATCCCTCGAGACCGCGAACTCTCCGGCGAGTGGGTACCTAATCATTCTCAAAGAGCCGTATAGATCGAGAGAACTTGTGGCTGATTTTATGAGAGGAAGCGCAAATAAGCGGCAAACTCGTCCTCCTAAAATAGCTTCTTCAGAAGAGAGGTCAGGAGTTTTTGTCAACCTCGTGTAGTATGCTTTGACAAACTTTGTTGCTGCTTTTCTAAGGTTCCACGAATAGACAATTGGATGGCACAGGGCAGTGACAAATTCCTTCTTGAAGTTCAGGATGTCTGAATCGACAAAACACAAAATATCTCCTCCAGCGATAGGGACTGAAAGCCACAGTCCCGCTCCTTTGCCGTAGGGAACACCAAATACTCCCGTGACTCCGAAGACTCCAAATTTTGCTAAGACCTTTGGAATGTTATCGTCAAATTGATGTATAACTTTGACGAAAAAGTCGGTTAAGCCTCGTTTTCCCTTCTCATTTTCGCTACCATACTTGTTGAGTAGATGAACTTGCTCTCTAAAAAGTCCAACTTCCTCATAAGCTACTTTTACAACGTTTTGAAGCACACGAAAGTCACGTTTGCCTTTCTTATCTCGTGTAGCATCTATCACTACGATTTCATCAATGTAGCCAACATCAACCAGTTCGCTGCACTCAGAAAGTATCTTCTTTAATGTTTCTCGTTCAATCTCACGTCCTTCTTCACTTCCAAATCGTGTTGGAATAATTAGGGAAATGGCTAACGGTGATGAGAGGCCACCTTCATCCAAAACCATGGTTTCCGTCTTATCCTTAAGACATCTCTGCAAATCAAAAGACGTGTAATCGCCTAGATCAAGAATCTTCTCAGAAACCATGCTGATTCTAACTCGAACTACTCTACTGGAACCGATCTAAAAAAGGTTTCAGTTTATCAATAAGTTCAAAAAAATCTCCATAGACCACCAAATCTGCAATTTCAACTATCTCGCGATCCTTAGGTCTAAAAGCGACACCCATCGCAGCCCTTTCAATCATGCAAAAATCGCTTTTGGAATCTCCAATTGCTAGGGTTTTGTCCATTCCGACATGGTTTCTCTGCGCAAGCTCATACATCGCATGTAACTTGCAAACAGCCTTTTTCTGGCACTTTTTCTGCTTTTCCCAACCCAGCGGCATTATTATTCTTCCAGTGATTATGCCGTCAACGATTTCCAGCTTGTTCCCCCAGACTAAGTCGATTCCAAGTTTTTCTGCCAATCTTGACGCTAGAAAAGTGTATGAATCGGTGACTATGGCAGTTAGGAATTTCTTTTTTCTTAGAAAATCAATGAATTCCTTCGCTCCATTAACTACTTTGATGCTGTCGAAAGCCTTTTCCAGATCCGGGGCCTTCATCCCTCCAAACAATTGTGCAACGATCTCACTCACTTTATAGCCCTCTGGTAGGTCAGATTTCCCGTCTATCTCTCCGAGTTTTGTCATCAACCCAAATTTCTGGCACAAGATATCGACGCTGCGGGATTCTAGCAGCGTCCCATCCATATCCAAAGTCGCCAGTGCCCGCACATCTTTGTGTTTCTGCAGTTCTATCACTCACAAAACCTCTTCGTATACTTTGAGCGTCTTCTCCACCATGTTACGCCAAGAAAATAGCTGGGAAACCCTATTCCTGGCCTCTTGCCCCATTTTTTTACACATCTTCTCATCTTCTAGAATGGCGATGATCGCTTCTGCTAGTTGGATATGATCCGGTTCTACAAGGAAACCTGTAGATTCATTTTTAACTATTTCCGGAATAGCACACATCCGGAACGCTACAACTGGTTTACCGGTTGCCCCTGCTTCCGCCACCGGCAATCCAAATCCTTCCCATAGGCTGGGATAACAGAAAATATCGCAACATCCATAAAACTTTGGAACTAGTCTGTCCGGGACAAACCCTGTGAAGATCACAGATTCCTTAACGCCCAGAGATTCCACCATCCCTGGAAGGTTTAACATGTCGTAACGCCCTGAGCCTGCTATGAGAAACTTTGCTTCCGGTATTTCTCGTAGGATCAGAGGCATAGCTCTGATGAGAAAGTGAACTCCTTTGTATGGCGCTAGTCTACCCAAGTATAAAATGGTAGGGGCATCACTCAAACCGTATTTACGCCTTATCTCATCACCTTCAACTTTAGGATTGAACCTTTCCGTGTCTATGCAATTATAGATCACATGGATTGTTTCTTCATCGACCTTGTATGAATTTAACAACTGTCTCTTCAAATATCGGCTGACAGTCACTATTCTGTCGACGCCGAAGCGGAGAGCTAGAAATGTTCCGATTCGATGGTCCAACATCTTCATTTGTTGTCTCGGGTTTCTCCAAATCCCAATGGGAGCGAAACCGTGATAGGTAAAAACATGCGGTTTCCTTAAGGTTTTCTTGGCTAAGTTGCCTACGAAGATGCTGGGATGGTATTGAGAATGCACAATGTCAAATTTCTCAAAGGAAGATAAACACCGGAAAGGGAAAACGAGATTTCTGACGAATGGAATGTGGTCTCCTTGGAAGCTGAGTTCTCGGATAGGTATCCCTACATCCCCTATTTCCACTTCTCTAGAAAAGACAACAACATTGTGACCTAGACTTCGCAGACCCCTCGCAAGCTCAGATATATGGATAACTTGGCCTGATCCTTCATGTAGAGTACAACGCAGAATTGCGATTTGCAAGGAGCTGCACCAACCGATTAGAGTTCAAGATAACTCATTAACTTTAAGGTTAAAACCTCAATTCTTTTGAATGCCAGCAGAAGTTGGCTGAGATCAGCCGCTAATATAATTCAAGTAGATATGGTTTAGTTTCTTCAAACACGTCTGCCTCTTTCTCTATTTCCTTTTCTGCCTCTTCTGCATCTAATTCAAGAGTTTCAAATATAAAGCTGGCTAATTTTCCTGTCCAAAGAATTCTGAGAGCCGCCAGCAAGTTGTTCCGTTTTTCAAAATCTGTCTCCTTCTTGAAGGCAGCTGCAAAAGAGTACACGCATTCAGCCCAGAAGTCGTTTGGAAACTTAAGATATCCCTCTTTCACGCGCAGCCTATCGAGATTCTGTAATAGCTCAGGAACCAGCACTTTCTTGTAGGTGTCCCTAAACCCTTGAAAACCAGCTGTGTATCCTTGAAGTAGTTTCATTAGATCCACTTGTACCTCTTCAGGCGCGATTAAAGGAACGTAACGTTTTACTACCTCTGTTGATTTGCTTCCTTGGATGTTACGCCATATTTTTTCATAAGCCTCTGCACAAGAGAACATTGCCCCTGCCACCTCTTGAAACATGGAGGTCAATTGTTGAGATGGATCCTTGGTCTCGTGGACTTTGGAACCTAGAAAAGCTTGTTTGACTTCAAAGCCTTCGCCTAGAGCTGTGTGGGTTTCAAAAATGTCTATCCCAAAACGATGGACATAAGGAGTGCCCCATAACTTGGAACTTAACAGCTCCTCCACCAATCTCCTTGAAAGCCCGAAATCTCCGCCTATAGGCTGCCTAATTCTTTTGCCATAGAGTGCTCTGGTAAACGGATAACACAGAAAGTTTGTTATCGTGCCATCGTATTTATGGCGTGTGTAGAGAGGAGTTATGAGTCCAGTTCCTTTTAGTGCCGGTGAAACAAGAAGTTCGACCCACTGGGGCACAATGCTCCTTAGATCCGAGTCCACCACAATTACTGCTTCAGCTTCAAGATATATCATGGCTTCAAAGATGGCTCTGAGCGCCGTTCCTTTTCCAGAAATACCAACGTACTGCGTTGGAACAATCTTTGTCTGCCACGGTACTCTCATTGCTTTCACAACATCCAATGTTCCGTCTGACGACCCGCCATCAGAAATAATGATTACGGCGTTTCTGTCTGGGAAAGATTCTGCCAGTCCTCTTGCAGTCTGATGTATTACATAATTTATGGTGTGTGCGCAATTGTACGAAGGGACTCCAACAACGATATCCACGTTTCCTAACGACTCTAACCTTCTCCATGCGCTCTTGGATAACGCCGAACCTTTTTGGCTTCTCATAAATTCCTCCTCCTACGCACAAAAATTGTTTGGAACCCTGTTGTCTAACCTTATGTAAAGAAATGTAAAAACCTATCTAAGTATATAGAGTGATAATGGTTGCAGAAGTCACGGATGGTCAACGGAAGAATTGAACGTGAAAACTACTTTAGTAATACCCACCTACTGGACTTTTGCACCTCATCAGCTCTTCTCGAAACAAAAACCGATCGCCACATACGATCACCCCACTTTCATAACTGAATCAGGAACATTGCCAAGGTTGCTAGGAAGCCTCGAGAAACTTTGCGTCACAGGTGTAGATGTCCCAAACATCGTGGTTTTGGTGGCGGCAACACATAAAGAATTGGAGACGGAAGCGAAGGAAAGAACAGAATCTATCGTAAGAGAACATGCCCACCGATTGAACATCATCTCCTTCTCCTCCTCTGACCTAGCCTTCATTGTTTCTCGCCTCAAGAAGAGGACTTTACCGAAACTTGCAGTTCCCTTAAATTTGATGGGTTACTCCAATGTGAGAAACATCGGACTAATGATTGGTCAAATCTTGGGGTCTGATGCAGTCATCTTTTTGGATGACGATGAGGTGGTCACGGACTCAGATTTCTTCAAGAAATGCAGGGAGTTTGTGGGTAAAAAGTACAAAGGAAGAATAGTTGGGGGAGTCACAGGATACTACATAGGTTCTTCAGGTTCCTACTGGCTGAAGGATGATCCCAACGAATGGTGGAAGACAGGATGGCGGAAAAGAAGAAAGATTAATGAGGCGTTCAAGATTATTGAGAGGGGTGCTAGATTAAAAGAAACGCCTTTTGCCTTTGGCGGAAATATGACCCTTTGCAGAGAGCTGTTTGAAAAAGTTCCGTTTGATCCCTACATACATAGAGGAGAGGATATGGACATGTTGGTGAACGCGAGAATGTTTGATTTTGCGTTCCTGTTGGACAGCCAGCTGTGGGTGCTGCATTTTCCGGGGTATGTAGCAAGCCGTTGGTCGGAAATGCGACAGGACATTTACAGATTTGCGTATATGCGACGGAAATTGCAGTATCAAGAACATAATAACGGAGTAACGCCCCTTGAAACAAAGTCTTTAGAACCATATCCAGGATATTTTCTGAGACGAAGCGTAATTTTCAAGTTCGCTGTTTCAGCTTTTCTTTCAGCTTTTCATTCAGCATTGAAATCTAGTACTGTAGAGTCGATAGAGTATCTGAGGAACATCAAATTGTCTTTGTCGGACGTTCGTAATTACGTCGAAAAGCATTACAGAGATTACTTCGATTTCCAAGAGCGTTGGGAAAAGACTATGTCGCTAATAAGAGAAGATAAGGTCTCAAAAGACTACTTGGAAAAGAAAAGAAGGAAGTGAAGGAAGCACACCATTCCGAACTAGCTAGTAGTTTATTATGTCGCCAAATATGTAGTGTTTATCCATGAAAGTAACCGCTGTCGTGATCACCAGAGATAGACCTCTGCAAGTAGAGCGGTTGATAGATTCAATTTCTCACTCCAAAATGGCGTCATTGTCACTCGTTTTGATTGATGACAGCTCCCATAAAAACTTCGAGAGTATAGAGAACCTTTTTCTTTCTTATGGAAAAATCTTCGAACATATCAGCTCTTTGGAGGCAAGAAAAAAAGTAGAGAACGCCCTGAAAGAAATCGATTTGACCAGAGCCCAGAGATCACTCGTAGAAACTTGTGTTGGACTAAAGTCTCCCTTTGTCGAGTTTGCGGAATCCCTTTCCAAAGCAACTTTGTTCAGAGAAAGTTTTTCTACCATACTTTCCCAATCCTTCAGCCCGTATTCAACGGCGCGCAACCTTGGAATCTACTGTGCATGCAGAGCTTTCAACCCCGATAAAATTGTCTTTCTAGACGATGACTGCTACATGAAAAGTCCTGAAAGGTTGGTGACTGCTCTTCAGCTTGTAGGCAAAAAAATCGATGGAAAAGAATTAGTTGCCATTTCTGGGCTCTATGAAGATTTGTCTCTACATATGCGAAAGAGGAGACACTACGAAGAACTCACGCCAACTTCTATCCTAACTGGTATGAACTCGTTCCTTAAACGTTCGTTTCTCACTGGTCAAGAACAAAGGCTCGCTTTAATGCCGTATCACACCTTAGGCGGCGCATTAATATTAAGTAAAAAGGTTTTCTCATCGCTTCCTTTTGATCCATTTGTCCCACGAGGGGAAGATCATGCTTACTGTGTAGACCTTAAGAACCGATATGACAGAGATTTTGCGATTGCACGTGACAATCTCTTCGTTGTTCAACACGATAAACACCTGGAAGCATCTCGAACTACCCAGGAGATAAATACGCTACGAGACATTTTCAGATTTGTTTATCTCCGGTTCAAAGTTGGACACTATTTCATTCCTTATTTCACCATCCGATGGGCTTTAAATGCCGTAGTTCACATGTTTCTAGAAGCTCCGAAAGGCAAACAGCGGATACTTGAGCTATTGGTTCTACTTTTCCTAGCAAGGAGCTATGCCAAGAGAAACGCTGACAAATATTCTGAGATTATGGAAGCATGGGAATCTTTTCTTAAAAGAATAGTTGGATGAGTTTTTAATGAGCTGTATGCACCTATATTCACTTAAAACGCCTGAGAACGAGAGTGTAGGTAGTTTTGGTTGGTGGCCATTGGGATTATAGGGGTGACGAAGAATTTACTCCTCTTTCGCTTTGTAAGTATCCCAGCTGTTCGCTATGTTTTGCATGAGCACTGGTTGGATTTCGTAGAAAGCATCTATCTTTCCCTCTGGAAAGAACATTCTGATCATGAAGGCTCTTTCAAGTCTGTCAAATTTTGACATACTCACTTCTGGCTTTTTTGGAAGTATGTCCTTGTATTTGTGGTGGAACTTATCAATTGCTGGTATTATGCATTCTTCAATCAACTTTTTGTTTGTTATTGTTTCTAGATGAGGGAAGCCCATTTGGAAGGAATAGTCAATTATGTTTCTTTTGCCAGAATAATTGAGGATGGTGCTGTCTAAGACTTTCCTGTTCGGTATCTCCGTAATGTTGTAGGTTGGTGTGTATATTTTTGTGTAGTTGATAGTTATTTCTCGCACTTCTCCTTCCACGTCTCCTATCTTCACATAATCCCGGACCATAAACGGTCTTGATATCATAATATATAGTCCAGCCAAGAAGTTTCCTACCGTTTGGGTAGAAGCAAAACCGATGGCAGCTCCAGTTAAGGCTGAAACTCCAACAAACCAAGTGGTATCCACATTGAAAAGGGATAGGAGAGCGACCACACCAACTGCAGCAATGATTATTCTTGCGATTAATTTGAAAATGTTCTCAACGTGAGGCTCTAGCTTTAGCCGTCTTGAGTATCTGGCAATTGCTCTACGAACCAACCTGTCGGCAACAAGAATTACGACTATGATAGCTAGGCTTTTTGCAATTAAAAAGAGGTTTTCTGTTGTAAAGAACTCGGAAAACATTAGGTCATCCATACCTATGCAGAAATTGGGTCAACGACGTTGTCAATATTTTCTCCCACATCTTTTTTAACCGGCCCTCTTTAAGGTATGTTCCCCAGTTCGCGGTTGATGCTCGCTTTTTTCATATTTTTCCAATGGAACTCTGAGCAATCACACCTGCCTCTTTTTTCCACAGCTCTCGGAATGGCTCGTAAATTCTCAGCGCGGCCAAAACTACGTCGACCCTCGTTTTGTAAAGTCCGCTTTCTACAAGTTGATCCAAAATCTTCACCACGTCCCTGTGAAGCTTGAAATTCACCAACACTGTAGCCTTCTCTTTTTTAGGAATATCCATCAACGAATTTTCACCTTCTATGTATATCCATTGTATATACAACATATATCATTTATATATATCGGTTTCCCAATTAAAGAGTGAGCGCTTGTCACTTTTACGCTGTCTGTGAGGTTTCAGGATGATCTTTGAGGCGATAATTACAATCGTATTTCCAATCTTAGCTTTAGCCGTAGGCTTGGCGCTCTTAGCTTTCTCCAGCGATAGAGCAGTTAAGCACTCAATAAGTATCGCTTCAGCGATGGGAGCCTCTCCACTTTTGATTGGCCTCATATTAGTTTCGATAGGTACAGATTTGCCAGAGGTCGCCAACTCAATTATCGCATCCACGGTAGGTCACGGAGATATAAGTATGGGGGACTCTCTTGGATCTATCTTGGCCCAAATCACCCTAGTATTGGGGCTCCTTCCTTTTCTAGTTGGAACGCTCAAAGTAAAGAGAAAGGAAATATTGGTCATTGGCGCCTACGAGGTCTTGGCACTCATAATTGCAGTGTCAATTGCAGAGAAGGGATACGTTACGAGGATGAATGCAGTCCTTCTGGTGGCGAGTTGGCTAATATTCATGTTATTGGTTAGAAACTTTACGAAAGAGAAAGCTAGAGAAAAGAAACACGTAGCACCCAGAACTGATCGAAAGTATTTCCATAATGTCAAAAACGCTGCATTGGGCTTCATAGGTGTGGCCATTGGAGCCTACGCTGTAATCCAGTCTGTAATAGCGCTGTCAGCAGTTTTTCACATCTCCGAGTACATAATCAGCTTCTTTGTAGTTGCTATTGGAACATCTCTCCCTGAGCTTGTGGTCGACTTGACAGCCGTCCGTATGCATCAATACGAGCTTGCTATGGGAGATGTCATAGGAAGCTGTATTTTTGATGCTTGTGTTTCCATTGGAATTGGACCACTAATCTTACCAATTGCGGTTTCTGGGGGACTTGCTTTAATGACTGGTTCATATGCAATTCTTGTTTCAGTTGCAGTGATTTTGACTCTTGCACTTAGGAAAAAGGTTGACAAGATGTCAGGTGTTCTATTCATCTTTCTATATTTGCTTTCCTATCTAATGTTAGGTGCTTAAAGTCAGCGCGCGCTCTTAAAGATAGAAGGAGGTGAAAGTTTGTCATATGAAGATTGGTGGTCAAGGTGGATTGGTAGGAGACGTTGGCCCTTCTTCAGAACCGGCTTCAGGGATATAGACGAACTCCTCAGAGCTATGGAAGAAATGATGGAAAAAGAGTTCGGAGAGTTATCCAAGAGGGCTCCTAGAGACCTCATTCGAGAACGAACGTTGCCGGATGGAAGCAAGGTGAAACAGTGGGGACCCTTTGTTTATGGATACAGTGTCACAGTCGGTTCAGATAGAAAGCCTAAAATCAGGGAGTTCGGCAACATCAAACCAGAAACCCGCCTAGGAAGACCTCAAGTAAATATTAAAGAACAACGAGAACCTTTGGTCGATGTAATAGAAACAGATGGCGAAGTCAGAGTGATCGCGGAATTACCAGGCGTAGAGAAGAAGGACATAAAACTTCATGGCACCGAGAGTACTCTTATAATTTCGGTTGATACGCCACAACGCAAATACTATAAAGAAGTGGAGACGCCAGCTAAGATAGAATCGAAACAGGCGAAGTCCTCGTACAAGAACGGCGTCTTAGAAGTCTCCGTTCCAAAAAAGAAAGAGGAAAAACCGAAAGGCGAACCCATAGAGATACAGTGAAAGGAAACTGAGTGAAATAGTCCAAAATTTCCCCCTTTCTTAGAAAAAAGATTTAGTAACGTAAAATCATCGAGACTTGATCAATAATCAACCTTAAAACAGCTTACTCAGCAGAAAAAAAGGGGGACCATTGCAAGGCTCTTACAGAAGTTGTGAGCCTGATGGACCAACGGAGTCCGTTAATTGGAAAGACGAGTAGAACAAACCGAACACTCGATTTGGCCTAGAAACAATTTGAGGAGATAATCTTACTATAATTGGTTTAATAATGGAGGGAAAATGAAGACTTGGGGAAAGTGAGACCTGAGCATGTGAAGAGGTTAGCTCGAAAATTGGTAGAGCGATTTCCAGACAAATTCACAACGAACTTTGAAAACAACAAAAGACAGGTGGATGCTCTTACTAATGTTAATTCAATAAAATTGAGAAACAGGGTAGCTGGATACATCGTTCGATTGTTAGCCCAAGAAGTAGAGGGAGGAACATCTCGATATAAAACCGATTCAATTTGAAAGTGTGAAGAATGAATTTGGAAGCTTTGAGCAGAATAGAAAGGAAAACTTATGATTTCATAAAAGATGCTGGAGAGATTCAGCCCAAGAACATGCCTGATAGCAGAATGCTGGGAGCAATCGCCAGCCTAAAAAATAAGGGATTAGTAGAGATAATCAAGGAATACACTAGTATTTTTCGGCGGAAGAAAAAGAAGTTCGTGAAAATAGTGAACATAAAAGATTTTGATGATTAGCAGGTTGGGAGATTAGATATAGAACCATTTTTAGAAATCGTCAGTCTTTTTCGACATGGTTGCTGAGGAGTAAAAGGGAACCTGAAAAATGCCTCATAAGAAGAGAAAGGTTAGAAAGAAACGTGGTTCCAGAACCCATGGATATGGCCAAGTTGGTCAGCACAGGGGAGGAGGACAAAGAGGAGGACACGGGAAGGTAGGATTCCACAAACACAAATGGACCTACACGGTGAAATACGATCCTGACCGCTTTGCAAAACAAGGATTTAAACCGCATAGACGAAAAGAAGTAAATGCGATCAACATCGGGGAACTAGATGAACAGATTAACAACCTAATAGATAACAGACAAGCTGAGAAAACAAAGGATGGAATTAAGGTTAATCTGAACTTTCTAGGCTACGACAAACTGCTTGGAAAAGGTAAAGTAACTCACCCGCTTATTGTTCAAGTAGACTCTTGGTCTAAATCTGCAGCAGAGAAGATTGAGGAGTCTGAAGGCAAAGTTTTGAAACTAGAGCAGTAGATTATAAGCGTAGAAGGGTAGGTTATGGCTTTGGGTATTGTGAAAGATGTTTTTTCAAAGGGTTTCGTTAGTGTCTATGAAGATGACACTCTTTCCAGTTGCCTCTCACTCTTCAAAGAGAAGATGCCACCAGTCTTGGTTGTGTTGGATAGTGCAGGCAAAATCAAGGGTGTAATTGCGCGACGATGGATAGTTAGATCGAGACTTGACCCATCCACAACCAAGGTGACCACTCTGGTTCGTCAGGCACCTGCGGTTACAATCAACGATCCTCTCAGCAAGGTAGCTAGATTGATGATAGAAAGTGAAATCAGGCAGCTTCCAGTCTACAGCGGAGAGAAACTGGTTGGAATTGTTACAGATGAAGATGTCATTCATGGAGCTGTTATTGGGAAGTGGGGAAACACTAAAGTTGAAGAGGTTATGACCAGAGAACTTTTTGTTGTTAAAGAAGACGAGTCTGTTGGAGCTGTGCTAAGCCTCTTTAGGGAAAATGGTATTTCCCACGCACCTGTTGTCAGCAATGGAAAGCTCATGGGAATCGTAAGTATCCACGACATTATTGAACATGTTTTTCAACCGAGGCAACGCCAAACAGTTGGCGAGATAGTTGGGGAGAAAGTTCCGGTTCTAAGCATTCCAGCAAAGGGTATTATGGCGAAATCCGTCATCACCGTCTTACCTGAGAACACACTAAAAGATGCAGCGAAGAAGATGCACAGATTCGACATTTCCTCTCTTGTGGTCGTCCGAAAAGGAAGAGCTGTGGGGATTGTGACAAAACGGGATTTTTTAGAGCCCTTGGCTGAAATGGAAATGCCGAAACGAAGGCTAACAGTACAGTTTTCCGTCAAGGATGTGGAGATAGATGAGATTCAACGGGGCTTCATAATGGACGATTTTGAATCTTTCGCGCGTAAATACAAAGAGACGCTAGAAGCAGGTACGCTATTTGTTTACATGAAAACTCATGGCACAAATTATAAGGGTGATCAGCTTGTCCACTGTCGACTTCAATTAAGAACGAGAAAAGGCTCCTTCTTCAGCTCCGGCGAGGGATTTGGGGTGGAACAGACTTTTCGCATCGCTTTAGATCGGCTTGATAGTCAGATTTTGAGGAGTCAAGAACTTGAATACGACCCTGAATTTGCTAGGACATATCTGCGGAGAATACGATTTCCGTTGACAGAACTTTAGGGTGAGGATAGATCGTGAGTATGAAAGAAGAGAAGAAAATTTTGGACGAAGCGGATGAAGAGAAGATCTTTAGAGAGACTATGCAGTTCTTATACGCACGCGCCTATGGTTGTTAAGCCTATCTTATGGTGGTTTATAGGATTATTAAGATTATTAACGAGAAAGAATTGTTAGAG
>CAYFWY010000018.1:0-21300 GCA_964346895.1 uncultured Candidatus Bathyarchaeia archaeon | reverse complement strand
TGTATTCCTTAGGAGAAGTGACGTTTAAGAAAAGAGAATTGTCTATCAGAGACCATGCGTTGGATCCTATACCGATGTAATCTTCAAACTCAAACGGACCATAATAATTTCTGGGTTTTGTTGAAAGGCTCCAAAGAGCTCGCATCTCATAGCCGCAATCACCAAGATAGTTGATTATCGTCTCATACATCTCTTGTTCCGTCGTTTCATCGGGTAACCTCATTAACCCTGATTCAACATGCCCATGAATCTTTGAGTCGGGAAGCAGGATGAGCGGATAGGTTGATATCCCTTGGACTTCTAATTCAACAGCAATTTCCAAATCAGATTTTATATCCTCAACTTCTTGTTCGGGAAGAGAGAACATTAGATCTAAATTAAGGTAGTCGAAGTCAAATTCCTTCGTCTTCTTTATAGCAGTGATAGCCGTCTCAGCGTCCTGCTCTCTTCCTATGGTCTTTAAAATGCCGTCGTTAAATGATTGGACACCGATACTTATTTTCCTGATCCCTGCATCTACCAAAACTTTCAGAGTTTCATCATTGATGTCGCTTGGGTTGGCCTCGATGAAAGCGTCTCCATCATAGTTGAATAACTGCTTTGTGAATTCGATGATTTCAGGCATTCCCTCAGGCATAACTGTTGGGGTGCCTCCACTGAAATAAATGGATTCGATCTCCACATCGCCGAGTATCTTGGAGTAAAATTCAAGTTCCTTTTTAACGGCGTTCAAGTAGGACTTACTCAATTTCTGGTACCATGGATAATTTTTAAAAAGACAGTAGGAACACTGCGCTCGGCAAAATGGGATGCGCACGTTCAAGGAGAGAGCCTTGCTTTTCGGATTGTCTGGTTCGAAGGGTGATGTGAAGTGAATATCGTCAAATACCTTCTGAATTGTATTGTCAATAATGCGCTCGGTTATCATATAACACACATAAGGGAAGAAGTAATTTAAGACTTACTTACATGTTCACCAGGTTATTTCCTCTAGTTTTTTCTTAATTCCCGTGATTCTTTTGTTTACTTTTGCTCCGCATTGGCATGGTTCGTCGATCAGAGATGCGATATCTCTTGATCGATAACGGATAAGAGGCATTCCTGTCCTGTTCAAAGTCGTGAAAACAAGTTCTCCTTCCTTTCCGATGTCAAGTGTCTCCCCAGAGTTGGGGTCGATTACTTCAATGTAAACATGGTATTCATTTAAATGAAGACCATTTTGCTCGCAGCACTCAAGTCCTAGCGTAAAGCTAGCTTCAGTGACCCCATAATGATCAAAAACCTTACATCCCCAAGACTCTTCTAACTCTTTTCTTATGGGTTCACTAAAAGGGAAGAAGTCGCATCCCCTACTCAAAACTAGACTTTTGACTCTTAACTGTCTCAAATCAAATCGATCCTTAGCCCATCCTGTGAATTCACGCAGATAAGGGTTAGGACCAATTATTATCGAGGGATTATTCCTCTCGATTTCTTTGATTTGGTTCTCGAATTTTAGAGATCCTACAAAAACGGGTTTCCCCCCTCCAAGTCGAACCCCTCGTTCAACAATGTAGGGTAGACCCCATTCGGGTTCCCACGGATATACAATTTGTACAACACTTCCATTCCTTAGACCTACCATTTTTAATCCTACAGCGACCGCCTCAACGATTTCCTTTAACTCGTTTTCTGTGAAGAAGACTCTTCTGCTTGGTTCAAAGAATCCCTGAACTGTAAATCCTCTAAGAATCTTGCTTTGGGATATGCAGAGAAAGTGGTAAGGGTTTTCTGAAATGCTTTTCAGCTCTGTGAAGGGGATTTTGGTTAAGTCTTGAAGGCTCTTGATTTCTTGTGGTTTGACGCCCGTCTTACGGAATATCTTACGGTAGAATGGGCTTCTCTCAAATACGTAGTGGAGAACTTTGCGCAGCTTGTAAAGTTTGTATTTCGTCAAGTCGTCCTTCGTTATCATCTCCAAGCATTTCTTTCTAAGGTGCATCTGAAAGCCAGAGTTCTCAGCGGCTTCCCTTCTTATAAGAGAATGTATCCACTCCTCAAGCGGATTCAATGTTTCGTCCTCTCCGGTTAGCTATCATTCCAATTGCCAATGCATTCTACCTCAATTTGGCCAGTGTATTCATTTGCGTTTCCCTGGTTTCAACGATTCCCTTCAACACGGTCCCTATGCTATCAACCAGACTAATCCCTTAACCTTAGAAGAGAACTGAGATTTAATTTTCCCTCTGTTTCTCATCCTAGCCAAAAGCTGCGCTGGATAATCCGGACAGCGTGGAATAAACATCAGTAGTTCTCGGGTAATAGCGCGGGTAGTCATTCTTCCATTCCTAGTTAGAAGTTTCATTATAAAATTCTCAGCATCTTCAGGTGAAAGTTCTATTTCTCTCAAACCTTCAATTAACACTTCAAGAAGACTGTAAGGAGATGCAAAAATCATTATCCCATCTTCAAGTTTTCCGAGCTGTCTTGAACCCTTACATGGGAGCGCACATATTGTTGGCCCGTCCTTGTTGTAAGCAGCAGCTACACTTTCTGAGCAGATCCCTCCAATACCTTGCATATTCACATTCAAGGGCTTTCCTTTCACCCAAGTCCAAGCATTAACTAACTTCAGTATTTTATCGGCATTTCCATGAATTAGGACAATATCAGGATTCACCGGTAGATCCCTAAGTGGTCCAATAACAATTGATTTACACACACTCTGTGCTATCATCGGAAAAGTCTTGATAAGCTCTATTGTGTGGGGTCCAAATTGTTTCGATGTGGCGATTTCAGTAACTCTTTCCCAAGAAAGCCTTCTAAGACCAAGCGCTTCCAACGCAAAAGGACAGTCTAGGTCATCCTTTGTTATACCTATGACACGGCCTTCTCTCCGACTTGACGATACCACCTCACAAAAAGCGCATGGCCTAGCTGGTCTTTCAATATCCTCAGGAAGATCAGACTTCAAAAAGGATATCCCTATCGGCGGGCTATCAGAGTCTAGCTTAGTGACTAAAGAGGCGTGAGTCTCTGTTTTTGAAGGATGAGCCATTCAAATCCGTTCCATATTTTTATTGTAGATAATTTATGGCAATGAAGCGTTTATAAGACATTACGTAAGAGCAAACAGTTACGAGGAGACCATATACCCGGACTTCAACCTTCGGGTTTATATATGGCACATCTCATACTTACCCACTTTTCTTCATGTCTAACAATGCGCTAAGCAAAATTATTATAATTCATACATTCATACTGGATTTTTGGTTAGAATGCGGGTGATAGGTGAAACGAAAAGTTTATGTCCCGTCTGTCTTCGGCTAGTTCCTGCGAAAAAAGTCGCTGAGGAAGACCAGGTTTACTTAGAGAAGAGCTGTCCAGAACACGGGGATTATAAAATCCTCATCTGGAGAGGTGTAGACCTATACAAGGATTGCTCAAGGTTCGATGTTGAGAGAACTCCTCCAAAAAACTTTCTCGTCGATTCCAGTGAGGGATGCCCATATGATTGTGGGCCATGCCCAAAGCATAGACAGCACGTGTGTATAGCGGTCCTGGAGATCACAAATAGGTGTAATTTGAAATGTCCGGTTTGCTTTGCAGGATCTAATGAAAAGTATCGCTATGAACCCGACTTGGATACAATTAAGGAGATGTATGAGACAATAGTAAGATACGTAGAAAAGCCCATAACCATCCAGGTCAGCGGAGGAGAGCCCACAGTTCGAGATGACTTACCAGACATTATCGCTTTAGGAAAAGAAATGGGGATAGACTACATTGAGTTAAATACAAATGGGATTAGGCTGGCTAGGGACATAGAGTATTTTCGAGAGTTGAAAGAGAGCGGTGTTGACGCATTATATTTCTCCTTTGATGGTTTAACGGATGAGGTCTACCGTCAGACTAACGGAGTGGATCTCCTCGATCTTAAATTGAAGGCTCTGAAAAATGCTGCTGAGCTCGAAGTTGGCGTAATTCTTGTGCCTGTGATAGTGCCAAAGGTCAATTATGATCAGATTGGCGGTATTATACAATTTGCCAAAAAATGGATACCAACTGTAGTGGGGGTTCACTTCCAACCAGTCAGTTACTTCGGAAGATTTTCATGCATGCCAAAAGAAGAAGATAGGGTGACCATTCCTGACATTCTTAACGCGATTGAGGGCCAAACAAGGGGGGAGCTGAAAGTAGAAAACTTTACACCAACTTCTTGTCCTAATGTACACTGCGATGCCAGAAACTACTCTATTCTGATGGGAAATGGTATGCTTTTTCCTCTTACTATGCGCTCAAGAGGTATCTCAGCCGACGTGATAGACAAGGATGTAGCTAGAAAAACGCGAAGAGCCCTCAGGGATTTATGGAAACATCCTGAAGTAAAAGAATCTGTGGGTCGCGGTTGTAAGTGTGTTCCCGGGAGTTGGATGGAGCTTCTTCAACGTGCAGGAACACACTATTTAACCGTCTCTGTCATGGCTTTTCAAGACGTGTGGACAATAGAGTTAGAAAGGGTATTGGATTGTTGCATTTACGAGGTGACTCCAGACAAGAGACTAATACCCTTCTGTCTGTTCAATCTATCAAGCCTTGACGGCGAAACGCTTTACAGGCATAAAATCTTATCGAAATTCGCCACATCGACCCTTTAACTTTTAATGTAAAGATGAAATGGAAAAAAATTTAAAGGAAGCACCAAGAAAAACAAGGTTGTGGGAAAGAATGGCAACGAGAATGCAACGACATCATTTCACCCATAGCCACCAAAGTAGTGCGGGACCAAATTTCTTCAGGAGCACCAAGAGGGTCCGTTGCCCTAAATGTAACTTTGAGTTCAGTCTTATGTATTCCAGAGCAATTGCCTGCATGGGTTGCCGTGAGGCTGTTTTGGGGTGCAAACTTGCAAGGTGCCCCAGATGTGATAGTGAGTTTTCACTTGATCAGCTTAGGATTGCCTCAACAAAGATTCGGTCAAAAATTATGGGCAATTATATGGCGGCTACCCTGAATGAATACTACAAGAGTGTTGGAGAAAAGCCTTCAAAATAAAAAAGGGGATATTGGCGCAACTTGTATGCGTATTATTCCATGTTAGAAAGGCCTTTTCTTAAGCGCCTTTGGCCTCTAACAGCCCCTCCGCTGCTGCAAGCGTTCCTACCGCTGTAGGTTCTTCGAGGATCACAAGGCCACACTTGGGGCAAGCCATCGAGTAGATTGACCTTTGGACGTTCATGAATGTTACCTCGGTGTTTGCAGGTACGGCTTTTTCGTTGCATTTGGAGCAAGACCATGGTACTCCAAGCTTTCGCGTGCCAACTGTCTCATCTCTCTTCTGTTCCGTGCCCTCACCATAAACATCCACTTTTCCTCCAAGCTCTGTAACCATTGGTTTCGATGTGTTCTCTAGTAACTTTGCTCTATGTGTATATGCTGTGTGGACTGTTCCATCAGCAGAATACTCGACATTTACGGTTACGTTTCCGATTCTTTTCTTGCCCAGGAAGCGCTTTTCTTCAGGCATGTAGAATCTTCGTTTGGTAGATTCACTGTGTTCAATTACCTCTTTTACATCGTCTCTCTTTATTCCTCTCTCTTCCAGGAGTTTCTTTACTTCATCTGTTATACAAATTTCCATCTCGATAACCTCCATCTCTCACTTGAATGTCCCAAAGTCCTTAGCAGCTTTCACTAGGGTATATACGGCGGTAGCGGGCGTACCAACCGGGGTTTCACATGAGGTGCCTAGGATAAAACCTCTTTTTGCGTCGATTCCCCCCTCGATTTGCCTTTTTGCCGTCTCCCGTATTATATCGTGTTTTGCGTGCCACATATCCTTGGTGTCAACAGATGCCATTACGGTGAACTTCCTATCGAGCCCTTCTTTTATGTAGAGTTCGGAGGGGAACACTTCTTTACCAAAGTAACCGTTGTGTAGCACAGTGAATGGTGTGGAATATACGTCGTGAAATAGCGGATAATCCAGCTCGTGATTTCCACAGTTGTGATACCAGAGCTGGGGTCCAGCTCCACCTCTCAGCGCCTCCCTTAAATATTCATTTACGTGGTCTAGGTGAAACTCTTTGATTGCCTTGGGTGGAATTACGTCCGAGTTGGCGAGGACTGAACCTATAACCAACATGGCAAATCCATATCTGTTTGCTATCGCTATCGCCCCGTTTGCAGAAGTCATCGCGATCTTGTGCACCAGTTTGTGACAGACGTCTGGCTGCCTAAACATCCACATGATGTATTTCTCAGGTCCGACGAGCTCGGCGGCCATGGAGGTGAAGCAGAAAGCGTGTGACAACGGTAGCATCATCTTTGGGATATACTTCTTTTCATAGTCATAAGCCCTGTAGTGCCTCTGGCAGCATGGACCTTTATCCATCTCTTCAACGTCCGGAATCCTCAACTTCTCAACGGCTTCTGGATCTGGAACAGGTCGATCACCCACTACTATCCATGGAAGTCTATCAGTACACTGGAGTGTAGCACCCAGCTCTTCAAGCCACACATTAGAGTAGAACCAGTGTGTTACTGGGAGAAGATCGAACATCTGGTGGCAGTAAGCTGCCATATGAACAGCTAGGTCTCCTCTCTCATTGAAGTCTCTAACCGTGTACCCGGTCCATTGCGCACAGCATCCCAAGAGGATGGGATCAACGTCTACTCTCTCTATCTGCTTTCCAACGAAGGGTCCGGCAAAGCGCATTTTCACGTGAGAATGCCATTTCTCGTCTATTTCAGGAAAGTTATGTCTCACTAATTCACTCATTCTTATTTCCTCTATGCATGCATGCGTGACAAATGTATGTTCGCAGATTGTTTTTAAGATTTTCGTTAGTTTTGTAGATCTGTCGTTTAGCGCTTATTCTGGGAATTCCTTTGTCAGGAACTCATCCCTTAGGAAAGCACTGACTTGCTCCAACTCTTCCTTGAAAAGGACTACGCTGTCTGGAGGGGCAAGTCGTCTATCCTCTCCCCGGGTTATCCTGTAAAGAGTGTCAAGTTTCGATCCTTTTCCTATCCTCTCGATTCTTACGGTTAGGCTGTCCCCTACCTTGCTTTCGATCTTAAACGTTTTTAATTTGACGGGTATACCCATTTTGTAACACCGATTTTTTATATGGATGGCACTCGAATTTAAAATTTTTCTCCTAGACTATTTTTTACAGCAAACAGCAAAATTTAATAATATTCAGCGTCACACTATTGATTCTGAAGGATATGGGATGGTGAAATTGAGCGTAGAAGAAATATTTGGGAGGCTTCGTCAGACAGTAATTGTAGGTGACACCGAAGGAGCTGCCAAAGCAGCTCAGGATTCAATCGACGCGGGAATCGAGCCTTGGAGGGCGATTACAGATGGATTAGCTAAAGGGATGGAGGTAGTCGGCGAAAAATATGAGTCAAAAGAGTACTTCCTTCCTGAGGTGCTTACGTCTTCCGAAGCTATGTATGCTGGATTAAACCTCCTTCTCCCGCTTCTGAAGGCAGGGGAGGCTGGTGGAGACAGGGAAAAGGTCGTTATCGGAGTAGTGGAAGGGGACATCCATGACATCGGAAAGAATATCGTGAAAACGATGCTCACAGCGGGTGGATATGATGTGATTGACGTAGGTAGAGACGTACCAACACCAACCTTCGTCGAAACAGCTTCAGGTGAAAAAGCAAAGGTGATCGCAATGTCAACCATGATGACACCAACCCTCATGTCCATGAAGGATGTTGAGGATGAGCTGGCTAAAAAGGGATTGAAGGGAGAAGTCAAAACGATTATTGGCGGTGGCACAGTGACTGATGAATGGAAAGCGAAAATAGGCTCCGACGCCTATGGCGAGGACGCTGTACAGGCTGTTGACAAGGTTAAAATGCTATTCCAAGAAATCAAAGCTGCTTTAGAGCTTGCGAAAAAGAAGAAAGGAAAATAGGAAGACAGCCATAGTTTACACTCTCTAGGTTCTATACGCGCGCCTCCAAGTTCAGCATTTACGTAAAGGTGACTATATTTGGTGATGAGAGAAGAATTCGAGAGACCTAACGAGAAAAAATTTGTGTTTTTCCCCTACGGGAAGAGACAGTGGTACCCGAAAAAGGAAAAAGTCACCATAATGGACGCAGCCAGAGCCCTAGGCATCGATCTATCCTCCCTCTGCAATGGACTAGGTACTTGCGGAAAATGCAAGGTTAGAATCGACAAAGGTATGAAGAAGCTAAATCCCCTCACAGAGCAGGAGCTAAAAAAAGTTACAGAAGAGGAAATAAAAGGAAAGTATAGACTCGCATGCCAATGTTTAACAGCTGGCTCGGTCATAGTTTATGTCCCAGAGCGGAGCAGGGTTGGAAAGCAAAGGTTGCAGACAAAGGGACTCGAAGTCCCAATAAAGCGTCTCAATCCCTTCGTGAGAAAATATTTTATAAAGATGCCAAAACCAACCCTCCACGACCACAGATCGGATGAAGACAGGCTTCTAGATATATTGCACAAGGAGTATGATCTTCCCACCGATCTTCGCATCGACTTTGAACAGACACTAGACCTTGCCACTACCCTTAGAAAGGCGGATTGGGAAGTCACAGCGGTTAAGTGGAAGAACGAGATCATAGCCATTGAGCCTGGAGACACTTCTGACAGATGCTTTGGATTCGCAGCTGATATTGGGACTACAAAGCTGGCGGGTTTCCTAATGGATCTTAAAGGCGGAAAGGTTGTGTCTGTCGCTGCCAGGATGAATCCTCAGATTCCATTGGGAGAGGAAGTTATGTCAAGAATAACCCATCAGATGATGGAGGGCTGGCCTGGCATCAAAGAACTCCAGACGGTAGTGATAGGAGGAATCAATGAGATGATTGACGAATGCTGCGAAAAGGCCGGTGTGAAGGCAGATGAGATTTACGAGCTTTGCTTTGTTGGTAACACCGCAATGCAGCTCTGCTTTCTAGGCATCTATGGGCGGTACGTCGCATTTTCGCCGTATCCACCAGTGTTGCGGAGAGGAGCTGATGTCCGAGCTCCCAGGTTGGGGTTGAAGTCTCATCCCAATGCCAACACCTATTTCGCCCCAGTTATCGGAGGTTTCGTAGGAGCAGACAACGTAGCAGTAGTTTTAGCCTCGAGAATGTTAGAATCAGATGAGATATGCATGGCAATTGACATAGGCACAAACACCGAGATCGATTGCGGAAACAGAGATTTGATCATAGCTGATTCGTGTGCGTCTGGACCAGCCTTTGAGGGCATGTCAATTAAGCATGGAATGAGAGCCGCGACTGGATCAATCGAAAAGGTAAGCATTGCCCCCGAGACGTTCGACGTGGTCTACCGAACCATAGAAGATAAACCTCCTGTGGGTTTCTGCGGGTCGGCTCTCGTAGACATCCCGGCTGAGTTTCTCAAGACCGGAATAATTGATCTGACAGGAAGATTCAACACCGAGCTGGTTAAGGAGACTAAACGCATGAGAAAGGGATCTGAAGGATGGGAGTTTGTTATGGCATGGCAACCCGAAACAGCTACCGACACCGATCTAGTAATAACTCAGGGCGATGTAAGAGAACTGCAAAAGGCAAAAGCCGCAATGCGAACCGGCGCAGAAGCGCTAATGCATAGATTGGGTATCACAGAGAGTGACATAAGCAAGTTATACATGGCTGGAGCCTTCGGCAACTACGTTGACCCCGAAAGCGCCAGAACCATTGGGATGTACCCAGAACTACCACTGGAGAGGGTTGTGTTCGTCGGAAACATAGCTGGCACTGGATCTAGAATGTGCCTAATCTCACAGGAAGAAAGGGAGCACGCCGAAAAAATAAGCACCACGGTGAAATACCACGAGCTGGCCGCGGATCCAAACTTTCAAAAATGGTACACGGACGCAATGTACTTGCCCCACAAGGACTTCAATAGGTACCCAGACACCGTAGATCTACTTCGAAGGCTCGGTCGCATCAAGTGAGCAAAAAACAGTCATAAGCCTATAAAGGAAGAAGCGCTAGTTCAACGCCAATAGGCTTCGTTGAATCACTGCTTGGCGAACTGCGCATCGAAACATCTCCCCTTTTCTCCTTTTCTTTTGGGAAAAAGCAAAGAAAAAAACGGGAAGATGAGAAAGTAGCTTCTGTAGGAGGATTTCCAGGTAGTGGTATAGCCATACTATTAATCGATGTTAGAAATGCGCGCGCCCACTAAGCATAACATCCAACGTATCGCCGACATTCATCCAATTATAAAATCTTTTTATATTTGCACAGACTTGAAAATTCTGATATTACATGTAAGCTTTCTGTAAGGCTATTATGCACGCTTCAAATTAGGTGATTTCTTTTTCGATTTCTTCAATATGTTCTGCGATAAAATTCTTGATGTATTTAGGAATCTTCATTCCTCTCTTTTCTGCTGCCTTGGTCAAAGTTTCGTAATATTCCATTTCTTTCTTGTTACGTTTGTCCCAGATCACTCTCGCAACTGTGTAGGTTCCAATTGGAATTCCACGCTTCATTCTTCCCGTGTTAAGTCTCATCAACTCTTTTTTGAAAGCATTTAATCCTCGGGTTTCTAATATACCCGTTAACTCATCTTGTAAGGCTTTGCCCAGCTTCATTCTGGCAACTATTAATCCGTCAGTGTAGCTTAACAAACCTTTGTCTAAAACTTCTTGCATTTTGGGACTAAGCTCCAGAATCTTCAGCCACTCACTTAAACTAGATGGCGGTATGCCAAGATGTATCGCTGTTCCCCTTAACCCTCGAGGAGAAAGACTGATTATCTGGTTGAGTGCCTTTGCCCTCGTGATGGGATTCATTGTTTTGTGCAGCGCCTCTAAGTTTTCAATCAACGACATCTCTCGCGCCTCTTCGTCAGCCATCTCTTCAATCAAGCAGTCAACGCCGATAACAAACTGCTTTGCTCCCGCCTCTTTTTTAGCTAGGAATCTTCTTCTGCCAACAACAACTCCATAACTTTCTTCCTCCGGTCTAGCTTTGAAAGGACCTATAATTTTTCCTTTCCTTAGGTTTGCGATTAACTGTTGGTCTTCCTCAGATTCGCCAAAAGGCTTTCCAAAACGTACGTTCAGCGGTGAAACATGGAACTCCTCGACCGGAATACTGGTACCCAACTTTAATAGATCTTTGTTCGCCACGAAATCACCTTTCCGAAATGCATGAATACGATTTTATTTAAATCTATTTGTATGCCCCACAGCAAAACAAGCTCAATGAATTTACACGCTCCAGATTAATGCGTTTGCTAGTCGGAAATAAGCAATTCCGCACGTTCGATAATCGAACAATAATAATTTCTGATCTAAAGCTTTTAATCGGTATTTGCCTGCATGCAAGATGGCCAAGGTTTGGATGAGCGAAGTCATAATTGATGATAAAGGAAGGGAGTCTTTGGGCAATGCGCGCGCAAAATCATTTATGATACCTATCTACACCTTGATGCTCAACTTCAATGCGCCCGCATCAAGCCTCCTTTAATGTTTATTGCATTTATCTCCACCATTTTTTCATTTCAATAAACTTGATTTAATATGACGTAGGTCATGTTTTCTCGTTTGTGAAGCGGGTAAAACAAAGACGCAGAACCATTTATGCGTAAAACCTTTATTCAATAATTTATACCTGAGAGGGCATCCGCATTGTCACTCCATTACATAAAGTTTATACCCGAATGCCTACATAATAAACCAGTCATCCAATGTAAAATGAGGTGTTTCGTATGTCTTGGTTGAAAGCCATGATGGAAAAGGAACCGCCTGAACCTGAGACGCCATTAGGGACAATTGTAATAGGCAACCTCGAACCTGATAGGCATGAAAATCCTAAAGAAATGGTGAGAAAATCTCTTAAGAAAGCCCTCTTCAAAACCATAGATCTTGGAAAACAAGTCCCCGCTGAAACCTTTGCCGCAAAAGCTAAAGAAGTCAATGCTGATATCATAGCCGTTTCAGTCAACATGGATCCAGCTAAAAAGAACCTACAAAATGTTGTCTCGGCAATTGAGGCTGAGGGGTTAAAGGATAAAGTTACAGTTATGATAGGTGGTGCGGCTGTAGATAAGATAGACGCGGACAAGATAGGTGCCTGGTTCGGCACGACAAGAGAAGAAGCCGTAGCATTAGCGAAGAAAGCCATGGCAGAAAAGAAAGTTTGAACGCGATAAGTTTCCGTACACAAGTGAGATAAAATGTTTAGATTCGAAAAAGAACAGCGAATTGTCGAAGTTGGCGGCGTTAAGCTTGGAGGCCAACCTGGAGAACTTCCAACCGTTCTTACAGCTACAATCTTTTATAAAGGCCACAAAATAGTGTCAGACGCGAGAAAAGGAATTTTCGACAAGGAAAAAGCTGAGGCTCTTATTAATAAAATTGAGGAGGCTTCCGATCAAACAACCAATCCGTTTATATTGGATATTGTGGGAACAACTGAAGAAGCATTCCAAAAATTCATAAATTTTGTAACCGATGTAACTGAAGCCCCATTCCAAATAGATGCCATAAGTCCTAGAATCAGACAAGCGACCGTCAAATGGGTAGCCGAAGTTGGATTGGCGGATAAAACTATCAACAATTCGATCTACCGCGAAGTAAAAGATGTAGAATTGGAGAATCTGAAGAACTCTGGAGTTAAAGCCTCAGTTGTTTTATGCGAGAATCCTGAGGACGAAAGCGCCAATGGTAGATTGGAAATCTTAAAAGAGGTACTACCTTTGGTGGATAAGGCAGGCATAGAAGCGGCGCTTTTGGACACAGCTATCCCCTGTTGGGGAATAGGGGTAGGTGCTGGAACAAGGGCGATCTATCTAGTCAAAGAAGCATTTGGGGATAGAGGAGCAGTTGGAACGGGCATGGGAAATGTAACAGATACGCTCGGTTGGGTTAAAGGCAACTTTCCAAAGGAGGTCCGCAGAGCTTGCGATGCAGCACAGAATGCAATGTTGCCGATTCTCGGAGCCGATTGGATAATGTTTGGACCCATAGAACTTACCGAGTACGTATTTCCAGCCGTTGCAGTAGCCGACACCTACGTGTTGACGGCGACAGCAGAACTGGGCACGAAGTTTCTGGTAGAAGGCATGCACCCCCTCTTCAAAACAGTAGGCTAGAATCAAAAACCGAAAACAATCGTCCATTTTCAATGAACACCATTCCTCATTTCGGGTAGTTCACTTTACAAGACTTAGATTTCAAGGCTTTGGGCAAATGATCTAATGAAGAGTCCAAGTGTTCTGTTCGGATCTTGAATTTCTCCATGGACACAAAACATAGATGGATTTGAACAAACGGTAAAATGGAGATATCTCCCGCAATCCCCTGTTTTTTATCGGTTTGATCTTCCAGCGCGCGCGTTCTTCGGAATGAACTACCTATAAGGCACATTTTTTCACGATAAGTTTTATATAACACTGTTATGCTCGATCTATGAGTGGATGGCGAGGAGACCTAGGGGTTTTTCACCATCCCCTTTCATGCGTGCATGCATGATGTCACAACCAAGCCTAAAGACGCTTTTGTGTCTCCTTGCCATTCCACGACTTCATGAACGAAATATCTCATTAATCGCCAAAGTCTTTCGTTTCTTACAAAAATATATCTCTGATAAACCCTATTTATCACTTTTGTTTAGAAAATAAACCTAGAATGGTGAACATTTTGGATGGCGCATGCATATATGCAATGCCTACATCAGTCGTTTGGATATGTCGCAAGCATGGAACGCGCACAGATTCACTAACTACCCATAGGTGTAGAAGCCTAAATACACAACCTTAGTTATGCAACTGAATTGAGATTGTATTCACGCTACTTTTATATTCCTAATTATACTCTCGTAGGGCACACCAAGGAAACGCACAGAAACGCAGGCGTCAAAAAATGTCCAAGATAGTTGCTTCTTTATCTGGGGGAAAAGATTCGATGTATGCACTTTACATCGCACTACAAGAAGGGTTAGATGTGGATTACTTAATGTTCATAACCAATGGCAGTAAAGCTCATCGAGTAAACAGATGGTTACTAAATCTAGTATCAGAATCTCTTGAAATACCCATGGTAACGGCCGCTAAAGAGAAGTACCAGATAAGAAGCGCACTCAGAAAATTGGGAGCAGACATTTTCATCTCTGGAGTAACAATAACACCAGAGCACATGGATTGGTTCCACAAGATATGCGATCCAATCCACGTCAAACATTATGCCCCACTTTGGGGAAAGCCCCCGCTTACAGCACTTACTGAAATGAAGGAGTTGGGATTTCAAGTATTAATAATTGAGGTGGACATCTCTATTGGATCCCGCGAGGGTTGGCTTGGAAAAGAAATAGACGACAACATCCTTCGGGAAATAAAAGTACTGGAGAAGGAGCAGAATATCAGCCCTTTGGGCGAACTTGGCGAGTATCACACGTTTGTTCTTGATTGCCCGCTATACAAAAAAAAGATAGAAATCCTTGATTCGGAAATTCTTTGGGAGGATTCCAAAGGATACGTTGTTATCAAAAATGCAGATTTAGAACTGAAAACGGGATGCCAAACGTGACCAAGCACTCTAAAGTCTCAAAACATATTCCAAAAAGGATATACCCATACGCACTATCAAAATAGTTTAATATGTGAGTGACAAATCACTAGAAATAAGCCCAACAAGGGGACGATGCGGTTGAAAACTAAAGCACCCATGTTTATAATGGTTTGGAGATGCACTAGCGCCTGCGACCTCAACTGTCTCTACTGCAGTTTTAGAGGGGGAGACCTTCCCACGCATCCAGCCCCGGACGAACTAGATACAAAGGGCGCATTACAGGTGGTAGATGAGATATACAACTTCGGCGCCACCTGGTTTGGATTGAGTGGCGGCGAACCACTCATGCGAAAAGATATTTTCGAGCCAATCAAACACGCAAGAGAGCTCGGTATGAAGGTAAGCTTGATCACAAATGGTTCTTTCGTCAATGGAAAGACATATGAAAAGCTGGCAAAAGAAGAAGTCATGACCTCCATCAGCATGGATGGCTCTGAAAAAGCACAAGACAAGCTTAGGGGAAAGGGCTATTACAAAACAGCATTGGCTGCCATAAAAAAACTATCAAAAGCAGGAATCCTAGACTGCTTGGTAACAACAGTTACGACAGGTAACCTTAAAGAGATGGACCACCTGGTCGATTTAGCTAGAGAACATAGCGCTAAGCGCGTGGTGATTCATAACTACGTTCCAGTTGGCTCCGGAAAATATAATATTGAACTTGCTCCTTCGCCTGAACAGTATGAATGGCTTTGGAACCACGTCTTCGATTTATGTCAAGAGAACAAAGGAAAAGTTGATATCAAAGTTTATAGCCCCTTCTACGCTCGCGTCGTCAAACAGAGGGGGTTGCTAGATTTTTGGGACTGGTACACAAACGATTTCTTGGGTAGATGCACCATGGATGGCCATTACGTAAGCATATCACCGAACGGAGACGTAAAACCTTGTGGGTTCAATGAACATCTTAAATTGGGCAACCTGAAAGAGAAAAGCCTTAGAGAGACTTGGGACGAGCTACAAACTGACAAATTTTATTTGAAGATTAGGGACAAAAGCAACTTAAAAGGCAAGTGCGGAATTTGCGAATACCGTGAGATATGTGGCGGCTGCAGAACAAGAGCCGAATATTATTCGGGAGACCTGTTCCAATCTGACCCGGCGTGTGCTTACGTTCCGAAAGCTCTTCGTGACTAACGGTGTTTTTCCTCCCTACTGATGAAAGCCAGTAGATGCAACAAGTAGATAAATACGCTAGAATTCTAATTCTAGTTACCATCTGTAGATCGCAAATGTAATGTCAATCTTTTTTATGATCTACAAAATTCCCAAACAATGTTATATCGCCACAAATCACCAGCCTCAGTCAACCGAATTTCTCGATCATCAACCTCAACCAAACCTTTACTCTTTAATCTCTTTATGGCCTTTGGAAAAGCTTCTTCAGGGAACAAACCAAATTCCTCTTTAAATTTGAGTCTATCCACAGGTTGGCGTATATATAATCTGGTCATAACTTTTCTCATCTGATCTTGTTTCGAATCCACTGAAAGTTTTGCTATTGGAAACGCTCCTTTTGCGACAACGTCAATGTAAGCTTTTGCAGGCGCGATGTTCACATAGGAAAACCTTCCAAGATAACCCATGAAGCAACCGGAACCAGTTGTAAGTTGTCCTGCCCATGGCCAACCGGCACAACAAGATTCAGTGAAATGCTCCTTCACTTTAGAGAAACGGCTGTGCCCCGCAGGTTTGTAGCCGCCTTTCTCGAACATCTCATAAGCCTCCATGTACATCTTCTTCTCCATATCTGAATCCCCTATGGGCGGTACTTTGCCAGACTTTACTTGTTTTTCTAGAGGAGTCTCTGGGTGAATATCTAGCCCATAAAAATCAACCCCTTCCACACCCAATTCCATTGCCTTCTCCACGTCCTTTCTCAAAACGTCAAGAGTCTCTCCCGGAAGATTATACATCAGGTCGATACAGGCGTAAAGCCCCAATTTCCGCACTTTTTTAATAGTCTTTGCTGCTTGATCCGCGCTATCAAGAATATTCAACATTTTTCTTATTTTATCATCGAAGGTCTGTACTCCAAGATCTATTTGAGTACACCTAGCTCCCACCTTCCTAGCGAAATTGGAAATCGCCATCAGCTTCTCTATGTTGAAATTGTGGGTGCATCCCGCAACTTTAACCATAACATCTTCTGTCAAATTAAAATTCTCTTGACAGAAAGATAGTAGATCGACCAATTGGTGTGGTGACGAAACGCTGGGGCTACCACCACCCAACACCACTTCGTCAAAAAAGCTACTTTGAATATAGGGGGTTTCTGCATACATTTTTAATTCTTTCTTCAAAGCTCCAAGATACCTTCCCAGAATCTCTTTGGAAAACGTCTCATTAGGAAAATAGCAGAAAGTACACTTGGAATCACAAAAAGATATCCAAGGTTGCAACTCCATCTTGAGGCCGACATCGTTCTCAGTCTTTAAAAAATCTGTGAAGGCACGAATATTCTCAACTGTAACCTCTGGATATTCCCTATAAGTGTAGGGCGGCCAATTCTCAACTTCCTCATAAGGTTGCACTCTCTCCCCGCCTTTGCCATTCATTTTAAAGCACATCCAAGAAACTTCAATCACAAATTTGAGACCAACTCCTCCTCATAAACATGTCGATATTAACCATTGCAAGAAACTAGGAAGAGCCTATAGTTCAAATGCAAGGTTTAGAAGCTTCTGGTCATGCATGCAAAATTCGAATTTAACTTCTTCACCACGATAGGTAGCGTTCAAATCTTCAAGAAGCAAATGAATTTCAAAAAGGATTAAAGCTCTAGAAAATTTCTTTCTCACCGATCTTTCGTAAAGCCTTCCCTCTAAGCTTCACTGTTGGAATTGAGGCTTCTTCAGGTTCTCTCTCGATGGTTTTTCGTTTCACGGTTTCTCCGCAGACGCCTCCGGGCAGTAGCCGTCTTTTTATGCATGTCGCGTAGCTACAGTTTGCAACTTCGCATTCTTCATCGGTCCATCGGCACCATGCTCTTTTTCCACTGTAGAGGACAGCTTTTTTTCCACATCGAAACAAATCGCATTTCGGAGAACAGTATTTTGGTTTAGACAACACGGGCACAACCTTAATTTGAACAAAAATTTTCTTGAATATAGTGTCGCCAGTCAACTATGCCTTGGGCGATGGGTGTTATAAACTTTTTTCTTTCTCTTCTTTAGGAAGCGGTTTGATGCGAAGCCTTCGGTATGCCAAGACCAAAGCAAATTAAAAACATGATGTACGCAATGACTTTGGAAATCTCAACCATCAAGTATTTCTTTAACAAACCGAAATGATAGAAGTCTAGGTGTTACTTATGATTGAAGAACTCTTGAGTCTAATTGAAAAACATGAACGATGGCGTGGGCAGGAATGCATCAACTTAATTCCTTCAGAAAACGTTATGAGCCCCGCAGTTCGCTCCATCCTCTCCTCCGATCTAGGACATCGGTACACCTCAAGAGAGAAATTCTACATGGGCACCCACTTTATCGACGAAATTGAACAGTATGGGGAGGAGCTTGCCAAAAACCTATTCGGATCTGAAATTGCGGATCTGCGCCCTCTATCAGGTCACATAGCCGACCTCACCTTTCTCGCTTGCTTCACAAAGCCTGAAGATACTGTTTTGTGTGTCTCACCGGATGACGGAGGATACCCTGGATTCTGGAAAAATGGATTGTCAAGATTATTGAAGCTTAGAATGATACGATTCCCTTTTTCAAAAGAAAAAATGAACATCAATATTGAGGAGGCTACAGACTTGATTCTACAGAAGAAACCCAAAGTGGTTATCTTTGGAGCAAGCAAAATTCTGTTTCCTCATCCCACGCGGACTGTTGCAAAAACAGCCCATGATGTCGGCGCCCATGTTGCATATGACGGGTCTCATGTACTAGGCTTAATAGCTGGTGGAGAGTTTCAAGACCCCCTGCGAGAAGGCTCTCAAGCCCTCTTCGGTTCCACCCATAAAACTTTCTTTGGACCTCAAGGCGGAATAATTCTCGCCGACAAGGAGCACGGAGAAGCAATCAGGAAACGAATTCATCCAGAGTTCGTAGACAACGCCCATTGGAACCGCATAGCTGCCTTGACCTTAGCCCTTGCAGAAATGAAACGTTACGGGAAGGAATACGCTGGACAGGTGATTCAGAACGCACATACTCTCGCCAAGGCTTTGGCTGAAGATGACCTTCCAGTAGCGTGCCCCCAGCTTGGTTACACGCAATCCCACCAGGTTCTCCTCGATTATGGCGGCGACACAGAATGCAAAGTTGTAGCTAAAAAGCTTGAAAGGGCGAACATCATAGTTGACAAGGGTGTTAGACTCGGAGTTTGTGAAGCAACCAGAAGGGGAATGAAGAGGGAAGAAATGCAGAGAATTGCTCTTTTCATAAAAAGAGTGGTTGTTGACAACGAGGATCCGAATAGTGTTAAAAGAGATGTTTTGAAATTCGTTAAGGAGTTTCAGGGAATTAATTATTGTTTTAAGTAGAGTCGCCTCTAAGCTGACGACTGAAGAATGGCTTAGCGCCTTGAACGGATTTGCTATGTTACTTTTTTGAAGTGGGGGAATATCGTTTCGCTTATGAGGTTAATGGATTTTCGAACGTTGGGACCTATGGGTGAGCCTACAACGAATTGGGAGATACCAGCTTTCAGAAGGTTGTTGATCTTTTCGATACATAGGTTAGGGGTGCCGCAAATAGAGAAGGCTTCGATCATTTCCTGGGACACTGAACCGAAGGCTTGACCAAAATCGCCTGCTTTCAAAGCTCCTCGAATCTTGTCAGCCTTTTTCAGGTCTATTCCATGTCTTTCCAATATCACGTTTGGGCTGCCAGCAGCTATGAAAGCAACGACGGGAATTGCTGCTTTTGTTGCTTTTTCCAGATCTTTGTGCACTGAGAAAGATGTGTAAGCTGAAATATCTACGTCAGTTGCGTTCTTTCCAGCTTCGCTGACTCCCTTCTTTATGAGCCCCACCGCGTAGCTTACGTCTTTTGGGTGAGAGGCGTTTATTAGAACTCCGTCGCCAATTTTTCCAGCGGTCATAAGCATTTTGGGTCCCTGAGCGCCTACATAAATTGGAATTTGCCCTTTTGGTTTGAAGTTGAATTTGGTGCCAATCGCTTTGAAGACTTGTCCTTCGAAAGTGATCCTCTTTCTCTCCATCATTTTCCTGACGATTTCAATGGTTTCTACGACTGCTGTTAGAGGTTTCCGCACTTCCACCCCTGTAGCTGCCAGAGTTGTTTTGTCTCCTGCGCCTATGCCTAGAACCACTCGTCCTGGAGCTAACTCATCCAGCGATGCGATGGATTGGGCTGTCATAACTGGGTTGATGAGGTAAGGGTTGGTTACTCCTGGACCAAGCACGATTTTTTTGGTGTAGATTGCAGTTGCTGTGAGGGTAACGTAGACGTTGCGGTTGTTGTAGTGGTCGGTTATCCACAGGTTAGTGAATCCTCTCTTCTCGGCTTGAATCGCATAATAGATTGTTTTCCAATAGGCCTCTTGGGGAACAAATTCTATTCCAAACTTTACCATGTCAAAGACCACCCGGATCATTTTGTTTCTTTAATCGCTTTCACGACCTCTAATAATTGCAGTTCCTGATCTAAGAATTCCAGAGTCTTTTCAGATTCTAAGAGGATAGCTGCCTCAAGGAGTACTGCTAGCCCCATTTCGGTTGTGAGAGGACCCAATTGCCATTGATTAAGTATCGTGTATGCCAACTCGCTAGGCATCTTACTTTCTTTCTTGGATTTGAGGACGAAGTCTAGGAGCTTATCTGAGAGCTTCTCTCGTTTTTCAATTGGAATCGTCTTAACAATTTTCTGGTACGCCATAACAATACATCTCTCTTATCTAAATGTGTAGAGCATTTTTTATTAAAAAGACTTGTTTTTATGTCTTTAGGAAAAACGTGGATGTTTGAGAGATTGCACCCTTTAGTTCCCAACGAAATCCTTCTCATGCTAAAGAAACAAAAATATCATTTGGTGGGAAGGCACTCAGCTGTCAAACGGTGCAGATGGCTCTACGAAACCATCGTCCACGATCGCCCCTGCTACAAGCAGAAGTTCTACGGTATAAAGAGCCACCAATGCCTTCAGATGGCACCCGCGGTTTTCTACTGCACCCTACGGTGTCGCTTCTGTTGGCGCGCCCAAAGTGGAGACCATGGATCGAAATGGGAAGAAACCCAACTACCCAACTGGGATCCTCCAGAAGACATAATTGAAGGCTGCATTGAAGAGCAAATTAAGATTTTAAGCGGATACAAAGGAAACCCCAACGCTAATCCAGAGAAATACCGAGAGGCCTTAACGCCCAAGCACGCGGCCATTAGCTTAACAGGGGAGCCCACTCTCTACTCTCATCTGGACGGGTTGATCCTCGGCTTTCATAAACGAGGCTTCACCACATTCTTGGTCTCCAACGGTACAGCCCCAGAAACCCTGTCTGGATTGGGCGAAGAACCAACCCAACTCTACATCTCAGTTTCAGCGTTTGATCAGAAAATGTTCTCACGAGTTTGTCGCCCCCATGATCCAAAAGCCTGGAAAAAACTCGACGAAACCCTATCCTTGCTTCCCAGTTTTAAATGTCCCACGGTAATCAGGCTGACTTTGGCGCGGCACCTAAACTTGAAACATCCCGAATTGTACGCCCGGTTGATTGAGAAAGCTAATCCAACATATTTGGAGCCCAAGGCTTACATGCATGTGGG
>CAYFWY010000017.1:19638-22411 GCA_964346895.1 uncultured Candidatus Bathyarchaeia archaeon | reverse complement strand
AAATGAATAGACTTGATAAGTCTTTAACCATGGGATTAGTGATCGGTGTGGTTGTTTCCGGAGCTTTACTATCCAGTTTTGTGGCTGCCCCAAAGGTTGGGGAGCGGTTCACACAGTTTTATGTTTTAGGATCTGGTGGGAAGATTGAGAGGTATCCGACTAATCTGACGCTTGGAGAGAACGGCACAGTAATTCTGGGGGTTATTAATCAAGAGTTTGAGGAAGTGAATTATAGCGTAGTTGTTAAGTTGGATAATGAAACTATCGGCACAGTAGACAACGTAGGGCTGATGCATGAGGAGAAGTGGGAGCAAAACTTTACCTTTACACCAGAAGAGGCTGGTGACAAGATAAAGCTTGAGTTCCTTTTGTTCAGAGAAGGCGCAGATGATCCATATCGTAGCCTACAACTATGGATTTCTGTGAGACCACAGGAATAAAAAAGGCATCAATACATTGACTTTACTTTGCACACTTATGCCAGAAGTTGCAAGTTACAAGGAGTGTGCCCCCCAAGACCTTAGGTTTGCTGTAATAGGTTTTGGAAAGATGGGGATATTGCATAGCAGCATCCTTAACCTACTTAAGGTTGGGAGCGTTAGAGCGATCGTCGATAAGAGTCGTCTTCTACTTTTCGGTGTTTCCAAACTCATTAGGAACACTAGGTTTTACAGAGATCTAGAGGATATGTTGAAAAAGGAAAATCCTAATGTGGTTTATGTAACTACCCCTACTCGGTCGCATTATAGCATAGTTTCTAGGTTGCTTGAGAATGATATTAAAAGCGTGTTTGTCGAAAAACCTCCTACGTCAAACTCGAAGGAGCTTGCCTTACTAATTGACAAAATGGGTAACAATCAAATGATTATGGTTGGCTTTCAGAAGAGGTTTGCACTACCTTTTATTGGCGAAGTAGAAAAAGTATTTGGATACGTAAAATCGGGTGACATAGTAACGTCTACAAAGAGGTTCAACCCTCTGGGAAGAGGAGTACTCATGGATCTAGGCGTTCATTTGATAGATCTTCTCCATTGGATTTTCAATGCAAATTTTGTAGAAGCAGCTAGGTTTAAGAGAATCTATACTGGCGTAGACGACTATTTTGAAGCCAAGCTGAGGACTGACGATGGTGCTGATGTTAGTGTTGAGGTTACGTGGTCCAGTCTTGACCATCGCCTACCTGAGACCTATATTGAGGTTCACGCGTCCAAAGGATTGTTCAGGGTTACTGAAGATTATCTTAAAGTAGAATCTATAGAAAGCCATCCGATGCTTAACGATGAAACAAAGCTGTCGATGTACCGGCCTCATTACTATCAAGGTATCCCGCTGGTTAACTTGGCTGATCCTGAATATACCCTGGAAAACATGAACTTCTTGTACAGCCTCCATTCAGGTAATGAACCCTCAACGAGTTTGAGAAATGTTGCTGGGACTATGGAGCTCATAGACGCGTTGTACGGAAAGGCGTGTGAATAAAGATAGTCAGAGAGCTGTTGCTTGGGGATAACCCATTCTTAGGCATTAGCCATCTAACCCAAGAAAAAGCAAGAGATGAGGCTAGAGAGGCTGTGTTGCAGAACAAAGCCAAAGTATTTGAGGCTGCCGTAGAAGGCGGTGCTAGTGGATTCACTTTCACGGCTTGCGAAAGTAATTTGGAGCTACTGACTTACCTCGGCGGTTGTGACAATGATCTGCTTAGTAGAATGAACTACTACATCCTAGTTCCATATGCACAATCTTACGTGCGGAGATCTAATATCGGTGGCACGCCAGGGCTTCTAAGTTCCACACTAAAAGATGTACTTAGAAGACGACCTTTAGGTTTGTTGGAAGCGCTAGTGTCTTTGAAGCCAGAAAGGTTCGCTGGGCTCTTCATCGAGAACGAGCTTGCTCCTTATCTGAACGTGTTGCCCAATGATAGGGTGAAAGCCGTTTTGTTGCATGAGGTCCTAACGGAACTCGCTATCGCTTTCAATCTCAGTGATTTGCTGAAGTTTCTAGATAGTTATGTGGAAGAGAGGGTTGGAGTGAGTTTTGGTTTGGAGACAAGAAACTTCGGCCATTTACACAGGTTCTTATCTGAGAGGGGCTATTGTCCGAAACACTTGATGACCCCTATTAATTCATTGGGATACCAGATGGCACCAAATAAGGAGGCGGTTGAGGAAGCTGTAGAGGATTTGGGTCAGAAAACTAGGATCATAGCGGTAAACGTATTGGCATCGGGTACATTGAATCTGGATGAAGCCGTAGAATACATAGGGAAATACAAGGACAAAGTATACGCGGTTGCAAGCGCTTCTACAAAGCCCCATAGAATAAGAGAAAACTTCCTTAAGCTCTCCCACGCGTTCCTACTGGAGAAAAGTTAGTAAACGCCATTGCACTCTGCGGCACTTTTAACGTAGCGCGTGTCCTCCAATGAACATTCTTTTTGTGGCGCGCGCAAGATAACTAGGGATGAAATCCCTCCAATTCTGCTATGGTGGAATGAATTTTGAATATTCTACTAATTCCAAATAATGATTGGATTAATCATCCTGTTCCTGCACAACGTCATTATAGGATATTCGAGGCCTTAGGTCAGACGCATAATGTTTATGTTTTGTATTTTGATATATTTCATAAAAGTGGCAAACCAACTCATAACCCAGTTTCCACGCACCTCGTAAAACCGTTTACTATTCACATTCCTGATGCAATAGGATTCTATGCATTGAATTTTCCTTTTCAACTTGCTAAGGTTTTCAAAATTTTGAGGGAGTTATCT
>CAYFWY010000017.1:0-19628 GCA_964346895.1 uncultured Candidatus Bathyarchaeia archaeon | reverse complement strand
GTTCCAGAAAGGCCTCTGCACCATTATCTATAGATTTAGTATTTGGTTCACATTTGGCCATATGCACGGTAAGTTTTGTCCTCTCTAAACTCGATAATATCAAGACTGTGTTTGATCTTTCAGACTTCTTCCCGGCTTCAGCAGTTTCTTATTACGGCAGAACCAACAATTATGCTACTAAGGCACTCTACTTCTCAGCGCTCTACCTCATGAGTCAGAATATTAGACTAGCTGATCTTTGTACGGCTTGCTCTGATGCGCTGGTAAAGTATGCAAAGAGCGTCTCGCCATATACAAGGGTACACAGGATGCCTAACGGCGTTGACACGCAGCTCTTTCTGCCGAAGAAAGCTTCTCCAAAACTGCGTGACGAGTTGTGTTTACGAGAGAATACGTTGATATACGTTGGTTCTATTGAATCATGGTTGGATTTCGAGCCTGTCATTAAGGGCGTAGCGCTTCTTAAGGGTGAAGGAATATACGTAGACATCTTGGTTGTGGGGCGAAATATATATCCAAAAAATACCATTGAACCTATTTTGCAGAAGATAAGAGAGCATGGCCTTGAGAAACAAATTAAGTTCGTTGGGTATTGGCCTTACGAGAGGTTGCCTGAATTCATAAATTTGTCTATAGCTGGTCTAATTCCCTTTAAAACCGATTCCTTCTTGACTTCTATGGCTTTTCCCAATAAATTGCTTGAATATCTTGCTTGTGGCAAGCCTGTGTTAGCTCCTCCGTTACCAGAATTAACCAGGGTCGGAGGCAAATACGTTTTCTGTTACAGAACTCCTAAGGAATTTGTCACACAGGTCAAACGGATACTGGGGTCGGATGCTGATCCGACAAACGCTAGGGAAGTTGCCTTGAAATACGATTGGAATAAAATTGCCACACGACTCGACGAGACTCTGCAACAATTGGCGTCAAAGTAGTCGTGGCGCGAAATTGCCGGTGACGGTCAACCCATGAACACCTCAGCATTCGTGGCAATTGTGGCAAACCCTTACATTTCCCCACCAGATAGCTTCCTCATCAATTCTAGCATAGCAGACAAAGCTGTTGATGTAGCGATAGGGAATAAGATTTTCCCACTCTTCTACGATCGATGCGTTCAATTATCTATCCGGTTATCTGATGAAAGTGAGGCGGTAGCAGAGGAATACATGAGGAGAAGAGCTGAGCAACTTAAAGAAATGATGATGGTCACCAATTTATGTCATGAATTCGGAATTGAGTTTGCTTTTTTCAAAACGTTCCGACCTTTCACGTATATCCCAGATGACGTAGATATAATCACGAAAAATGAAGCTGATTTTAGAAGGCTCATTCATGCACTGTATGACAATGGATATAGACTGCTCATGGTAGGGACGCCCGCTATAATACTGCGCAAAGTCACTAATAGAACGCATGTGGATTTGGATATCCACCGAGCTATAGCGGTAGGCTATCTTCAACTGTTTGAATCTAGCAGCATTTGGGACAACATAATATATCGTGATATAGGAAATGGGTTCAAAGTTCCTGTTTTGTCCGAAGACTACGAGGTTATTACCATGGCAGCCCATTCTTTGTTTAAGGATTTCTCCTTAAATATTCCGACTTTGTATCTTGCTACTTATTGTTTATTGCGTCGAAGAGTTCGTCGATTAGAAGAATTAGCCCAGAAAGCGTGTCTTGCACTACCCCTTAATATGCTGCTTTTCACCGCTTTGCAGATCAATAGAATCTTCTATGGAAAAGAGATAGGCTCAAGTGGGGAAGTGCCATTCGATGAGATTTTCCTTACGGATGTCATAAGCGCCGATTTGAACCAAGGTTTTACAATGCCCTACCAGTATCCCCTACTTCTACCTATTTACGTCTATGCGTGGAGGACTTGGTGTGCGATTAAGAAGCACAACGTAAAAACATTGACTCAACTTGGCAGGCAACCCTTCTCCAAGGGGATAGGGCTTCTGATTAACTATTTCAAGCTGTTAAAAGGCAAAAAATTTTTTCCTTGATCTTTCATTTCGGTGAAGATCATCGCGTTTGTCTTCGGCTTTGTGAGAGATAGGCAACCAGTTGTGCGGGCGCAATTTTGTCATGCCATGTAGTGCCCAATGCTTCTAGTGGATTGCGTAAGAATGAATAAGCCGGCCAAAATTGTAGCGTATTGTTATCATGGTCGACCTTGGCTTAGAAGAACGGGTGATGAAGTAAGAGTCGCGGGTATAGTTGAAAACCTTTCAGAAATTTGCTGTCTTGATCTCGATATCTACTGCCAAGGGGAGCTTTGGCAGGTTTTTTCATCAGGAAGAGTTGCTTACCGAGAGATACCCTCATTCTTTTTTAATGGATTGTTTCACAAACAACAGAAACAATACGGTTCTTCTAGTTACGGCCTGACATATGACAATTCCTTGAAAGTCATAATACGCTCTTTTGTCTTTCTTGTCAAGAACCGGCACATGTTCAATGGCTATCGCGTTATTTTGGCGCACGGACCTTTATCTCTTGCCCCGATAATCGTCAAGCTACTTAAGCTCAGTGGAACACTGAATAAGAACACCTTCTTGTTCTTCGATCCACAAGCTAATTATGCACAAACACTCTACCTCAGACTCACGCAGTCACGAGGATTGTCGAGATTAACAGAACTTCTGAAACTGGGAATATTCATACTGCTACAGAAACTTCAATTCAGGAGTTCGGATGCTATTATGTTTCCGTCAAGCTATGATGCTGACAACGCTATAAGAATGTACAAGTTGCCTGAAAGAGAGGTCCATGTGGTACCAACAGCTAGTTCCATAACATATAGAGACGAACAGGAATGGCTGAGACTTAGAGAAGTTTACAGGGCCAAGCTGAATCTTACCAACAAAGACATTGCCCTTATCTACACGGCTGGTTCTAAAGTAGAGGCAAATCAATTATTATTAACTAAGCTATCTCAATTGACGAGACTTTTCTCGAGAGAGGATCTATGTTTGATAGTCACTGGACCTTGGAAAGACTTGGCTCATAAGTTTAAGGGGTGGAGGATTGTATTTACCGGGACTGTCGACCGTAAGGAGCTTATTGGCTTACTGGCAGCTTCAGATATAGGGCTCTCACCTATAATTGTTGGAGCCGGCATGTCTACCAAAGCATTGGATTACTTTGTGGCTGGTCTCATAATAGTCGCCACACCGTTAGTTTTGAAAGGCATTGATTCCCACTTGAGGTATGCGGAAGGACAAAATCGCTTGTTTGTACTCTCGAGTTACGATGACCTTGAGGAGAAACTGGGAAACGCCATCGAAAAAATCAGGTCCTCCAGAGTTGGTACGAAGCGGGTGATAATCACTCGCACTTTGAGTAAACAAATAATGCAAGTATATATTGCTAACATTGCCAAAGTTATTAAGCATGCAGTTGCGAGCTTTGAGTCCAGCTAAAGTGAGACAACTCAGAGCTCCCGAGGAAGTTTGGAGGGTTTATTGGCGTGAATTCAAAACAGAAAAGATATGGACCTGGAATTACGTAGAAAAACAAGTTTGGTGTTTACTATCCTCTGCTATGGGCAATACGTGTGACAAGACAATAGCTGAATGTGGCAGCGGAACAGGACTCGTTTCACTTAGGATCTCACAGAGTGCCGGGCGGGTGATCCTTATTGATATCTCAAATCAAGCTCTGCGTCTATCTAAGCTAATGTTTGCTAGAAAAGGGAAAGCTACCACTGCTGACTTCATCTGTGCCTCAATATCAGCACTTCCGTTCAGAGATGGCTGTCTTGATGCAGTTTGGAGTGCTGGTGTTATGGAACATTTTTCTTTAGATGAACAGCGGCACTTCTTGAAGGAAGCTTGGCGTAGAATTAAAGAAGGGCGAAAGCTGATAGTGATCCTGCCTAACAGGGATGCTATATTCTATACCATTTTGCGGATAATCAGTATAAAAGCAGGCCGGTGGCCATACGGCCATGAGAATCCACTCTCGAGGAAGGACTTGAAAAAATCCTTCAACATAAAACCTAAGTTGATGATTTCACGGGGATTCCTTCTGCAATTTGGGGTAGCTAGCACTTTCCCTTTAGTAAATACGATCATAGAGTTTCTCAAACGCAGGATGGGCTATCAACCAAAGAAACTTAGAATCAGATGGCGCCCGCGGCTTCCAGGCTATCTGCTGATGGCACTTTGGGTTAAGAATGGGAATCTTTCCGCCTCTACAAAAACGCCGACTCACAATTGAGAATAGACGACTAATATGAAATTCATGCTGATATATTTCTTTGGTCCTGACGGAACAGGCAAGACTACGCACGCAGAGTTGACATCTCTTTACTTGAAAAGGAAAGGGTACAGAGCCTGGAGAGCGAGTGTTAAGCAACACCATACTCTTTCATACTTATTTTTGAGGTTGTTGAGTTTGGGGAATCCTCAAAGGCGTGCTACTAACTATTACGGTTTTAACAATGAACTGAAACGCAGGATCAAGACGCCATGGAAAATCCTGGAACTGACGAGTTTGCTCCCTGCAGTGATCTATAGGGTATTTCTTCCGTTGTTACTGGGATATATAGTGGTCTGCGATAGGTACGTATTGGACACGTTGGTAGCCCTGTCCTTTTTTCTGAAAGATCAGAAGCTGCTTGTTGGTGCTTCCGCTAAGCTATTGGTTGAGTTGATGCCAAAGAAAACTCTTCTTATCCACCTAGACGCCGATACCGATGTTATACTTCAAAGAAAGAAGGATGAACCTCTGACAGAGCGATTAATTGAGTTCTACAAGAAAGGATACAGCGATATTCTAAAAGAATTTAGATTGGCAACTACATACCTGGATACCAGCTTCTCCACAACAGAAGATGTGCAAGAAACCTTACAACATTTGATCAGCACGTGTGGAATATCGAGATGAGGGTTCTCATATTCTCAGAGTTGTTCTATCCTCACGGGGGCGGAGCTGAACTGGCGACATGGTTATACTCAAAGTTGCTTGCCGAAGAAGGGTTCGAGATGACAGTTGTTACTAAGCAGTTTCCAAATGAAACTTCGGCAGAGCTGCTCGACGACAGAATAACGATATTCAGAGTACCCATGAAGGTGACGTTTGGGAGCAGATATGATACCATCATTAACTTAGGGGTTTTGGCAAGTAGTTTCGTAAACAAGCTAATCGCAAAAAACGACGTTGTTTACATACCATGCGGTTGGTACAGCGCGATACCTGTTGCCAAAATCCATAAGAAGCCTGTCGTAGTTCACCTGCACAACTACTCAATAGTGTGCCCCACATCACTAATGTACGATTTCGTCAAGCAAGAAGTAGGGTCTTCATCACGTAGGTCTTTCATACTGCACGAAATTGTTGAAAAGAAGCGGAAGCCCCTCCATGTTGTTGCCTCCTCTTTGATGAACGATTTTCTGGGCAAATATTACAATAGATTAAGTATGCTTGCGGATGCACTTATCTTCGTCAGCAACGCTCAAATGAATTTGGTACTTTCCAAGGTTCCAGATTGCAAGAAGAAAAGCTATATCATATACAATCCAATTCCAAACCACCCACTTATTAAAGCTGAGAAAAAGGGCGTGGGTTACTTCGGAGGGAAAAGCTTCGCTAAAGGCTTCAATATTTTCATGCAATCGTTAAAATCCCTTAGACAAAGCAACGTCGAAGCATACCTGACAATGACATCGGAGGAGCAAAAGGTTGCAAGAGTCGGCAACGGAATCTTAGTAAACTTTTTGCCAAAGGTTGATCCCAAAGACTTGATGAAGAAACTGTCAGTTGTGGTGATCCCATCTTTGTATCCGGAACCATCGCCGTACATGTTAGTCGAATCGTTGATTTACGGCAAGCTGATTATCGCATCAGATGTAGGCGGAATACCTGAAATAGTGGATAAGATAGAGTCAGGTGTAAAACTGGTTAAGCCTGGAGACTATCAAGAAATCACCGATGCTCTTCTATCATTTTTGGCATTCGAATTAGAAGAAACCAATGAAATTGTCATCAAGAATAGAGAACGCATCCTGAAAAGGTTTGACAATGAAAAGCCAATAACGTCCTTTATTGATCTTTTGAACAAGATTATATCTTCGCCGTAGATGCACTATGATTTATCCCCCATTTCAAGTGTTAATATTGATTTACGCATCATTCACTTTTTGACCACGGTCTTACTATTGCTAAATGAAAAAAACTCGAACATAGTTTCGTGCATAAGAATGCCAGAAACTTGTACGATTTTTCCTTTCTTACTTTTCTTATTGGTCACTTTTTTGCCTCAAATTTACTTTGCTTCATTATTCTATCCATCTTTTGCCGCTGGTGATGAAGTGGGTTACCTTTATGATTCAGGGACCATAACAACTTTTGGACATATACGTCCAGATCTTTTGGTAGAAGATCAGGCTTACATAGTGTTTCCCGTAATTCCGCTATTGGTTTCCACCATAGGGCATATTACGTCACTTGACCTTCGCATGAGTTATTTCTCACTCTATAGCTTCCACCTTATCCTATTGGCGATAATTACTTACTTACTGTTACTTCGTCTAGCCCAAAGAAAAGGCATGGGATTGCTTTGTGTGGTTGTTGCCGCGATGACTTTGTATGCGAACCCACCACATTATCTCTTATGGGCGTCTATAACACACAGAGTTCTGGTGATAACCTACACTTTTCTTTTGCTACTCATATGCTTTAAGGGAAGGTCTCTAGGTTCAGTTATCGCTGTATCACTTTTATCCCTAGTGGGAGCTATTCAACTTGGACCTGTAGTGTTCTTTTTAATATTGGCTATTTGGTTGATTTTAAGGCGTACAAATTCGTTTGAGTATGAGTCAGTGGCTCAGCTGTTTAACTCAAACAAGTGGTTAATCCGCATACCGCTCTTAGTTTTCGTATTCTATCAAAGCTTCTATGCGTTGCAGGCTTTGCTGATGCGCCTTTCCAACTTATTTATCTCGGTCTCAGAACTATCTAGGCTTCCTCTAGTATTTTTTGAGTCTAGTTCTCTTGAGCATCCTTTACCAATACTAAATGCAGCCGGTCCAGGATTTGTCGCAGGCGCCGTTGCCTCTCTTACATTCTATTCTTTGTATGGATTAATAAGGAAAAACAAGACATCAAATATTCAATTGTTATCTTCAGCTTTAGCTATTCTTTCTAGCACTACCATGGTGTTTGCCGGGTATCTCTACAGATATCAGATCGGAGGTAATCTAGCGTCTTATTTTACGGTGATAAGTTTTTCTTTAGGGGTCCTCGTTTCGGGAACACTTGTTTTGCGATTTCTGCCATTAATTAAAACTAAAGGGTTTTCAACTGCAAAGTTGCTAATAACCATCTATCTTATCCTTTTATTCATTGGAGGAATAGGTGGGATACTTGATCCTTATGCATTTGGCATAGAAGAGCGCGTTATCCCATAGGCTTTTGCGAAGGCATAACAGGTAGAATATCAAGACCTGAAAAGGCAAAACTTACTAGTTTTAGGGCGCAAACATTTTATGCGTATTCTCTACATGGGGAGTGAATTAAGAAACTTACTAGGGTCGGCAGGTGCACTCTCTGGAAGAGGACATGATGTTTTCTACATTAACTTATCTGAGAATTCGTTGACACACACGCTAAATATTGAGGAAGTCAATGTAGAACTTCATGAAGGCATACCGCTTCAAACAAAGCGAATAAACATACCTTTTATTGAGCGGAAAAATATCGTAGAGAGAAAAATTAAACCAACAAACATAGCTGGATCGGTTTTAGCATTCTTAGAGGAACTGCTGTTTGATGTAATTATTTCCAAGGGAGATCATTGGCCTATAGCCCATGTTATAAGTACAAAGCTACAAATCCCACTAATTCTTTACTTGATGGATATTAGAGGTCTGAAGTTTTTATCATTTGTGAGATTTGCGCACAAATATGCAGAGATTCTGCACGCACCACTTAGTATAGTATATAATGTGGTTCTTTCCTATTTATCTGATTTTACTGTGTTAACAAGCAAAAGGATAGAAGGAATACTTAGAAGCGCAGGAGTTCAAAGAACAGCGGTTTCTCGCCCACCTTATGTTCGTTTCCAATTCTCACCACAATCTAGAAAAATCGAGTCACTCAGACCTGAGGTTTTAACTATTGCCACGCTCAGCAGACGCGGAAATGTTGAGGTCGACCTAGCCATTGTAAAGATAGTGTTAGCTATAGCTCGCAGGATGCCTGATTTATTGTTTGTGGTGGTCGGTACCTCTCTAGAAGATTTGAAAAAGTTTAGAGAAGATTTTACTGCATGCGAAAATGTCAAGTTCATTGGGAAGATCTTGAATGATGATTTACTTTCTCTTTTGTACCGAAAAACCACTTGTGTTTTATGTCCTATAATAGTTCCTGGTTTCTCGAACAGACTTAATGAGGCATTTTTTTATGGCAAACCGATTATTACGACCAAAATAATCGCTGACTATTATGACGGGCTCATTAGTGGTAAACATTGCATAGTTGAAGATGAGTTTAACAAATGGCCTGCTATAATACATAGCCTATTTGATGATAGGTATCTGAGGGAAGAGCTTGAGGTAGGTGCACAAAGTTATCATGATAAATTCTTTTCGCCACAAAAACATGCCCTATTGTTGGAGAGAATAATATCATCACTATAACATGGGACGCTTATAGACTACCACTGTTTGAGATTATAAGGCATAACATCTACTCTTCTTCCTTTCATAAACTGCTATTTAGGCCTAAAGCTGCGACTTTCAACATAACAGATAATTGTAACAGCAGATGTGTTACATGTAATGCATGGAAGCGAAAATCTCTAAATGAGTTGACGACTGAAGAAGCGATAGATATTCTTGGTCAGCTAAGGAAGTTAGGTATTACTAGAATTGCCTTTGCAGGAGGTGAACCATTAACTAGAGCTGATATACCGAGGATAATTAAGGCAGCAAGTAACTTCGGATTTAAAAGAATATGTGTTGTGAGTAATGGTCTTTTACTTAATGAGACAAAAGCAAAGTGTCTACTCCAAAGTGGTCTAACCGATATAGACATTTCAATAGATGGGTGGAGCGAAGTACATGACATCATTAGGGGTGCAAAAGGAGCTTTCGATAAGGCGATAACTGCGCTAACCATGATAACTAGATTACGAGATGAAGGGTATCATTGTCAAATAAATGTATTGACAACGCTTCTGGAAAAAAACCTAAACGAAATAACAAAAGTGGTCAATGTTTGCAGAAATTTGAATGCTGGTTTTTTCTTGAATTTGCTAGATACTTCCCCATACTTTTTCTCAGGCATCGATATTTCGAACCTACAAGTCAAGAGCTTCAAAAAACTGAATTCACTTGTGAGCGAATTACATAGAATTAAGAAACGATGTCCAATGCTGGTACCACAGCTTCACATATCATTAGAATATGCAAAAGATTACTATAAGCATCCAAAATTATTACGTGACCAACGGACTCCGTGCTATTTGGGCTACCTGAATGTATATATCGGGGCTCATGGCGAAGTATATTCTGGATGCTGGGCTCTTTCATCGCTTGGAAATTTAAGGACTAAACGATTAGAGGAAATATTGAGTTCGAAAGATTACAAAAACAGATTGCAAGACATGCTTCTAAGGAATTGTCCAGGTTGTACTTGTAACTACGACATGAACTTTGCTTATGATCTGCGATCTCTATTTAAAGAGTTCATCTACATGGTGTAACTCAAAGACATCAGAGAATTACTGAGAATAGAAAATGCTAGAGCCCTCAATGTGGGTAGAGGCGCAAAAAAAAGAAAAAGTATATTGGGTTAATGTTAAGGATTCACGAGAAGAATCCGTTCCCAGAGAAAGTCTACTTCGTTTCTGCAAGTTGTTGAAGCTGCTGGAGAGAGCAGAAGTCAAGAAAGACTACGTAGTGACACTTGATATAGGTAGCGGTCCCAATTGTGGTATTTTCAATGTTTTGAGGCAAGGGTCGTTAAAGATTGCCATTGACCCATTATTCGGCTATTTTTCCTTTGGTTACCCTAGTGACGTAGAACGAATCAAGGGCGTAGCCGAGAGTCTACCGATAAGGAGCAACTGCGTTTCTGCAACTTTCTCCATTAATATGCTAGATCACACCAAGGCGCCAGAAATTGTTGTAAGCGAGAGTTCAAGAGTTCAGAACAACGACGGAATTTTAGGTTTAATGGTTCAGGTGGTTTCAGCCAAGATGAAAGCTATAAATAGCCTTTTTCATCATTATCGAATCAGTAAAAACATTGGCTTACAGTTGCACAAGATGCCTAGGTTTATGCTAAAAATTGTGTTAGGAGCGTTTAGAATTCTAGGCTTGATATTCAATGAAGATGTCTATGCGATATTTGAAGACGGATTTTTACATCCGCATTATTTGACCTCTAAGGATGTTTTTTGGCTTCTTTCCTCATGTGGTTTTTCGCCACTTTTCTACAAGATTGTTTGTGATGATAAGTCAACTAAGAAAGCGGATCTATACGTTATCCTAGAAAACAACCGAACCAAATCCTATGATTTCGAAACTTCCTGAAATGATTATCTTCGAAGGTCCTTTTGGTTCAGGGAAGACGACCCAAGCGGAAAGTGTTATGGATTTTATGAAAGCTAACGGCTATAAATGTTTCATTTTATCGCTTGGAGGAGATCAGAACATCGCGAAAGTCATTAATAAGTTTCTTTTATTACTAAACATATTCACATATTTTACATACGAAGATGGAACGAAAGCTAAGGTAGCTCATATTAAGAGGATCAAGATTTTGTATGAGATTTGGCCCATCATAAAGTTTCTAAGTATACTCCCATATCTTATCCAAGCTTGTTTGGCTTCATTGTTTGGATACGTAGTAGTTGCCGATCAGTTCATTTTCCATTTCATATCTATGTTAAGGGCTTATTATGGATACTTCGGAGAATGCCCTTTAAGCGTATTAAAAATTGTAACTAGGATTTCTCTATGCTTCATCCCTAAGAAATCTATCATATTTGTTTTATGCGGAGATTCTGACCAGCTCAAAGACAGAATTGTGAGAAGAGGATCAACATCAATGGAACCATCCAGTACATTTTCTTATTACGAAAAGACTCCTTTATTCTTATGTCAAATTTACAGAAATTGTTTTTCTATAGATACGACTCAAAATAGTTGCGCACAAGTTTTTGAAGAAATCAAAAGATTCTCAGAAAAATACGCTAAACTCGCAAATGGCTTTTTGAGGGAACAAACGAAATGGCTCTGAATGTTTGGCTAGTTGGTTTTTTTTGCGCTGAGCATACGAAGATTGGTTTAGTAAATGTGACGAGCCGGCTTGCGGAAAATTTATCACAGATCCAAGATGTCCACATTACAGTTCTATCTCAAACGTATATTCGCAGTGGTATGACTAACTATAAGAACTTGAAGGTAATTAAAGCGTCAATTCTTGATCCAGCTTTATGGAGGCGCGTTATAACACTTTACAAAAAAGAAAACCCTGACATAATAAACTTCCACGGCATTTCTGAGCTAGCTGTTTTGATAGTTACATTAAAGAAGCTAGGTATAGTGAAATCACCCTTAGTATTTTCAGCTCACGGAAGTATCAAAACTGAAATCTCTTCGCTCGGTAAATTCGTTCCGCCACATTTGTTATTGCTAGAGAAAGCGCTTATTAGGAATTGCGTGCATATTACAACTGTCTCGGAATATTTTAGGAATTTTCTATCCAAAACTTATGGAATCAATACTCGGGAAATTTCTGTTGTCTACAATGGGTTAGATAAGGAATGGTTTGATGTGGTTGATTGCGAACGCAGCCACAAATGCAAGAAGATAAACCCCATAAAAAATCAGAAAAAGCCGGTCATTCTCTTTGTTGGAATTCCCTCACATATAAAAGGTGTTGACTTGCTTATTAAAGCCCTCGGATTCTTAAAATCGAAGGCTTTGCTACTGATTGTCGGCAATAGGAACAGTTTCTTGAAGCAATGCCTCGCAGAAACTTCCTTTACTTTGAACGAAAAACATGTTTGGGTGCTAGAGAATTTGCCTATGAATTGTATGAAGTGCATCTATGATACAGCAGATATTTTTATTCTCCCAAGTCGCTTAGACCCGTGTCCTTTAGTCGTACTGGAAGCCATGGCAAGAGGGAAACCTGTAATAATTAGTGAGCATGTAGGTCTTAAAAACATCATGAAAAACTGTGTAAACGGGTTCATTGGGCCTTGCGATGGCGTCCAAGACTTGGCTTCGTTGATTGATGGACTGCTGGAGAATAAGAAACTGATCGCTGTCGTGGGTGAACAAGCAAGGAAAAAAGCATTAGAAAGAACATGGGAAGTAGTGGCATTGGAGTATATGGATACTTACCTGAGTGTGTTAAAGCATATGAGGCGCGCGTACGCATAGGATATGCGTTTTCTAAAGAAAATCGCGAAAAGGAGCGTTGCCCTCGCACGTCAATCTAGGAGAGGTTTTGTGAGTGGGAATAGAATTTTGCTTTTAATCCTCATAAACGGACTTATTGATTATTTTTTCATTAGAAATGAGGTCTATTTATCGCGATTCAAAATTGACGGAATCTAACGAAATGATGGTTTTGAAAAAGCTTCTTGCAGTGAAAGGTAATTTTTTTATTGATATCGGTGCATGTTACGGAGGATATGCCCCACGTTTATCTGAAAATTTCGTCAGAATCGTCGCTTTCGAGCCAGAGGACCATAATTCTGGGGCACTAACACTACTAATCAAATTGCGCGCACGCGCCTAAGCCTGTGCCAGCCTATGAAGCAAGAATTTTCAATAATCCAACTCCAGAATGTCGACTTTAAGCCATAAACTTCTTTTTCGGAAGGGTGGAACAGTCTCATCCATCATAGCAGTAGCGCTTTTAGTCGCCCTCCTGGCCTCCATAAATTCCATAGTAAGTTCCTTTAACTCACAAACCGAGGCATTAATAGGACTCCCAAACATTGGCGGAACCTACCTAGCCCTCAGCGAAAAGTACAATTCAATAGCCAACGATAAAATTGACGCGGACTTGACGGATCAGCTCAACACCATCCCAGACATCAAGTATGCAATACCTCAAAGAATCTTCTCAGCCACCCTAACCACAAGCTCAGGCAACCACACGGTCCTAGTAAGAGGCGTGGAAGATGTCTCCTACTTTCTAAAGCTTAGGAGAGCCAGCCTTAACGGTACCACAGCAAAGAACGAGACAGAAGCGAACGTAGGCGAGATCTTAGCCAGATCAATCTCCATAGAACTGGGAGATGAAGCAATCCTGACTCTTGGCAACAGCCGTCCAAAATTCAATGTAGTGGGCACCGTCAGAACCCTAACACAAACAGACACTGAACTCATTGTCCCGATCGAAGCCGTCAACCACCTCACCGGAGACAACAGCAAAGTATCACTCATAGAGTTCGCCCTCAAAGAAAACATCAATAGGGAAGAAGCTCTCACTCGCATCACCGCGTTATTGCCTGAAGACGTGAAGGTTGTTAAGGTCCAGCAACCACAAGGGTTTGTGCAAGACATGAACCTTCAAACACTGTCCTTCCTAAACCTATGGTCCGTAGCAGTCTACGGCGTGGTGGCAGCCGCCTCCTACGTGATATCGACTAGGCTCATAACCGAATCTAAGTATGAGCTGATCATGTTGAAATCTTTGGGAGCCAAGAAAGGACTAGTGTTTAAGCTGGTTTTGACCTACACCGCAACCACAGCTCTCCTCGGATGCATCCTAGGGTTAGCCCTCGGGACAGTTGGAACCCAGACAGCCGCAACCATGCTTGGATGGATACGGACAAGCTTCGAAGCAAATCCCTTCCTTGAGCCTAATCAAGTTCTCCAAACACTTCTACTAACCTTTACAGCGTCAACTCTCGGATGCTTAATCCCCGCGTTTAGAAGCATGAGTAAGAGCTACATGGAGCAACCATAATGAGACTCACTGGCTTCAGATACCTCCGAAGACAACGCATCTTCATCCTCGCTCTAATACTCGTCATGGCTTCCATACTCTTCACAATAACAGCCTTTAGTCTCCTAGGCTTCTACAGAGGCTTCAATGCCTACGTAGGCGAAGAAGAAAACATCATAGCAATTTATGACAAGCAAAGCCGGACACCCTTCACAGGACTGGTTCCCACATACTTGGCTGAACGGATAAGCGCCATAGACGGCGTACTAGCCAGCAGCCCAGAAGTCCTAGTCCCCTGCTACTTAAAGGACGAGGCCATCTTTCTGAGGGGAATCGTACCTAAACAATTCACAGAGCTAAACCAACTAAACATGCTGGACGGCGACATGCTTGAACTCAACGACTTGAACTCAATGATCGTTGGAAAGAGATTGGCTGAAAAGCTTAAGCTAAAAACCGGCGACAAAGCTCTCATTCTAGGGATTGCGACAGACAGATATGCTGAGGTTCAAATTAAGGGAATATTCGAGTCCCACACAGCCATGGACGACGAAGTTCTCACACCGCTCTACGTTGGTCAATGGTTTAGGGTAGACTACGGCTACGTTACCCTCATAAGATTCAAAATAGATAGAAGCATCATAAGTCCAGCTATGATTTTTGAAGAGGTTAGCAAGGAAGCCTCCAACCCCAGCCAAAACGAAACAGGCGAACAGAAGCCTCCTGAACAGTCAATCACCCAAATAACACCAATAGAAATAAGACGCGTTGAAATTGAGAAGGTGGGGGTTGAGAAAGCTCAGAGCTTCATGAAAAGCTACCTGGACGCGTACGGAGTAACCAGAGAATCCTTATTCCTCCTCTCCATCATGGTCTTCTCCTTCGCAAGCGCAACAGTAGTCAGCGCCTCCAGAATCCTCATACACCAACACAAAAGCGAAATCGAGGTTCTAAAGTCTGTCGGCGCGTCCAACAGAACCATAAAAACAGACCTCCTAGCCAAAGTGTTACCTTGGTCCCTAGCATTCTCCATGACTGGAACAGGCATAGGCATACTGGCTCTACTGACCATCGAAAGAAACGGATATCTACAGGTCCTATCCCATGGAATCAGCTTCCAATTTGACCCACTTATCCTCGCGCTCCAACTCATCTTCACCTCATTAATCGTTGCCATAAGCATACTGCACTCTTTCAAGAGTCAAATCTAAATGAAGAAGCAAATCTACCTGCTCTTACCTTTTCTCATCGCCGCAGCCTTGAGACTGTATCCATACTTTGTCAGCGGCTTACCCTTCTCTGTGGATGCTTGGGCCCCCATCAAAAACGCTGAACTCCTCGCAGAGCAAACCCCCATACGCTTAGACGATAAGATTTTCGACGGATACAACAACTACTGGCCCGCCAACAGCCTCTTCGGTGCTTTCGTATCACAAGTTACGGGGGTTGAACCCTTGCAGGCCATGGCTATATTCCTACCCCTGACCGGCTCAGTAGCCATTTTAATCTTCTACGTCCTCGTCAAAAGGCTATACAATGCCAAGATAGCTTTCATGGCTTCAATCATCTTCGGAACAGCCTTCACCCACGCATATTTTACGGCCGGGGTAACAAAGGAAACTTTCGCCAACCCCCTATACTTTCTACTCATCCTCATCTTTCTCCACCCAACGATAACCAAGCGGAAACAGACCTTCCTATTCACGGTAACCGCTGTAACCCTAGTTTTTGCCCACCACCTGACTCCGCTAATCACCATACCCATTCTATTGAGCATAGCCCTAGCCCGCTTCATCAACAACACGAGGAAGGGACTCGCACCCAACAGGTCCGACTTCCTGCTTGTATCAATCTTGGCGGTGGCCATCCTCCTATACTTTTGGCTATACGCTCTAGCAGGCTTCAAGTACACCTTAACCATCAGCGACCTGCTTTCAGTAGCTTCATACCAAATTGTCGCCTTCTCTCTAGCATTGTATGTAACCTTGAAACCCAGCACATACTCCAAAACCAGAACCATTTTCTCAATGATAGCAGCAATCGCCGTAGCTCTCTTCTTCACGCTTCTGCTTATGAGGAGACCCATACTTCCCGGCGTGCCAGCCCAGCCTACACATTATCTACTATACGATTTGCCATACCTCCTCCTGCCACCACTGTTCATCCTTGGATACGAATATCACAGACAAAACAAAACAGAGACCTCCACAGCCTCAATGTTCTGGTTCACTGCAGTCATCGGAGTCGAAGCCTACGCCCTCCTCAGCAATTCACCATTCATCACGCTACTAACTTCCCGAACCCTAAACTTTCTAGTCCCAATCGCAGCAATCTTCGGTGCAACCGGGCTTCATCGACTAACCTCAGGAAACAAACCGCAAACCAAAAGACTACTCAGCACGACCGTGGCAGTTGCCACAATTCTAACTATTGCAGGATCAAACGCATACAGCATGTATGCAAGTGTTTCCCTGCAAGAACGCTACATGGGATACGTCTGGCTTTATACGCAACAAGAGTTTGAAGCAGGAGACTGGATTGCAGCCAAAGGCAATCTTGCAGTTGCCGCAGACCTCAAAACCTTCCATTTTTTCCACGATTACTATGATCTAGATGTTGACGTCCTCAAAGGATACGAATACCTAACAGAGGACAGCGAAACCCCACCCCAAATCCTATACATTTATGACCAAATGCAGAAAAACGGGTATGTAATTGGCTACCATGGGCTGGACCTGCCTGAAAACTATATGGAAAAAGTTTCCCAGCTAAACCAGATTTACTCCAATGGATACGCAAGCTTCCACACAGCAGATTGAAGGACCGTCCGCCCTTGACGGCAATGGATGGCTAAGAAGATGATTGAGCTCAACAACATATGGAAAAAATATGGCGCAAACGAAGTTTTGAGAGGCCTAAACCTAACTGCCAAAAAAAGAGACTTCATCTCGATAAGAGGAAAATCCGGCGTTGGAAAATCAACTCTGCTTCGAATAATTGGACTCCTTGAAACCCCGAACGATGGAAACGTAAGTTTTTTCCAAAAAAACGTCGACGAACTAAACGACGAAAAGAAATCAGCTCTGAGACTCCACTCTATCGGGTTTATTTTCCAGTTCTTCAACCTGATCCCCTCATTGACCGTGCTAGAAAACATCGAACTTCCCCTCGCGTTGGCAGGAGCCAAAAAACACGAAAGGAAGAAAAAAGCATTGGATCTGCTCAACTACTTTGAACTGGCAGCCCTAGCGCAAAGGTTTCCGGAGACCCTAAGCGGAGGAGAAAGACAACGCGTAGCAACCATAAGATCATTAGCCAACACCCCAAAAGTCATACTTGCAGACGAACCGACATCAAGCCTAGACAACGAAAACTCCGCCCTACTAATGGATTTACTAAACCAAATAAACAGAGAAAAAGACACAATAATCATAGTCGCCACAACAGACCTGTACGAAAAACTGCCAACAAACAAAGACTATGCGTTAAAGGAGGGCTGCCTACAAGATTTGACACGATAAGTAAACTAGTAGAATCGGGCGATCGTGTCTTCGCCTGACGTGTCAAGCAGCTTTTCAATCTTTTTGGGTTATGACATCAAATGAGTAGCAAAAGAATGTCAGGTTGGGATGACGTTCACGTAAGGTGTCCATGAATGACGCCAACTTATCTATTCCCTCTTTGATGTGGGCTGGAAAAAGATGGTAGAAGGGCGTTAAAGCATAAAGGAGTGGACCCTGAAGCACCTTCGAAATCTTCAGTCCTGCTTCCTTGAAAAGAGATTTGATCTCCTTGAAGCCCCTGAAGTGCAGCAGTTTTACTCGGTCAGCTTGCGCCAAATCGGGGACCTTGTAGACCAGTTCTTGTTGCAGCCCCAGAACAGAATAGAGGTTTTGCAGCCAATCTACGTAACAAACTCCATTCTTTTCCAGGCAAGAACGCATCTCTTTCAACGAGTTTAACACGCTTTGTTTTGACGGAAGGTGAGAGATCAAACCTATACACAAAATCACCCTAAATACGTCCATTCTGAAGGGCAGAAACTCTGCGTCACCCTGAACCAAGCTAACATTCTGTTTTGACCCATATTTCCGAACATTCTCCTGTGCCTTCTTCAAGGTTACTGAGGAAATATCAAGTCCAACAATCTCCGAACCTTTCAGACTAAAATAGTTCTCAGCGCGCGCGAGTGGTCCACAGCCAACATCCAAGATAACGTCGTCAAAGTCTATGTTCAGTAGATTTTCAAGAGAACCAAAGTATTGAAAGTCTTGTTTCCTCGAGTATTTCGGCGCCAAGAAAGGTCCGAAAACGATTTCCTCTGGGCTTTTCCTTTCGGCCAAAACATTCCAAGCACGTTTAAACTTTAGTTCTCGACCCACACTATGCACCGGCAAACAGGCGCGTGCACAACTTCACCCTTTTCCAGCTAGCAGATCAAATGAATAGGGCAAGAACGCTTTCGTTGGGTGTCGCTCCCGAAATTCATCCGCAACTGAGAATAGTTTTTCTATTCCTCTTTTGACGATCTTTGGAGAAGGATAGTAAGCAAACATGATAACAGAACCGTAGATTGTTTTTGAAATCTTCAGTCCGGCTTGTTGTAGAAGACATCGTATCTCTTTGAGACCCTTAAAAGTCAGAATCTGAACTCTTTCTTTCTTCCTTAAATTCGCAATCTTGTTGCCTAACGCCGTGAAAGCCCCAAAAAGAGAATACAAATTTAGCCACCAGTTCAAGTAGCAGATCCCGTTTTCTTTGAGGCAACGGCGGACATCGCGAAGGAAAGTTACAACGCTGAGCTTATCCGGAAGATGAGACAACAAGCCCATAGCCAAAACTCTGTCAAATGAACCTTCTCTAAAAGGTAAAGACTCAGCGTCAGCCAAAACAAAATGGACACGTTTAGCAGCATGCTCCGCAATGTTTTCCCTGGCCTTCAACAAAACAGCAGCAGAAACGTCAACCCCAACGATTTCTAATCCTTTCTGAGCAAAATAGACTTCCGCACGCGCGAGGGGACCGCAACCAACATCCAAAACCATGCTACCCACACTGGCTTGGAGCAAACCTTCAACAAAAGCGAAAATTCTAAGGTCAACCTCCATCGAATACTTCCCAACCAGAAACGCCCCAAAAACAACTTCTTCAACGCTTTTGGTTCGAGCACGCTTGTCCCAGACACGCTTAAACCCTAACTCTTCACCCATATAAGTAGCCAACAATACCAAGTATGACTTCGAATCTCCTCTTGAATTTTTTCATCTACTGCCTTTAATTATCAAGTCATAGTGCACGCGGAAAACATCCGATGTGATGGCAGACTAACTTTTACGCGCTCCCGCGACACGATATGTTACACTAGTTTTTGGTTGGCCCCTCTCGACTCAGAGCTTGTTCTACTCTTTTTTCTTAACTATTAAGGCAGAACCAAGAACTGAACAGAGTTTTGAAGAAACATCGGTCTTAGAAAAAAGAAAGAGGAGGTTAGGTGATCTCTATTTTGGTTCGACTTTGGATTTTCGGATTGCTAGATAGGCCGTTGTGGCAATGAAGACTAGTGTTGTTATTATGGAGATGTAACTCAAATTTCTAGTGGTGCCCAGGTCACTTGTTGAGGCGTCATGTTCTGATTGCAAGTCATTGTACTCAGAGTCCAAAAAATCGTAATCAACTTCCAACGCATCAAAAGTGGAACACAT
>CAYFWY010000016.1:0-23362 GCA_964346895.1 uncultured Candidatus Bathyarchaeia archaeon | reverse complement strand
CAAAGGCGAATGGCTCATCCATTAACAAAACCTTCGGATCGTTTGCCAGAGCCCTGGCAATCGCAACTCTTTGCTTCATTCCCCCAGATAATTCATAAGGGTACTTATCTTCCCAGCCAGAAAGACCCACAAGTCTAAGATATTTTTCAGAGATTTTTCTTCTTTCATTTAAAGGGATTCCTCCATATTCCAAACCGAACTCAACGTTCTTTCTAACCCTCCTCCAAGGAAATAACGCAAACTCTTGAAATACGAAACCCTTCTCTCTGCTGGGTTCATTCATAAACTTTCCATCAATGTAAATACTTCCCGCATCTGCCTTCTCCAAACCAGCAATCACTCTAAGAAAAGTGGTCTTGCCACAACCTGACGGCCCGACAACGCAGACGAACTTGCCTTCCTTAACTTTCATGGAGATGTTCTCAAAAACGACAAAATCTCCAAAAGCTTTCTTACAATTTCTAACTTCCAACATGTTTCCAAATCTCATCCTATCTAACTCATAATATGCCTATAAACAATAAAGCTGAGAAAGTTAAGCGCGCGCGCGCCCGACTAAACATGGAGGGGATTACGCTCAACGCCCATATTTTTCAGCAGCTCTCACGGCGGCCTTTACACATTCTAGTGACGCCTTCGGCGATATTTCGCATCCTGGAGAGAGGATGAAACCACCTCCAGCCTTCGCTGCTTCTATCGCATCCTTCGCCTCATTCTCAACATCTGCAGGCGTACCCACCACCAAGGTAGTCGTCTGATCTAAGCCGCCCACAAGACAAATTCTATCACCATACTTTTGCTTTGCTTCCCTTAGATTTGGTTTAGCACCCCTATCCCACCAGTTTATTCCCTTGGTATTTGGGTAGGATACTAGGTCGTCAAAAAATGGTTCAATCCCACAGACATGGTGTATATTCAGTGCACCTTGCTTCTTAAGAGCCTTCAATACTTTATAGTCATACTTCTCTCCGAATTCCCTGTATTGCTCAAGAGTCGTTATCTCTGCAGATGCCCTCGTAGGCGAATAAAGGACACCTTGGGCCCCCGCGTCGTTACATGCGTTTATGTACTCCACCGTGGAGTCAGCTATGACCTCTAACCCTTTGTGCAAGAGGTCTGGATACAAAATGATGTCGACCATGACCTCTTCCATTGCCCTAACGTGGGTAGCACTGGTCAGCGGACTCGGGACATAAGGGATAACAGCGACCGCATTCTTCGTTTCCTTTACAATAATATCTACCGCATTAATGGTCACGTGCATCCTTCCGTCCCTCCTTGGGTCAAGGACCTCAAGCTTCTCCCAGTCCTCCGGCTCCTTAACCGCGAATTCGTCCAGTAGGGGGGTGACCTCCTCCGTGTATCTCATCGTCGTACCCCAGCCCTCTGCTATCTGCCCCACATCTGATGTTGGATGAAGAATATCCACACCTGTCTTTTCGAGAAACGCGAGTTGCCCCTTTGCCATCTTCTTTCCGTCTCTTGCATATTCAGGTATTCGTAAGCCACCAGCAATCGCACCGATAGTCCAACCCATTCCAGATACTGGAACCCTGTCCGGTTGTTCAATATTTAGAGCTGCCTCAACCCTCTCCAGAGAATTCATCTTCATTCTTCCATTATCTGTTTAAGCTAAGTAGGCCTGCTCGCCCTTTATTAATCGGTTTGCCACCTCAACTGCCAAAACCGCATCTTTAGCGTATCCGTCTGCACCTATTCTCTTTGCATACTTTGTTGTTACGGGGGCTCCGCCGACCATTATCTTTATCTTATCTCGTAGTCCGGCTTTTGTAAAGAGATTCATGAGTTCTTCCAGTTGAGGCATCGTAGCAGTCATTAATGTTGATGCGCCAACAACTTGGGCATCAGTCTCAATCGCTTTATCGACAAACTTTTGTAGGGGAACATCGTGGCCGAGATCGTGGACTTCAAACCCGCTCACCTGTAGCATGCCGATTACCAAGTTCTTTCCTATGGTATGTATGTCGTATTGCACGACTCCCATTACGATTGTTCCCTTAGAGGGGCCTCTTTCGGCTTTGTATGGAGCTATTATGGTTTGGAAACATCGCGTGGCCAAAATCAAACTCGGTAGGGCTATTTCCCTTGCTCTATATTTTTCGCCGACTGCGGTCATGGCGTCAGATAATGTTCTGACTACATTTGCGGGGTCAACTCCAGCGTTCTTTGCTTCTTTTCCTATTTCAAGTGCTTCTTTCAGTTTTCCGCCGACAACACACTCGTGTACCCTTTTGAGTATCGCTTCCATATCTATACCTCTTTTAATTGCTCCTCTATCAGATCTATTCCCTTATCTAAAAGCTTTTCAGGTATGTTTAAAGCAGGTGCAAGTCTCATTACATTTCCGTAGGTTCCGCCCGGATGCATGACCATTAGACCTTTTTTGAGCAAACTGCCTGCAATTTGTTTCCATGTGTCTTTTGAAATCGGTTTCTTGCTCTCCCTATCCTCAACTAGCTCGATGCCTATCATCAAGCCTCTTCCCCTGACGTCGCCGATGATCTTTATCCTATCAGCCATCTCCCTGAACCTTTTCATGGCCTTTTCACCGAGCTTTGCACTTCTCTTTATGAGCCCCTCCTCTTCAATGACATCCACCATGGTTTTTCCGGCTACGCATGATAGGGGATTCCCTCCGAAGGTTGTACCGTGGCGACCAAGTTCACATTTATCACTTACTTCTTTGCTTGCTATCACACCGCCTATTGGAACGCCTGCTCCAGCGGCTTTCGCAAAGGTTATCATATCCGGCTCCGCTCCCCAATGTTCGGTTGCGAACCACTTGCCCGTTCTTCCAAAACCTGTCCAAACCTCGTCAAGGATGTAGAGTATATCATGATCATCGCATACCTTTCCTAGGGCGTTGAGGTAGCCATCTGGGGGCACTATTATTCCTCCTTCCCCTTGTATAGGCTCGGCTATGAGGGCTGCAGTGTCGGTCTTTGATACGTATGTCTCAAACACTCGTTCCAAATTTTGGACGCAAAAAAGATCGCAATCCGGGTAGGTCTGCCCAAAACGGCACCGGTAACAGTAGGCATAGGGAACGTTAACTGCTCCTGTTACTAACGGTGAATAATACTCCCTTAGGCCAGATTTACTCGCGGTCAGACCCATGGTCGCGAGAGTACGACCATGAAAGCTTCCTTCGAAAGAAATTATCATATGCTTCTTCATAACAAGTCGAGCTATCTTTATCCCAGCTTCAACAGATTCGGCGCCAGTGTTGCAGAACCAAACTTTTCCTTTCTTGAGATTTCCTGGTGCTCTATCTTTGATTGTAGCACAATACTCTATTAGCGGCATGTACGTAGCTATGAAGCAGCCTATATGCAAAAATTTCTCAGCTTGTTCTTTGATCGCTTTCACGACCTTTGGATGACATTGTCCAAGCTGATTGGCTGATATTCCTGTAGTGAAGTCTATGTATGAATTTCCATCCACGTCTCGTATCACGCTTCCTTTCCCACCGGCAACAACGAGGTCAGGATGCACTTTCATTTGAATCGGTATGTACACTTTATCTTCCATGGCCAAGGCTTTTTGCGCTTCAGGACCGGGGGGTTCTACAAGAACTTTTGGAGTCTCTCCCAAATATTACACCTCATGTTTAGAGATTTCACTTTAAAAGGAGGGATAATATAAAAAATTATCGCTTTTTCAAATGATCATGATGTGCATCCCGTTGATGCAGCGCTTCAATAACCACAATTAATCTTATATAAACAGCATGCTTAATCTCCCTGATAAATTGGAAGAGGGAATTACATGCAAGGATATTGTGGAAAGATTCTTCGAGTGAGTCTATCTGATAAGGAGGTCAAGATAGAACCGCTGAATAATAAGATGATGGACACATTCATCGGTGGTAAAGGATTTGGAGCTAAGATGCTTTACGAGGAAGTTAAACCGGGCATAGATCCCCTCGGCCCTGAAAACAAGCTGATGATAGCTACTGGCCCATTCACGGGAACTGCGGCTCCCACCGCCAATCGCTATGGCGTTTATTTCAAGTCGCCGCTAACTGGACTTTTCGGCGAATCTTATTCTGGAGGATTCTTTGCCCCTGAGATGAAACGTGCCGGATACGATATCATAGCAGTTGAAGGAAAGAGCAGAAGTCCAGTCTATCTCCAAATAAGGGATGATTCTGTTGAGCTAGTGGGTGCACAGCATCTTTGTGGACTAGATACGCGTGACACTGAAGAAGCCATAAGAAAGGAGATGGGCGACGAACGAATACAGGTGGCTTGTATAGGGCCTGGAGGAGAGAATTTGGTAAGGTTCGCATGCATCTGTAATGGTTGGCGTCAGGCTGGAAGATGCGGTGCAGGTGCTGTTATGGGTTCTAAGAAGCTGAAGGCCATTGCCATACGCGGCTCGCGAAAAGTTGAGGTGGCTAACAAGAATGGCCTCATTTCATTGACAAAAGAAATCGTCAGAAGGATACCAAAGGATCTGGGCCTAACTAGATATGGAACACCCACCATGGTCAATATGGAAAATGAGTTGGGAACTTTTCCAACCAGATACTGGCACAAAGGTTCTTTTGACGCATCGGACAAAATCAATGCTGAAACCATGGCTAAGGAGATCGTGTCGGAGCATAGGGGATGCTGGGGATGCACAATAAGATGTGGAAAGTTGAGCGTTATAACTGAAGGGAAATATGCTGGAACGATGGTGGAGGGACCGGACTACGAAACGATAAACGCATTCGGTGGATTATGCGAGATCGGTGATATCAAAGCCATTGCTAAAGCCAACGAGCTCTGTGATAGGGTTGGAATAGACACAATGACGACCGGAAACGTCATCGCACTCGCAATGGATGCCTATGAAGCGGGACGATTGAAAACAGATTTTCCTATAAAATTTGGCGATCCCAACATCGTCCTTTCGCTGATCGAAAAAATCGCGATGCGCAAGGGCATCGGACAAGTATTGGCAGAAGGTGTAAAGAAAGCAGCAGAAGAGCTGGACCTCGAAGATTTGGCTATCCACGTAAAAGGGTTAGAACCTCCTGGATATGATCCCCGCGGGTTGAAAGGAGCTGGACTTTCGTATGTGACCTCGACGAGGGGTGGTTGTCATAATAGGGCTTCCGTATACGCACTTGAGTCGAGAGGACAAGTAGATAGATTCGCGGTAGAGGGAAAAGCAGCCCTCGTAGTCGAATGGGAAGAAAAACTAGCCTTGATGGATTCTTTGATCATATGCAATTTTATGAGGGGCAGAGTGAGTTGGGAAGAGTTAGTCAAACTATATGAGGCGGTCACTGGACGAATTAAAAGTGAAGAAGTGTTACGTGTGGCGGCTCAGAGGATGATCAACTTGGCCAGAAGCTTTAATGTGCGAGAGGGAATCTCGAAGAAGGATGATGTCTTGCCTAAACGCTTCATGGAAGAACCTTTTTCTGAGGGCAACTCTGCAGGTATCGTTATTTCGCAGGATGAATTAGAGAAAATGTTGACGGAATATTATTCCTTAAGAGGCTGGGATGAACAAGGCATACCAAAGCAAAAAGTAGCTGATTGACTGTTCAAAGAAATCAGTAGAATTCTTCGAAGTCAAAGCCAACAAGCTAATGATGCATGTCGTCAGTTACAAAATTGCATACTCTTTAAAGAATCTGTTCCTTTTCACTTTTCCTAGTATTTTCCGTACTTTCTGGCAGCATTCATGAAGGCTCTCATGTTTTCCATAGGTGTTTTTGGTGACACATCACACCCAGTGGCGAGTATGAAACCGCCTCCTGGTTTGGCATCGTCCATCGCGCTCTTTATCTCTTTCTCAATATCCTTCGGAGTGCCGAGGGGAAGGGTATTTATGTGGTCTACACCTGCCACCAACGTGATCTTGTCGCCATATTTGGCCTTCGCTTCCTTCAAGCTCGGTTTTGCACCTCTGTTCCACCAATTTACGCCCACGACATCTGAGTGTTTGGAGGCATACTCGTCAATCATGTCAAACATTGGTTCATTTCCACAAGCATGAAGAATCTTTCGGGCTCTTCTGGTTTCCCTAAAAACCTTTTCGTCGTAAGGTGCTCCGAACTCCTGATATTGCTCTTTCGTTAATATTTCCCTCGTCATCCTAGTGAGCAAGTAAGAAACAAAATGGGCACCTGAGTCTATAGCGGCATTTATCCACTTTATTGTGGTTTCGGTTATCGATTGTAAACCCTTCTTCAAAGGATCAGGATCCGTGATCATATGCACTAATGCGTCGTCCATTGAACAAACGTGTGTGGAAGACGTTATTGGACTAGATATTTCAACGATTAATGGGACCTCATTTCCATATTCTTTGCGCAGAATTTTTGCTGCATCCAAATATAGATGCATTCTTCCGTCCTTTCTTGGGTCAAGCACTTCAAGTTTTTCCCAGTCCTCTGGATTCTTTACCACGAATTCGCCAAGTTCCGGCGGCAAATTTTCCCCTTCTGGATATACCATCTTCACTCCATATCCTTCCGCAAGCAATCCCATATCGGACAAGGTATACAAACAGTCCATCCCCGTCTTCTTATGGAACGCCGATAGTGCCCTCGCCATCTTCTCCGGGTCTTGAGCGAAATCTCGGGCTGAAATGTGTTCTTCTGTGAAACGCGTCGTGTAAATTCCAGCAAACATGTAGGTTGGAACCATATCAGGTTCTTCATGTCTGATTGTCGTCTCATATCTTTCCAAAGGGGTCATTTCTCCCATTATCATCCTTACCTCCAATTTCCAAATGAATGGGATCAATTAATAAATTTTCTGTTTCGTTCGATAGGTTATCATTAATTTAATAAATACTTATCAAAATCATCATCACTAGTATTGTTACTACCACTATTATCAGTATTTATATTTCTTTATTAATTTAGGAAACAAAAAAGAAAGTTTTTTATTTCACAAGGGATTGTGTGTTTGATTACAAAGGCCGAACATGCCCCACGAGTGGAAGACGGTGATCGAACTTCGAAAAGTATCCAAATATTATGACCTGAAAGGAAATATTATCAAAGCTGTCGACAACGTAAATTTGAAAGTAGAACGTCAAGAATATGTCAGCGTTATTGGGCGCTCAGGAAGTGGGAAGACTACTCTCCTAAGCCTAATCGCCGGCCTAACAAAACCTACTTCAGGAAAGGTGCATATCGGAGGCATCGACATCGGGACCATGGATGACAAGGAGCAATCCATTCTCAGAGCTAAGAAAATTGGATTTATTTTTCAATTTTCAAGCTTGTTTCCCACTCTAACTGTAGTAGAAAATGTCATGTTGCCCGCGATCTTTGATAAAACAAAATCAATGGTATATGATAGAGCAGTAGAGTTGCTTGAAGAGGTTGGATTAGGAGATAGGATTGATGCCTACGCATCGCGATTGTCTGTTGGTCAGCAAAAAAGAGTCGCTCTGTGTCGAGCCTTGATAAACAACCCTGAAATCATTCTAGCAGACGAACCAACGAGCGACTTGGATGAAGCAACAGAGAAAGAAATAATGCAACTTCTGCATAAAACACATAATGACGGAGCTACTCTAATAATGGTCACCCACAGCAAGCAGATAGCTAGACATGCGTCGAGATTACTCAGGATGTCGAATGGAATTGTAACCGAAGTTTAATCAGGGATTACTTTGGTGAAGCCGTGGAGGAAACATTTTCTTCTAAAATCTATTCTAATCTTAATCTCACTTCTCACAATTTTACTTCTTCTTGGTTTTAAAGGTGCTGAAGAGAGCGTCATCACCCTTTATCCTATACTAGATTCCTACGTTTCTTCTCTCGAGCCAAGTGCAAACTTCGGGAATGATGCATGCTTGTACGCTTACCATTATCATGATTCGGAAACCGGCCTAACTTCATCCACGAATTCATACATCATGTTTGACTTGTCCGACATTCCGTCAAATGTTAAAATAGATTCCGCAGTTTTGAAACTTTTTATTATCGAGGTGCCGGAAGGAGTGGAAATAGAGTTAGGAGTGCACCATTGTAGAGATGTTCCACAGTCAGAATTTGGGATCACTTGGGAAAATGCTCCTTCATTCAACCCAACTCCAACAGATACAACCATTGCCATCGAGTCAACGTGCCACTACATTTTTGATGTATCAAAAGATGCACAAACAGCATGGCTAGAAGATAAAAAACTAACAGAACTCTTAAAGATGGAAAAGTCGCTTGACGAAGGAATAATGGCTAGACTTTGCTCAAAACAAAGCCCATTCGAAGACAGGAGGCCAAGGTTGGAAATCACATACTTGGTCCCAACCTAAACCTAGATGGTAATTGCCTCAGCAACCTATGGAAACCGGTTTGTTTTTGAGGTACGCGCGCGTTCTCTCTATTTTTCCCTCTTGAACACGAGAAATAATAAAATAATAACCAATTCTAGATTTTTAATATCGACAATATTGCATTGTATATAAGTTTGTCCGGTGTTGTCTCCAATTTTCTGGCTTTTTCCTCTACTTTCTCGTAAAAAAGCTTCTTCACAATGATGTTCACGAATTCAGTGTTTGCGTAAGCCCTTATGCTCAAAACATCCTCCGAAGGATTCAATAGTTCGCTTATTTTGGCTCTACGGCGTAGAGCCAGCTTTGCCCTATCAGATTGCAGGCAATCCTTAAACCTGTCTGGTAAATATTTCATAACCCATTGATAGCTCATACCGGTTTCCTCTGCGATCCTATACGCGATTTTTCCGACTTCTATTCCCTTGTTGAAGTAGATTTCTCCTAGTCTGTCTAACAATGCTCTCTTCTCGTTGCCGGACACTGTTCTTCGAATGTTGTTGCCAACGATCCTAGCGATAAGTCTATCTTTCTCCGTCTTGATGTGCTCCAGTCTTGAAGTCTTCCATTTTTCATCCGCGCTTAATCGATGTTTTCCATCGACGACGTTACCAAAATAGTCAACCAATATAGGATAAAGCTGACCAATCCTCTTCGAAGAAGACGACAACTCTTGCTCGATTCCACCTTCCATCAAAATTGTCTCCTGCTTCCACACATCCTTTGGGGTATCTCTATATCCAGAGTTTCATTGAAACGCCTGAGATGTTTGCTCCAAACCACCCAAGTTTCACTCCAAGAAATCTTAACAAAAGGAACGGTTTCCCTTAAATCTTTCTAAAATTACGTTAAGACGAAATAATTGGGAGCCTTGAGGTTGAAGCACTCGGCGAAGTTTTTCCTCTTGGGCAGTCTCGCGCGCGCCTGAAGGAAGTCCAGCAACGCATAAGTAAGATTAATGGAAGCAAACCTGAGTAGCGCCTTGTGTTACGAACTTCTCTTCTGTCGGAGTTCTATCTCTCAAATGGCATAGACTTAAGAATGGAAAGTACAAAGTTTACGAGTCTGAGTGGTGAGCAAATGAAACAACTGGGCTTAATTCTTGGAATGATTACCTTGTTTCTCGGTGTTTTTGTAGCCATAGTCCCCCATTATATCTTTCCTGTTTGCGAATATTCCGGTTTTTCTGTTGAGACTGCGGCAGGAATGTTAATTCCAATGCGCTGTCTTTACACCGCCTACGCAGAAACTGGAGTTGGAGCCGCAATCATTGCTGTTGGAGCCATCCAAATGGTTAGTAGCCAATCAGAAACAAGAAAGGCATTAAGCATTGTTTCAGCCGTCTTGGGAATACTTGTAATACTCTTTCCAATCTATCTAATCGGTATGTGTAGAACACCGACGATGCCTTGTCGTACTGGCACGCAACCTACCCTCATAGTTTTAGGCGTGTCAATAATTATAGTTAGTGCAATAGGATTTTTCAAGAGCCTGAAAAATGAAAAATAATGTAAAGAAAGCTGAGGGGCGGGCACCCCCTGGGTTGTTTCGCTTATTCATAAAAAATATTAGGCATAGAGCGTTTAGGAACGCAATAACTGTAACATGTATAGCGGTCTTGTCTGGGGCATTGATTTTTACGACGCTTGTGGTAAATGGTGTAGATCGCAGTCTGGAAGTAGGCTTTGCCAGGTTGGGTGCCGACCTACTTGTGGTTCCAGAAGGAACAGAAGTCTCTATCAAAGAAGCCATCCTGACAGGTGTACCTACCAAATTTTACATGGATCGAAGTGTAGAAAGCAAGGTGGCAGCTATTTCGGGAATAGATAAAACAGCTTCTCAACTATTCATTGTATCCTTGTCTGGCGCTTCATGTTGTGCTACAGGAAATTATCAGCTGATAGCTATTGACCCTGAAAAAGATTTCACAATAAGTCCGTGGGTAGAAACTCACCTCGATGAACCACTAGGTAAGGATGAACTTATTGTTGGAGCTGATACCTACTTTGGACCTGGAGCATCGTTACAATTTTTTGGTCATCATTTCACAATAAAGGCAAAACTTGAAATGACTGGTTTGGGTTTGGATTCGATGGGTTTTATGACTCTAGAATCAGCATATGAAATGATTGAAGAATCAGAGACTAAAGCAGTGATACCGCTTAATATCACACGGAATAAAATTTCAGCAGTCCTTTGCAAGATAGACCCTGAAAAGGGAACATTCCAGATAGCTATAGAAATTGAGCGCACCATTCCGGAAGTAGACGTAATTCGCGTAACTAAAATGGTTGGATTGGTGAAAGACCAAGTATCTCCTTTGGCGACTGGAGTGCTATTATTTGGCGGCATCATGTGGTTGATGTCTACGTTACTACTTAGCACCATATTCTTAATGGTTGTTAATGAGCGTCGTCGAGAGATAGGCCTACTTCGAGCCATAGGCGCAACTCGCTGGTTTGTTTTCAAAATCGTTATGTCTGAGGCTATTCTCCTCACGATTATTGGAGGGATATTGGGAATTGTTGGTGGAGGGACCATCTTATACAGCTACAATGCACTAATTAAGGAATCTTTGAACATTCCGTATTTATGGCCAAGTATAATTGATGTGGGGATACTGGTAGGAAATTGCTTGGTCTTGTCTATTGCAGTCGGCGTTGTAGCCTCTTTTTATCCAGCCATTGTAAGCAGCAAAATGGAACCTTATGAAGCTATAAGGAGTGGAGAGAGATAATCGAGCTTTCAGGGGAATCCAACGATTACCCGCGCGCGCGCGCGCGCAAGCACTTTTAAAAACAGAAAGACTTTTAATGGCTTTAGATTACATTACTCAAAAACATAAAATTTCAGTGGGTGTGCAGTGTCCAACTATGTAGTCGAACTTGAAGACGTAGAAAAAATCTACGAAAGAAAAGGAAAACTTTTCCCGGTTCTTAAAAACTTAAATTTGAAGGTAGAGAAAGGCGACTTCATCTCTATAGTTGGTCCAACCAATTGCGGAAAGACAGTGTTACTGCGATTAATTGCCGGCTATGAAAAACCAACGAGTGGTAAAATTCTGTTCGAGGGACAACCCATCCTTGGACCGGACGCTAAACGTGGTTTTATCTTTCAAGACATAATGGTATTTCCATGGTTAACGGTCTTTGAGAACGCCTCTTTTGGTCTAAAGGTTAGGAAACTGGATAAGGAAGAGGTCAGAGACATCACTCTCAAATGGTTAGATAGAGTGGGGCTAGGAAGGTTTAAGGATAAATATATACATGAACTCTCCTGGGGTATGCAGCAGCGAGTAGGTTTTGCTAGGGTATTGATTAATGACCCTGAGGTTTTGTTGTGCGATGAACCGTTGGGGAATCTTGATTGGGTCAGTAGGGAAACGTTGTCTAACGAAATTATTCAACTTTGGTATGAAACTAAGAAGACTGTAATCTATGTAACGCATGCAATTGAAGAAGCCGTGTATGTTTCACAAAAAGTCTACGTCATGTCCAGCCGCCCGGGTAGGATCGTGGAAGTCATTGAGCCAGATTTGCCAACGAAAGAAAAACGGTGGGAAGATAAAGGGTTACGATTTAGTGAAGACTACATGCGTTATGTCGAATTACTTAGGAGTGAAGTGATAAAGCAAACCCAATGAATGGAGGACAAGTTAAATTGGATAATGAGCTCATTATAAATGCCAAAAGTGTGAAGAAAATATATCCCCCAGATATTCTAGCTTTGGATGGTTTCGATTTCGAGATGGAGAAAGGCGAATTCATCAGTCTTATAGGACCTAGTGGTTGCGGGAAAACCACTTTTCTGAAGATAGTTGCGGGTTTTGAGAAAATGCAACAGGGAGAAGTTCTTTTTGGTGGAGAACCCATTGAGGGTACAGATTGGCGTCGAGGAGTTGTTTTTCAGGATGGAAGATTGTTCCCTTGGACAACCGTAAGAGAAAATCTTCTTTTTGGCTTAAAATTAAGGAAGATAGCGAAAGAAAAACAAATCGAAGCAATGAAAAAGTGGACAAAGATAATGATGGTCGAGGATGTTCTCGACGAGTATCCTCAAACCCTTGGTCACGGAACACAGCAACGAGTGAATATTGCTCGAGTGATCATGGGTGATCCTGAAATAATGATGTACGACGAGCCAATCAATTCCCTAGATTGGCCGACCCGTGAGTATTTGCAGACGGAAATATTGAAGTATTGGCACGAAACTAGAAAATCGGTCTTGTTTGTTACGCACAATATTTCGGAAGCCGTGTATCTCGGGCAACGGGTGGTTGTTATGACGGCTAGACCAGGTCAAATAAAAGAAATTGTTGATATCAACCTGCCAGAGCGACGTTGGGAGCTGCATCGAGATGATAAAAAATATTTAAAACTGGTTGAATACACAGCAAGATTGGTTGACGATGAGCTCACCAAAGCACGCAGGATGGAGAAAGAGGTGGGATACTAGTCCTTATATAATTAAATGGACAAAAATGAGGTGAAATGATGAAGATAACAAATCTAGTAAGGTGGATATTGCCCCATATCCTTCTGTGGGGTATACTTGCAGTATCTTTTTTCCTGCCGGATTTACAAGCAGACAAAATAGATACAAAAACGCCGATGATGGTCGTTTTTGTTGGAGCATCTGTTCTCCTTGCAGGTTTGGCAGTAGTAGCTGCCTTGAAAAAAATCCAACCTAAACGAGTGTTGCCCATTTATGACTTGACTTCGGTTTTCGCAGCTATCATGCTGTTATGGGAGGTTCTCGCAAACAAGGCAAGTGTACTTGATGCGTGGGTTTTTACCAGTCCAGCGAGAGTTTTTGCCGTTTTCCCTGGGAAGTGGTCGATCCTACTATCCAGCATACAAAGTTCGATGTCAATTCTTGTTCCTGGATTCTTCATTGGAGTAATCGCGGGCATAGGGGCAGGTCTCATTTGCGGCTGGTTCAAAAATATTTACAATGTAGCCTACCCTCTTTCCAAAATTATTGCTCCAATCCCTCCCCCCGTATACATTCCGTTTTTCTTGATGATCTTTCCTGAAGTAAGGCAATCTGCGATAGCGATAATAGCAATTGGTACTTTTTGGCCAGTTTTTGCCACAACATGCTTCGCTACATACACTATTGATAGAAGATACATAGAGGCTGCACAGATGTTGGGAGCGAAGGATGCTGATCTACTCCGGAGAGTTGTTTTCCCAGGAGTGCTTCCAGAAATATTTTCAGGAGTTTTCATAGGCATGATTTTAGCGTTTATTTTACTCATTGTTGCAGAGATGGTGGGGGCATCGTCAGGCTTAGGCTATTTCCTGCTAACTCAGCGGCTTTTAAGCCGATATGCTGAGGTCATTGCCGGGATATTTACAACTGGTTTAGTTGTAGTCGTGTGGGCTGAGGTTTTCGATCTTATAGAGAAAAGGGCGCTTCGTTGGAAAATGCTTGCGTAAATTATATATGGAACAAACCAATTTAAGCAAGACCGGTGATAAAAATTAATAGAACATTGGTTGCTGTTGCTGCATTAGTGACTATATTGGTCGTTGCCGGTGGAGCTTACTACATTCTTACAATGCCATCGCCAACTGAACTTCCAAACGTTGTATACTTAGCTTACGATTTCGCCCCTTGTGAAGCGTATCAATTCTTAGCCATCGAAGATGGATACTTTGAGGCAGAAGGACTGACAGACATGGAGTTTAAGATATTCCCTGTCGAAAGCGCTGCGGAACTGAGGGAAGTTATACATACAGGTGAAGTTTGGGTGGGACCTTGCGCCATGGAGTTTCTCCCAGCGGTAGATCAAGAGGCAGATTACGTCTACACCAACGGATTACACATGGGATGCATAATGGCCACAGTATCCAACCAGTTGTATGATGCAGGCGTAGTTGACGAGGCTACCTTCATCGATTGGATAGAAGAAGGCTTAGATGCGGGTGAAAAGAGATCAATAGCTATTTCGCACTATGGAAACTCACCAACTTGGTTGTTGGGGGCAACACTGAGTAGACATGGTCTTTCCTTTGGTGATATTAATATGGTGGTGATGGATATAGCTGCCGTTCCAGCTGCTATGAAAGCTGGACAAATAGACGTTTCCTTTGAGTGGGATCCAATACCGACCATTATTGAGCAGGAGGGAATAGGTCACATTTTCCTCGACAACGCTGCTGATGCACCATGGAACAATATGTACTGTTGTTTTATTGGTGTAAACAAAGGCGCACTTGACAAACATCCAGAAACCATGAAGAGTATAGTAACGGCTCTCCACAAAGCTGCTTTAGCTACCGATGCGGATCCAGTTCACGCTGCTGAAGTTATGCATGGTTTCGGCGCGGAGTTAGTTCCATATACACTGGATGAACTCGTTACGGCAGTCTCTCACTATAAATATGATGTCCCTTCCGACATAACTATGGAAAAAGCCACGCTTAAACTATATGGGGATCTACTGTATGACCTTGGAGAGATTACGCACGACGGGGACTGGGTCGTAGCAAACGGGTATGAACATATAGATTTGGACTAATCAGTCACAGGATCGCTGCTGTAAAATTTAGTTCCGCGCACACCCCTTTTTTTATCATAGTATAGTTGGTATACACAATTCACGCGCACTTCATTTTCATTTGAGAGCGAACTTGCCATCAGTAATCTTTTCAAAATCCGTTTCTTGTTTTACCATTAAAGTTGAGTCTTAAAAAACCACAGAAAGAACAGAGCATGATTAAAACACCCGTAATTTGATCCTCTGCAGTTTTAATAGCTTCAACGGGATCGCCATGCGCGCGCAAGAGTGGTCTTACTCAAGGCCACAATCCAAGTGATTTGTATGCTTCTTCAACTCTTCCTATGGCGAGCATAAAAGCAGCGTTTCTCATGTCTGTCTCATGTTTATTCTTGGTATCAAAAACATCTTTGAAAGCCTTCACCATCTGGCATTTTAGTTTATGGTGGACTTCTTTCTTTGTCCAGTGTTCTCTGTGGAGATTCTGTACCCATTCAAAGTAGCTTACGGTTACGCCGCCTGAGTTGGCTAGAATGTCTGGTATCGTGAAGATGCCTTTCTCAGTGAGGGTTTTGCTGGCTTCAGGGGTGGTTGGTATGTTGGCGCCTTCAGCGAGAAGATGTGTCTCGATGTTTCCTGCGTTTTCTCCAGTAATCTGGTTTTCTATGGCTGCTGGGACTAGTATGTCGCATTCTAATTCCAGTAGTTCTTTGTTAGTGATGCTTTTTCCTGCTTTAACGGTGCTAACCGAATTTGTTTTCTTTTTGTGTTCATGGACCTTTATTGGGTTGATTCCTTTTGTGTTGTAGATTCCACCTGTAGAATCGCTTAGGGCGATTATTTTGCATCCTCGATCGTGTAGGAATCTAGCGGCGTTCCATCCGACTTTCCCAAAGCCCTGAATAGCGACGGTTGCGCCTCTTAATTTCATTTTAAGATGCTTCACTGCCTCCTCAATGCAATAAGTTAATCCTAGTGCGGTTGCCTCTTCTCTTCCCTCCGAGCCTTGTAGGTGGAGCGGTTTTCCCGTTACTACTTCGGGAACCAAGTATCCTTTGAATTGACTGTAGGTGTCCATGATCCAAGCCATCGTCTGCGAATCAGTGTATACGTCTGGAGCTGGAACATCTTGGTATGGACCGATGATATTCAATGTCTCGGTTGTGTATCTCCTTGTTAGGCGTTCCAGCTCGCTAATAGACAATTCTTTGGGGTTGCATCTTACCCCTCCTTTTGCTCCACCATATGGGATGTCTGCGACGGCACATTTCCAAGTCATCCACATCGCCAAGGCTGTGACTTCTTCTAGTGTGACGTCTGGATGATATCGGACTCCTCCTTTGTAGGGTCCTCTCGCTTTGCTGTGTTGAACCCTTATTCCTGTGAAAACATTGATCTTACCGTTGTCTCTTTTTATCGGCACTGCCACGATCACTGATCTAGTCGGCTTCTTAAGTACCTCACAGATACCTACATCTAAACCCAACATTTCCCCTACCAAGTCTACTTGTTGCGTAGCAACCTCCAGAGCGCTTATCCCATTTTTTGACACATAGAATCCTCCACTTTCATAAATGTCTGAAACGGACGTAACTTGATGATTATTTTCTTTCTTAACATAATATTAACTTTACTTTCGTTTTATTCTGAAAGACTAGGCGAATTGCCGATAAAGCCGTCAAATAATTTGAAGCGCGCACGTTCTCGCGCGGTTGTCTTTGTGAGATGTTGCCATCTTGGTGTGGATGGACGCAGTAAGTGCATGCTACCGTATTTGAAGCTTTGCCCGAGTCTCTTCGGGCAACGATCCCATCTTTTCTAGCCTCGCTGTAAGAGTTCCAATAACATTAAGTATTTTGTCGTATTGCGGAAGAGTTGTGGAGATCGAGAGCAGACGAAGAGGTTCAACTCCGTACTTGCGCAGTTCCTTCTTCATTTCTCTAACTTGTTCCTTCAGAGATTCCTCTGTAAAAACGCCGCCGTGATCCTCAACAAATATCACGCCGTCAGCTCCCATAGCAAAAGCGTACAAAACGTGTTTTAAACCAACCCGTCCAGTTGTTGGAACGCTGATTATATCTACGTTGGGAGGATAGGACGCTCTGGACTGGCCGGCTAAATCCGCAGAACCGTAAGCTATTTCTTTTTCAACGAAGGCCACAATCTTTGGCTTTTTACCGCTTTCAGCGACCCCGCGTATTTGAGCTAAAAGTTGATTCTCGTTTGAGTGCTTGAGTTCAATTGCTTCTCGTGGACATCTTGGAATACAGATTCCGCACCCAATACACGAGATGGAGTTAATCGAAATTCCAGCTGGAGACTTTTCAACCGCTGAGACGGGACAGACTTCGACGCATGTTACACAATTGTCACATTTCTCCTGAACGATTTGAGCTACCTCCGGCGACACTGTTATTTCTCCTTTTCCCAGTAAGGTTGCAACCCTCGAAGCGGTTGCCATAGCCTCCAAAGTGGTTTCTCTCACATCTTTTGGACCCAAGGCACATCCACTTGCAAACACGAGCTTCCGTCCAGTGTCTACAGGCTTTAGCTTGTAATGTTTTTCGAGGAGAAAGCTGTCTGCGCCTATTTGAATACCCAACTTTCGAGCTAACTCTTCTGTTCCTGAGCTAGAGATGATCCCGTTGCTGAGTACCACAAGGTCGAATGTTTCTTCAATCGGCGCTCCTACGAATGTGTCTTCAGCTCTCACCAATAACTGGTCGCTGTCTAATGGAATAACCTCTGCTACGCGGCCTCTAACAAATCGTACATCATGTTCTTGTGCCGTAGCGTAATATTCTTCATATCCCTTTCCATCTGTCCTCATATCAGTGTAGAAGATCCAAGGTTCAGCGTTTGGTACCGCCTTTCTAAGCAACATAGCCTCCTTAATCGCAGCCATACAACCTATCTTACAACAATGTTTCACTCCCCTATCAGAATGAAACATTCGGCTACCAACACAGAGGACGAACGCTACTTTCTTTGGCATATTTCCGTCAGAAGGCTTGTGTATTCCTTGTAGCATTAGTTGCTCAAACTGTAGATTTGTTACGATGTTCGGATGCAAACCATAACTATTCTCCTCAAAGAGGGAAGGGTCTAGTTGATCAAATCCGGTGCAAGCAACGATCGCGCCCACTTCCAATTCCATTTTTTCTTCTTTCTGTTGGTGAAGTATGACCTCCTTTGATACGCAGACTTTTTCGCATTCAAGGCATTCAGAACATCCTCCGCACGAAAGGCACCTGCTAGCCTCATCCATCGCCTTTTCCTTCGTGAACCCTAGCTCAACCTCTCCAAAACCAGTTCTTTTATCAAGTGGAAGAAGAGGCGAGGTCTGCCTTGCTTTTTTCTCTATCCCTTCTTTTGGAACCTCCTTTACTTCTTTAATTTCTTCCTCCCTATCAACTCTAAGGTCTTCACCCCTCAAGTAGCGGTCAATAGAAACAGCAGCTCTCTTACCATCAGCAATAGCTTCAATTACGGTCGCTGCCCCCGACACGGCGTCTCCTCCAGAAAATATACCTGATAAATTTGTTTCTAACGTAACAGGATCTACAGCAACGGTGTTCCTTCCAGTAACCTCGATTCTCTTAGGCAACCATGATGTATCTGGCGATTGGCCTAGGGCTAGCATTATAGTGTCGAATTCGATAATGTGTTCAGAACCTTCAATTGGTATCGGTTGTCTTCTCCCAGTTTCATCAGGCTCCCCTAACCTCGTTCGAATACATCTCAGAGAAACGACTCGCCCCTCGCGGCCAATTATTTTCATTGGTGATACTAAAAAACGAATCTTGACGCCTTCTTTTTCCGCTTCCTCAACCTCCTGAGTGAACGCTGGCATCTCTACCCTTGATCTCCGGTACAAGATAGTAACCTCTTTAGACCCAAGTCGAAGGGCAACCCTAGCAGCGTCAACAGCAACATTGCCCCCGCCGATTACAGCAACTCTACTTCCAAGTTCAACTTTCTTTTCTAAATTCACATCTCTTAGGAAATCGAGAGCATGCACAACACCTTTAAGATCCTCACCTTCAATACCGAGTTTTCTGCTCTTTTGGGACCCGATAGCGATGAACGCTGCTTGGTATTCGTTTTGCAAGAGGTCGTTTATTGTTAAATCCTTACCGATTGATAGATTTGTTTTAATTTCTACGCCTAAATCCTCAATGTAATCGATTTCCTCGTCAAGCACGTTTTTAGGCATCCGATATTCGGGAATTCCTATTCTCAGCATCCCACCAGGCTTAGACAAGGATTCAAAAACAGTTACTCGGTATCCTTTATTAACTAGATCGTATGCTGCCGCAAGCCCAGCGGGCCCAGAGCCTATTATGGCTACCTTTTCATCATGCGTCTTGGGTGCAGGAGCTGGGTGCTCTCTTCCTTCTTTCGATTCATGGTCGGCGACAAAACGCTTTAGGGCACGGATGCTCAAGGGTTCATCAACTTTGCCTCGCTCGCACTCATCTTCGCATGGAACAAAGCAGACTCGCCCACAAACAGCTGGAAAGGGAATGTTTCTTCTAATTAGGTCTAAAGCCTCCTTGAACTTGCCTTGGCTGATGAGGGCGACATAGCCCTGAACATTCACACCCGCTGGACAAGCCACTCGACATGGTGGGATTCCTCTCTTATCAATTGCAAAGACAGGAGGAACAGCCTGGGGGAAAAGTCTATAGATAGCCTTCCTTTTGGCTAGACCCAGCTCATACTCGCTTGGCACTGTAACTGGGCATACCTCGGCACATTTGTTGCAGCCCGTGCACTCAGATTCATCTACAAATCTAGGCTGCTTCGTAACTAAAACTCTGTAGTTGCCCGGAGATCCTTCGACGGCTGTTACCTCTGCCAAAGTAATGAGCTTTATGTTAGGATGTTGCGCGACGTCTACCATTCTTGGCGTCAGTATGCACTGGGAACAATCCATAGTTGGGAAGGTTTTGCTGAGCTGTGCCATATGTCCACCTATACTTGGGCTTCTCTCTATCAAGTATACTTGGAGACCCTTGTCCGCCAACTCTAGGGATGCGATTATGCCTGCGATCCCTCCTCCAATCACGAGTACATTCTTGTTTACTGGTATGCTCTTTGTCTCTAGTGGCTCGAGGTAGTGAGCCCGCGCAACAGCTCCGCGAATAAGGTCTATTGCTTTGAACGTCGCAGCCTCTGTATCGTCGTGAACCCAACTACATTGTTCTCTGATGTTCGCCATGTCCAATAAATACTTGTTTAAACCCGCAGATTCCAAGGTTCTCCTAAAGGTGTCCAAGTGCATTCGGGGGGAACATGAAGCTACTACTATCCTATTGAGTCCTTGCTCCTTCACTTGCCGCTTTATGATCTCTTGCCCAGGGAAACTACACATGGATATATATGTCTCTGCTGTTTTAACACCCTTAAGTTTGGCTGCGGCTTCCTTAACCTTTTCCACATCAACCGTGTCACTTATGTTTCCTCCGCAGTTGCAGATGTAAACTCCAACTTTCGCTTCTTCCGTCACTTCCCTCTTCCTCCATTTATGGAAGTTTTTCAACAAAAGTTTGTATCTGGGTTTTATTCTTGTGCAAGCCCACCTCTTGTGGGGACAAGCCTAATGCCAAACCTAAGAGTTGGGTCACAAAAATTACTGGAAGTTTGTATTCTTTCCCTAGCTTACTAGTTAGTTCAATCTGGCCTGTGTCAAACTGGAAATGGCAGAAAGCACATGCTGTACATACACAATGGGCTCCAGCCTCGATCATATTCTCAATCTTTTCTCGAGTATAGTCGAGGGCAACGCCCAAGTTTCCTGCTCTTACTCCCCCACCCGCTCCACAACACATCATCTTTTCTTTATAACTAATGCTTTCCGCACCCAAGGTTCTCACAAAATTGTCGAGTACTGTTGGGCGTTCTGCAGTTCCATGTTTCCTAACATCACTTGGCTTCAAGAAGTGACAACCATAGTGAACTGCTACTCTAATTTCCTTGAGTAGGCAACTAATTCTATTCTGAATTGTTTCACGACCAATTTCTTTGTCTAGAATCTCAATAACATGTCTTATTTCAACTGTACCCTTGTATTCTTGACCAATAGTTTTCAGAACTTTGTTTACTCTACTTTTTAATTCGCTGTCTTCTTTAAGAAGGTGGTTGGCTTCTTGTAAGGTTGCATAGCACCCGTTGCATGTTAATGTTATGTCTGTATCCATCTCTTCAGCTATCGAGATATTTCTTGCAGCAATCACCAACCAGTTCCATAAATCAAAAGAACCAAAAACCCCCGGAGCAGGACAACATGAAGCTCCCTTAATATCCAAAACTTCGATTCCAAATTCTTCTAATACCCTTCTGGTTGCGAGTTCAATTCCAGGATAACGGTTAGGTGTGATACATCCAAGAAAATAGGCATACCGTTTCATTCTGTAGCCTCTTCCAGAGTCTTCTTAAATCCAGTTTCTTCAATGATCTTGAGAAAATCCCTTAGTCCCTCTGGATGGCCATGAACTGTAGGCGGAACTTCAGCTAGGCCTAAGTCCTTTCTAATTTTTCTTATCTCATCGTTGACTGGAACTGCGTGACCAAATCTAATAAGAATCTCGGAAACTCTTCGATGCGTATTCTTAATGTAACCATGTTTCACGGCGAGGTTTCTGACAATTCGAACAATGTCTGTTGTATGCAAACCTCTTGGACACCTTTCCTGACACGTGTAGCAAGTAGTGCAGTTCCACAGATCATCGTTTGAAAAAACTTCTTCTCTTAAACCCAACCGAATTTCTTCAAAAATCTTTCTAATCCTCCACGCAGTTCTTCTCCCTGAAGGACAGCCTCCAGTACATTTGCCACACTGAATGCAAAGTTTAAACCGTTCCAAGTCTTCCCTTGGAAAAATTTTTGATCCATATTTTATGATTTCATTAGCGAAATCAAATGTCACGTCTCTGATAACATCTGCACTCAAAACCAAGTCATCTCCACCACTTGACCAGAAGAAAAAAACTTGAATGCGCCAAATAAAAACCTTGCTGCTAAACGCCAGAATGCGCGCGCGCGCACTAAAACCACATTTGCCTTGATCCCAGTCACTGATCTTATGGATTCCGCAATCTTGAGGTTAAGATCCTGAAGTTGTGACAGGTCCCTGCCTGCTCTCTCGAAAATTTCTTTTTGGGGCTCAACCTTCACGGTCATAATGTCCAATCGTTCTGGGCGTTCAAGGATTATCTGATAGTTTTGAGAGGCACCTGCTACGAGAAGCAATGCGTGCTCCAAAGTCGTCGGCCACATCTTCACACCTCTTACTTTGAATATGTCGCCCGCTCTTCCTAAGATTCTAGTTAGGCAATCTGCTGAAGCGAAAGTCTAGCAAGGCATCTTATAGGGTTCGCTTTACCTTTCTTTCCAGTTTCTTTAACTCTAGGAGTGGCGCGGCGCGTGCGCTCAAACCGACTTCACGTGTTCTATTAAAACCCATTTGCCATATTCATCGAGTTTCATATTCTTCGCTTTGGCCAACTCGTTTAGTTTTTCGTAGAGTTCTATGTCTGGTTTATATCTTTTGTCGAAGGTTGTTCTCAGCACTATGTATACTCCTTTGGGTGTGCCTCGCTTCATTTTCCCTTTTGAAAATCTTGCCAGCTGCTCCTTGAATGCGTCTGCTCCTTCGGTCTCTAGTACTTCAGCTAAGCTGTCTTGTAGGTCTGTTCCCAATTTCATTCTGGCCACCATCAAAGCGTCTGTGTAGAACAGCAAGCCCTTCGCCAAGGCCTCTTGCATTCTCTGACTGAGCTCCAAAACCTTCAGCCATTCGCTCGACGTGGCCGCCGAAATACCTAGTCGCCTGGCTGTCCCCCTCAACCCAGCGGAAGAAAAGCTGATGAGTTCATTAAGCGTCTTCGCCCTGGTAATTGGATTCATCTCCTTCCGCAATACATCCAAATTCTCAATCAACGAAGCCTCCCTAGCATCTTCATCGCTAACGTCTTCAATGAGGCAATCTGCACCAACCACAAAATGTTTGGCCCCTGCTTCTTTCTTCGCTAAGAATCTGCGTCTGCCAACAAACACGCCGTAGCCTTCTCCTTCTGGTCTAGCTTTGAAAGGCCCGATGATTCTTCCCTGCCTCAACTGAGCTATCAACCGCAGATCCTCTTCAGCCTCGCCAAACGGTTCCCCAGCCCTCACATTCAACAGCGACACATGAAACTCTTCCACAGGTATACGACCTCCTACCTCAACCAGTTCTTTCTCAACCATCCTTCCTTCACCCCACTCTTGATGTAACCATATGAAATATATAAAACATTTTCGTGTTCGGCTCCCGAACAATTTAATATTTTCGTCTTAGATTTTCTCTTAAAATTCGTATATCAATTTTTTTTGCATTTTTGATGCAACAATATCTTCTGTCAACGTTCCAATCCGTCCAAACTTCGGCAAATATCTACAATATTATCGCTATAATTCTTTTCAATGATTCAACATAACTTAATGCGCGCGCAGGTTAAGGGCTTCAGACACCCTATGCAGCTCAGATAAGGCGAAAGCGAGGTT
>CAYFWY010000015.1:0-23388 GCA_964346895.1 uncultured Candidatus Bathyarchaeia archaeon | reverse complement strand
AAATATGTGATGCATGGTTTTGGGTGGGTTCTGCACAAGGATCATCATTACCCAAAAAAAGGTCGTTTCGAAAAAAATGACTTGTTTGGCTTATTTTTTAGTTTAACATCGTTTCTATTCATTTTGACAGGAATATTATCCCGTTTCGACTTCAAATTAGCGGTTGGAATTGGAATAATGTTGTATGGGATTGGATATTTTCTTGTTCACGATGTCTTCTTCCACAAGAGATTAAAAATCGACTATCGTCCAAAGAGTAATTACATTAAACGGATTCTAAAAGCTCATGGAGTTCATCATGCCAAGAGTACCCCAAAAACTGGCGTCAATTTTGGTTTTCTGTACGCAAGTAAAAAATATGCTATTTCGAAGCTCTAAATGCAGTTGATATGCGTGTCCATGCGCGCGCGTATGAGATTCTATATTACAATTTGAATCAATTTACGCAGATTATTGATTTCTATTTCTTCTGTCCTGGTAATCCACTTGGAAAATTTTGGTTTTGCATCTGAACCTAAGGTGAGCACAGTGACACCGCCATAAGAAATTGTTATAGTGACTCCTTCACTCCGTAGCTCTTCAGCTGCATTTTTCAATTGCCTAAGCAGGTCTCGAAAAGGTTTGATTCTCCTGACGTCTTTTAATAAGCTTCTCAGGAACCTCTTATCAACTATGTTAAGATCAATTCGATTAGTATTGACTGTTAGTTGTAGAAAGTCTTTGTTGTTGGCAGATACTGTAACTTCTCCTGATTTAAGTACACGACTTAACAAGGTTAGTAATTGCAAATTCGCACCATTTGAGAGAAATTCATTTCTTTTCTGAAACGTAGAGAATATCTAAGATAATGGAACCATTTAGTTTCGCTTTGAATATACCCGCTTCTAATGTTAGGTCCTGAAAGCTTAGTTTGATATCTGACCCTTTTCCCGCAAGTTTGTCGATCAATTTTGTGATTGTTTCACCAATATCCGCAGTAGAAGTAGACATACAATTTCACCCCTATAATAAAATAATATTTGTGACATAAAAACTTCTCGCGATAATTAAGAAGAAAAGAAGTGTAAAATAATAGAGTATGCGCGCAGGGTCAAAAAGAATCTGCAAAAAAGCCAAATTGAGTGTTCTATTTTAACACGGACAAAGTTTAATAGTACAAGTTATTTGATAGTGTTTCACATACTGCGGAATACAGGAAGAAGTGGGATGGATTTAAAAGTATATGCACTAGTATTCATCGTTTTGGTGGGAGGCATAGCTGGAGGCTACGCAGTAGGCAATTTTGTTTTTCAAAGCCGAATTTCGGAGCTACAAACCCAAATCCTAGACCTTCAAGATTCAATCGCTGAAAGAGTCGCTGAAGTCGATACTCTTAAAGAAAGAATTGATGACCTCGAGATGGAGAAACAGATAACAATAGAAAAGGTGGATTTAGACATTCCCAGCGACAGTATAAATGTAACTGTTGGAAATCCAACGACTTTTCCCGCATCGATAAAGCTGATCACAGTGTACGGTTTTACTGGGGATTGGAACAGCAGCGGGTGGTATCGAGATACAAGTGATGATGCAACGGGAGTAATATCCAGCGGAGATACAGTTGATCTTGTATGGAACGAGAATGACTCTAGAGCGCCATCAGACTTTTTGGCTGCAGAACGTTCATACTTAATCAGGGTCTATTGTGCCACAGAGTATTACGCCGAGTACTGGTACGATCATCTTTGGCAAATGAGGGTATGGCTGAACATAACAGAGGTGGATTGGGATACTGATGAAGGAAGAATAATGTTAACTGTCGAAAATATGGGAGCACTAGGAGCCAACAACATATCTGTAGATGGAATCACCATCAAAACAGAGGCTTCAGAAAACGATTGGTATACGGACACAAGTGAAGATGCAAAAGTAATCCTCCCTGTTGAAGAAACAAGCGAGCTTGTATGGTCCACAACTGATGCTTCAGCCGCATCAGATTTCGTGTCCCCAGGCTTTCCCTACATGATAAAAGTCATATGGAACACCAATGAATACACCGAGATAATTGTTACCATTCCTGCAGGCACGTATCCGTAAGGGTATCTATACTGCACGCAACATCTTCGTGCCCGTGCCCAACCTTTTCAGCAACTAAACTGTCTCAGTTCCAATTCGATATTATTTAACTATTTCAGTAAATAACCAAACAAAAACTACGTTGATTATTCGTTTCTACCTTGTTTCACTTTGGTTCAGCTAGGTTGAGCAGAGTGGATTCCAGTCATTTGTTGGGCATGTATTCGTTTAGATTGGATAACCCACCACGCTGAGGTATAATACGCTTTCCTTTGCACCATCCACGCCAATAATTTGGTTGACTTCATCGTCAAAGAAAGCCCCAACCTGGCAAGATCCTAATCCCATACTAGTTGCTGAGAGTGCTAAGTTCTGTGCAATATGCCCAGCATCAAGGTAAATGTATCTGTAAGCCCTTTGTTTGTATTTCCATTTTGACCTGCTGAAAATAGCAGTCCAGACAAAAATCGTGGCGGCTTTGAGGAACATATCTTGGTCCAAGGCTGCATAAGCAATTGATGTCGCAAAATCACCCTTTCGGAGTTCCTCTAGGAGATGAGATTCTATTGAGTAATGATATACCGCCTTCTCCAAGCCTTCTACATTGTTTGAAATAAGATATGTTTCGATTGGGTATAATGCTCCTGCAGATGGAACAGTGCGGAACTCATATTCTCTTTCTCTCCTTTGAATGCCTGTTGAGGCCCACAAGAGGTAAGACAATTGAGATTTCCTTACAGGCTTCAGCGAAAATCTACGAATACTCCTGCGGTTTTTTAGAGCTTCATGTAAAGACATTGTGTCTGCCGATTTTGGTGACGGAAGTTTAACTACTCTGCTGTTAGGGTAATGCTTGTATGTACTTGGTTTATTTAACCAATCCAGATATCCGCCTGACAACTTTTCTCGAAAATACTTTGTTTCCTTTTGAAATCTATCTCCAATTCCCGCAAACAATAAAGATCCCCCACTCTTTTCTCCTCATCTAAACTTATCAATCTAGCGCGCGCAGCTATCCTATAGATGGGAAGAATATCTCTTTGTCTGCGTGCAAATGGATTAAAATTCATTATGAGTGCGTGTTTGACAATTATCAAGCAAACTCGCATATCTGGAGGTAACTTAAGTAATATTGATATCAAATCATTATTTGAATTTCATAAAGTAGAAAGGGTTTTGTGGTAGTAATCCAAATTGTGGGAATCAAAATGGTAAAGAAATCTCTTTATGAGGCAGCTTGGATCCTTGGTCTAATCGCTGGAATCGTCTGCATGTTGTTTGCCCTTTTCAGCTTTTTTGGTCATATGCCCGAAATATTTGAAAAACCTATAAAAGGCCTCACAGGCTTGGTGAGTGCCGGCGTCCTTGGCGTCATGGGATTCCTGATTCTCGGTGCCGCGCGAATGACGAAAGCTGGAGGCAAAAGGGCAACCTCTGGGGGAGTATTCCTGCTGCTCTTTGGTTTTGTGGCATATTTGGTAGGGGGCGCAATAGGTGCTGCCATAGCAATTTTGACCGGTCTACTAGCCATTATTGCTAGGTATATTTAGAGAAAAGATTAGACCGTCTAGAAAGAAATGAAACCCAAAGGATGCATGAATTCACAATAGAGTAACTTGAAAAATCTACAGATATTAAAAATCAGTGGTTGAACAAACGCGCGCCTACTCGTGTATAAGCAAAAACCATATCCGAAGAAGGTGCCACAAGATAAATATTGAAAACTAGTTTTTTTGCTTCATAATTTATTTCAGTGGATCGCGCTTGATTAAGAAGATGCGAAGATGGACTTTTCAAGTCTGGGCGTGGAATCGCTGGCCATAGGTGCTATCGCGGGTTATTTCGTAGGCTACCTGCTCAAGAAGCTTTTGCATCTAGCGTTAATGCTCGGAGTTTTCGCCTTCCTTCTAATGTATATGACGCACATAGACGCCATAGACTTGAATTATGAGGAAATGGCTGCAACTGTAACTGGGTATTCTGATGTTTTTCTAAATCGCTTAGGGTTTGAAGCTTTCGTGTCCAGCACCTCCTTTGTCGGCAGTTTTTTTGTTGGCTTGTTTCTAGGCCTAAGAAGAGGTTAACGCGCCTCTCTCTCATATAAGAGTGGATATTGTGTATGCGCGCCCCAACATTGTTTTCTAGCAACCACAAACAAGCGTAGTATCGAAAATTGATGTAAGCGAAGCTGGGAACGGCAAACACCTAAAGTTGATTCATATACTTCTTAACTGCGCCAACCTTGTTCTTCATAGTCCGGGGTTTGTCCCTTCTGTCGTCTATTCGGAGGGTCGACATAACCCTTAATATGCCCTTGGCAACGAGGGCTTCGTGGGCAACCTTCACTCCCTCAAGGATGATCTCTAAGCTGTCTGCCTCCATAACCGTTCCCATAGGAGTAGTTTCGCATTTCAACCCCTTCACCCCGTTCAATGCGATGACCGCCGCTGCCACGTAAATACCCATGCTCGTTTCTCCATGCCCTATAGGTGTTACACTAAATTCAGCCATAACTTTGGAACCTTCAGTCGCACTCATGACTTCTTCACTCCCACAAAAGATTCATTCTGTAACGTATATTTAGATTAGCCCCACTACCGAAACTTATCATAATCGTAGCGGGACCAAGTAGCATTTCACTCAACGCATGTATGGAGTATTATAGTTTCTACTGGGAGAAAGCGAAATCTAAAATTACGTGTATGCCAACTCGTAAACAAAATGTGCGTGTGTATTTCTTTGAACAGAGCAGCATTTTATAAAACGCAAATGCACGCGCGCTAATTCAAGCTAGAGGCTGAAACTCTTAGAGTGAAAATACTTGAGTTTATTCTTTATTTTCTGCAAAGTCTCGATGGTTTCTCCCAAGTCTTGCAGAATTTTTTCCACAACATCGCACGAGAGCTCTTCTGAAGTCATGATTCCCCGAACCATTTGAAGTAAAATAGTTCAAAAATCTTATAGATAAATCTAGTGAATCAACAATATTGAGTGAACGTTATTACATACGCGTCTCAGGAGATAATGATTGCACAGGTCTGATTTCGAGACGCTTCTCTTAGAGGCAGTGGATGAAGCGTTATCTTCGCTGGGAGATTCGGGGAAGCAGGCGGTCTATTTTCATCTGGAAAAATCTTTCAATATTGGCAAGCGAGATATTCCTCAAAAAATTGAGAAGTTTGCCGACGCAATCGAAAAAACTTTTGGGCTTGGCTCCAAATTTCTTGAAATCCTGATAATGAAACACCTCTATGAAAAAGTTGGGCAAGTCTTTGAATATGATCAAGAACCGAAGGATCTAGTGCTTAATGAATATGTAGCGGCGGCTAAGCGAAGTTTTCTGAAGAAAATAGGCCACGCGACGCTGTAAAGCAACAGTGTATGCATGCTGGTTCCACCTATTGTGTTAATCTCTACTTTGAATTTGAAAAGCGTCAGTCACTTTGTTGCGCCCGCAAAGTAGGCAATATTGGGAGCCGAAGTTTAATGAAGCCAAGAAAGCATTCAAAACGTTGTATTTTTCCTTTTTTCCGAAAATCACGATTTGATGTTATAAACAATTTTGAAAAGCTTTCATTAACTCTATGGAAAAACGCCGTTTGTGTGCATGTTTGCTGGAACATCTTTCTTTTTTTATCCGCCTCTTCTCCAGTCAAGGCTACATTTGCTCGTATGCGTGTATACTGGAATATTGGTTTCATCGACTGGTGGAGTAGGTTTGTCAAGAGTTTCTACTGTCAAATTTTTGAAGGCTACAACCGTGTCTCTGTCATACGTTATCAGAATTCCTAGTTCATTGCTGCTTATAGTGTCGTCTCCGGTTGCTATACTTTGCAAGAGGGTACCATTTATATCATACAATTCGGCTGTTATTTTGTCCTCAGACATCTTTGCTAAGACTTTATACCATCTGTTTTGTTTTGTGCTCAGGGATGCGTTCATGAACGCCGTATTATTTCCATCAAGTCCTTTTGTTATTTGAGGTATGCCATAATCGTCTAGCCCTCTTATGCTTAAACTGTAATTATGTCCGTCAATATGTCGCAGAACAAAACCAAATTGATCATTTATTCTTTGTTCGCTTCTTGGTATTCTTATTCTTATTGCTCTCTCGTTTACCCGTATTGTTATGTTTTGTTCGCTTCCTAATACAATGAATTCACCGCTAAGGAAGACGCCTTCAGCTCCCGAGCAATTAATTTTAAGAAATTCCTTAAAATCTGTATGCCTTAGAAAATTTAGGACAGCAAAACTCGTACGTGCTGATATGAAATCAGGCTCGGCACCCCAGTAGTCTTCAAGTTCCTCAAACTCAACCAATGGTTGAATTAATCTAACAAAAACTGTAAGTATTTCGCTGTCCGAACCAGTGTGATTTGAATCGCCACCCCAGCTTGTTCTGATAAAATATGTACCTGGTAAAGTAAAGTTCCAATTCAATGAATAATTTCCAAGATCGTCTGTATAAACTGTTCCGAAGGTGCTGGAAGAGGAGCCATCTTGAGTAACATAAGTCACGACCCGTTGTCCTGAGTAAGCCGGTGAAATTGAACCAGAAATCGTGAGCGCAAGAGCTCTCTCTCCAACTATCGAGGGTCCTGGAGACAGGTTTATAGATATGGAAGAAGAGAGCAAGGGACGATCTAAACTTGATGAAACATATGCTGGCGATGTTTCCTCACAATCTTCAAGAGAAATAATCGAAGCTCTAGCACCAATAAGACTAATAGGTTGATCACCTACTTTCCAGTCCCCTTGAGAAGTACACTCAGCCATCCAATACTTTTTATCGTTGTACTCAAAGTAAGTGGAGGCCATCCATTCCGTCTGATAGATAGGCGTGTATGGTAGGTAGACTCCAACATTCATGTGACTCGGGCTCCTATCTTTGTAGTAAAGTAAAACGACATCTAAGCCTCCAGCCTTCATAATTGAGGCGGCAAGAAGCGACAACACATCGCAATCTCCTGAATTTTCTACAATAGCCTCAACAGGATACTTCACGTCACTCTTAACGTATTGAATCTGATGAACCAGCATCAATACGGCGTTGGCGAATTGTTCATCACTGTAGGGCATATCGCGTGTAACGTTTTGAATACTCTCCGCGATAGGTTTAACTGCATCAGGCGTTACAAACTTTAAGTAATCCCTGTTACGGTAGACGCGGTGACTCTCATTACAGTAATAATCGTAGAGGGAAGGCGGCACTGAAGTGTACAATGTGCGCGTAAAACGCTTGCTCCCGCTAGATTCGACGGAGAAAGTGTAGGTTCGGTCATAATTGCTTCCAAAAGAATGGGTTGGCGCAATGAAAGCTAACAACAAAACGCTGACAATTAAAACAATTGTTTTCTGGACCTTGAAATGCATACGTCCTCTAATGATATGTTTCTTCCGAAGATTTAAACCTTGAGTCAATTAATAAAAACGCGCGCATTCAGCATGACGGTCTACTGGTATTGTTATGAGTGTTGGGTTTTCATTAGAGAGGATTTGAGCAAATGAAAATAGATTATGGTGACTTCATCTTTTAGTTGGGAAAACCCATAAATATTTAAAATGGAGCTCATCTGTAGAATCTAAATATTCCACAGGAAGATGCAACATCGTGGGTAAACGAATTCGTGTCCAAAGACGCGGCAGAGGGGCTTCGACCTTTAGAGCATCTACCCACAAGAGAGTAGCGCCTGTTCAATACCCTCCAACGTCCAAAGAAGAACGGGAAGGAGTTATCCAAGGCCAAATCCTTAAGATTCTCCACGAGCCAGGAAGGGGCTCTCCACTTGCCTCTATAAAACTTGAGACTGGCAAAACCTACTATACTGTGGTTCCAGAAGGAGTCTATGAAGGTCAGCCAACTCAGATTGGAGGCAAAGCCTCTGTGGAGATAGGTAACGTTCTTCATTTAGGCAAAATCCCTGAGGGCACCATGGTCTGCAATGTTGAGCTTTCACCTGGCGATGGAGGTAAACTTGTGCGTTCTTCCGGGTCCTACGCGACCGTGGTGGCGCACACACCTGATGGAACCATTTTGAAGCTTCCTTCCGGAAAGACCCGACATATTAATAACCTTTGCCGAGCAACGATTGGAGTTGTTTCCGGCGCGGGCCGTGTTGAGAAACCTTTTCTCAAAGCGGGCGCTAAATTTCACTTAATGAAGGCAAAGGGGCATATGTATCCCCGCACGCGAGGCATCGCCATGGTGGCTGCAGCTCATCCATACGGAAGCAGCAAGAGAGGAGGTCGAAAAGTTACAACAGTGTCGCGTAGTGCTCCTCCGGGAAAAAAGGTTGGATTGATCGCTGCTAGAAGTGCTGGGCGCAAAAGAAGAAGAAAAAGATAATCCGCTTCAAACCTTTGGTCCATAAATAGTGAGACAAGCCATGCATCACGGTTCAACTACTTTTTGAAAAAACAAGAGCATTTCACATTCATTGTTCCTAAAAACATATAAATTCAGATTTCAATAATATCAAAAGGCATGCTATGAAAAAATTGGAAATAATAAGAGCTATTGAGAAAATTGTATCTAACTACGCAGCTTGGACTATTGGTATAACTGATGATCCAATACGTCGTAAGATTCAACATAATAGTCCCGCGTGTTGGCGTGACTGGGAAGCTGATACCGAAGCCATTGCCAGAACTGTTCAGAAGCATTTCCTAGATAAAGGTATGAAAGGTGGCGGTGGCGGCGGAGACCATCCCAACTATGTCTATATTTTCTGATCTTTCCTGAATCTGACAGCGCATATAATTCCAACTTGAACAGTATGTGTAGCCCTCTCCCCTTTCTTCTGCAGGCAATTATTCTACATGTCATACTATCTAACGCACGCGCAAACAGAATTAAAGAATCTGAATTAAAATGTCTATCAAGTTTGTTGTACTGCTCATTAGAGCAGCACCATAAATGTTACGAGTTTTCCAAGTAGCCAAAACCTTTGCAGCTGAACCAACCAAATTTGTCATAATCCATGGCAACGATGCAGAAATAAACATCTGAAAAGCTACGATTGATATTGTAAATAACAAAACGCTATTTTCTCGGTTAAAATATCTATTAAATAGAATACCCATGAAAAAGAATGTTTGAGCGAAAACTGAGAGAATTGAAACGAGTAGAATCCACAAAACAAGACCATCAACAGTATATTCGGGAATCCACTTGAAACCAAAAAAAGTGTAAGAGAATGAGAAAAGGAAAACGTTGAAGATTACACCCAAGAAGATGTAAAAGATTGTTTGCCTAGAATCTCGCACTTCCAAGCCTACGCTCTCCAAAGAAACATTCCTCTTCGTAATTATTAATAGCAAAACTGGGATGACCAGAAAGGTTAGCAAACTGGTTGAAGCATAATTGAAAGTCAGGTTATTATCTACCAGGGGCTTCTCTGGAAGCAGAATTGGAAAAATAGACAGCAAGAGCCTACCATGCAAAGTGTGATAAAGAAAGCCTACAATAAAAAGCAGAAATGAAATCTCAAAAAGATAAGTTTGCTTTCCTCTGAACTTTTTGATAATTGCCAAAAAAAGAACAAGCAACCCAAGCAAGATAACACCAAGATTTATGCCAAATGGACCAAAATAGACATGCCAAACACCAAACACCAAAAGAGGCACCTCGGAGAGATAATCAGGCTCAAAGCTAGATGTTCACAATCAGCAATATTATACCTTCGTATCTTATTCATACATGCATGACTTTCCCACCAGAAAATAGTAACAGTAGATATTCTGTTAAACAACCAATCAGAGAACCAGTTGAGAAGATAGAAGATTCTTCCAAAAGTCATAAAAACTGCTTTAGTGCAAGCATAGCGCGCGCGCGGGGGGTAATAATCGGAAGACTTACGGAGAAGATTGGTGAGGAGCAGCTCATAGCATTCGGTCCTCTACTCTTGATGTTAGGAATATTTCTGATGCCCCTGATTCCGAATATTGTAATATTCGTTTTCTCGTTGACCGTTATGTCGCTTGCGAGCGGAATGATGCGAACTGTCGTGCCCAGCTTCATTTCAAAGATCAGCCCCGCAAATGAGCAGGGAGGCATATTAGGAGTGACAAATGGGGTAGCAAGCATCGCACGTGTTCCAGGGCCTCTAATTGCAGGTTTTCTTTTCAAGTCTGCTGGATCTGCTGCTCCCTTCCTCGCAAGTGCTGCCATGTTGATAGTTGCCTTTGGTTTCGGATTCAGAGTCCGCGCCAAGCGCGTAAGATCTTGAGAGTAAAGAGGCATGGATGCAATACAGCGGAAAATAACCATTGGTTTACCAGTTTATAAAAATGTTTAATAAACTCGAAGGAACCAAAAGTTGTAGGCGAGGAAGAAAATGCCTAGAGAATTCACATACCGTGGCCACACGATTGATGAACTTCAAAATATGTCGATGGATGAATTCATCCGCTTGCTTCCCTCGCGGCAACGTCGAAGCTTACAAAGGGGACTAACCCCCGAACAACGAATACTCCTCGAAAACATCAGAAGAGTCAAGAAAACTCGGCCGGAAGGAGGAAAGTCAGTCGTCAAAACCCACACCCGTGACATGGTTATTCTCCCAGAAATGGTTGGCGTTACAATCCTAGTCCACAACGGAAAGGAGTTCACGGCGGTGGAAATAGCGCCAGAGATGATTGGGTGCTACCTAGGCGAGTTCGCCATCACTCACAAGCCTGTCAAACATGGATCACCAGGCATCGGTGCTTCAAGATCATCAATGTACGTTCCCCTGAGATAAAAAGTACAGCAGCTGAGAGTCTGTAATTCTCCACTCTTGTTGGATCGAGGGGTATTTTCCAATGGCATCAATTCGCTCAATCTGTTTTTTTGGTGATGTCGTGTAAAAGACGAAAACATAGATGAATTAATTTATAATTAAACCTGGGCGTATGATGCGTCAAGGCTGCAAAATCCTTGCGCAACAAAGTTTGTGTTTTAAGCTCATTTTCAAGTAGCTCTACTGAATGATGCCTGGGAACAGAGAAAAGCTTCCTTCTCTTTCAGCAACCAAACGTTTTCAAAGACTGTAGTTGGATGAGCCTCTTCGTATAGCTATTGGTGATCCTTCTAAATCTTGTGGAAATGTTTTTTCTACATGTGTGGTATCATATGGCTGGGAGCGAAGCCACAAAACGAAAGAGGAAAAAGTTTCGAATGCTGGATCTTTTTATGACTATTCCACAAATTCCTACCTAGAAAGCAACAATACCGTTTGAATATATTTTATTGAGAAAAAGGATTTTCGCAACTGATTTTCTCTCAAGCTCGATAGGTTGGTTCAGACGGCTTCTTTTTCCTGACTGGAGAAATATTTGGGAGGGGAATGGGAGGTGGGATGTTCAAGGTTCGGCAGACAATTACTGACTCTACAAATACAACGTTGGATATAGATTGAACGATAATTGGCGGCGGAGGCTTTTTTTCCTCATATTTGCCACGAATTTGTTTAAGCTCATCTTTCAACCCTCTCACGTGGCTCTTCCCCTTCAAGCTAATCTGAGCTATAGCTGGAGTATAGTTTATGGTGAAAACAAAGGGTACCTCCAGCATGTCTTCACGTTTCTCATTGATTCCCACAACGTTAAGATTTGTGGCAACCTGAACAGGGGGAATAGGTTTCTCAATGTCCCAAAACCGCTCTGCAGAAATGTTGCTTACAAAAACCCTTACATGAACCATCCTCTACCCTTCATCCATCTATCCTATAGAAATTTCAAGATTTAAGTATGTGTTACTTTCCAGTTTCAGCCTGTTTGTACCGCGTGAAACCGCAATGTCCGCAGGTGTAACGATCACTATGATCACCCATGAAATATCCTGATCCACATCGCTCGCAGATAGGAAGCAACCTTTTAAGCCCCTCTTCATCAACTTTATAATAAGAGAAAACTCCTCTTCTCCGTTTTCCAAGTTTTTTCTCTTCGGTGTTTTCAGTCTCTTTTTCGGCCACCCATATTTCCTCCTTCTCTTTATTCCGATTCTTCTGCTGTTTGTGGGCCTTCTGCCTCTTTCGCAGGCACATTTCTGGCTACTATATGTTTCGGTTCCACGATTATCGCTTGTTCAATTGAATCGTAAGTGTTAGCTTCGCCAAAGGCGGTCATTGTTCCCGTTTTTGTCTCCATCTTTCTAACGTAAACTAGTTCGATTTTTGTTTTCAAAAGAGCAGCAAGTTGCTTTCTCACTTCAAAACGATTTGGAGTTCCTCCAGTTTCGGTATGTTCAACGTTGAAGGTTACCTCTTTTCTTTTAAGCATAGGGTTGTGTTCTTTGGAAATTATCTTGACCTTCATTGGCACACTTCCGTAGGCTTGTGATTTGACGTTAATCTCTTACTTTAGCTTTTCGAAGACTGTTTCATGGCATCAACGATGCTTTGCACCTTTTCTCTCTTCCTTTCGGTAACCTTGACCACAACTATTCCTTTATGTGGCTGTCCATAAACTACGAGGGAATTTTCAGGAGCCAACAAAACCGCAATGAGGGCAATTAGGTCTTCTTCACCATCAACCAACACCTTTGTTCGTCCCTTTTCGCTTAAAGCCCTTTTCGTAACGATCCAAGCTTCTTCAGTCAACGTTCCAGGAGGATTTCTTAGGTGTAACGTTTGGTCAGCATCCACTACGATGGGTTGAATCGGATCCCTCATAACCTTGTTGTCAACTATTAGAACTTGCATAGAAATGCCGTGCTTAATCATGTTGTCGGAAACCGCGTCACCCACAGATATAACTGTTGATGGCTTGTCCGTTTCAATCAACTTTGCCAGTTTTTTCATAGTTTCATCGAAGGAGCCTTGAAGCAATAGTCCTAAAGGCGCCTTTAATTTCTCGCGCAACGTAGTTGTTAGGAAGCGTATTTTGTTTACCTACCTTACACGAAGCGCGTAGCGTCCCTTTTCCTTCACTTTCATTGCGCGGGCTATAGCTGAGCCTTCGGGATCAATGATTATCACTAAACCAGTAAAGTCGTCGCTTAAGCCAGTGGCTTTGCAACTTGGACAAGCGGATCCATAAGAAATGAGGTGGCATTCTCGACATGCTTTTTCGCTCATGTTTCTGAGCTCCCGGCTGTTTCAGCCTCTTTTGTTTTTGCAGCTTCGGTCTTCTCTATTTTTTCTATGTCCTTCGTGATCCATTCGATTTTTCCAAGGAAGGGTTGTCTAGCGGTTACACCGATTTTTCCAGAACCTCCGCCGCGGCCGAGGGAGACGGCTGTTATGCGAACTCTTACGTGGTCTCCAGTCGTGAGTTTTCTTTTTGTTTCTTTGCCCATGAGCACTCCTTGCCTCTCGTCATGGGAAATGTAATCATCCATAAGTTGAGATACGTGGAGTAAAGCGTCGACAGGTCCTATGCGGATGAAGGCTCCGAAATCTGCTATTTCAACTACCTCGCCCTCAACAACCTCTTGAATCTTTGGAAAGAATGTAAGAAGAGAGAATTTAACTTTGTGAAAAGTCGCCCCGTCTCCAGGAATGATCTTTCCGAAGGGGTTAACCTCGATTTTTGTCACAGCTATGACGTAACCAAGCTCCTCGTCGACCATGCCCTCATATTTCATCTTCAATTGTTCGTAACTTACGTTCTCGATACCCTCTCCAAACTTTTCCGGTGGTATTCGAATAGTGTCTTCTAAAGTTACGAGTTTGAACAACCAATTATCACCTAATTTCGTTGATTATTGTAATTATTATCACGAAAGCATGCTCCTGAATTTGTAACCTAGCCTTTTGCCTCCAAATAAGTGGCAGCCTCATTTATAAGATTATATTGCACCATCCAACTCCAAACGCTGTTTTTGCCTCAAGAATATGACTGGGACACCAAGATTCCTTAATCTTTTCCTAAGCTCTCGATCATTTGTAGCAGCAGGGCACTTCCACTGCACTGCCATTCTAACAATTACGTCATCATGGGTTTCCTTTGAGCCTTTTTCAACGTAGACTAAGCAACATTTCTCGGCGAGTTTGAGGGCTAACAAAGCTTGTTTGCGTAATTTGGGAGATCCTACTTCAGCCAGTTTTTGAAGTTCTTCCTGTGTTGGAGAGAGGAGAATGGGATCAAAACGTTGGTTCAAAAGGTTTGTTAATTCTTCGAATATGTCGAGTTGAAATTGCGAAGGGATGAAAAGAAAGCTTGAATCAAAAACAACTTTCACCGTCTCTCTTCTATTTTCGCACAAATTTTCACAAGCCTCCAAACAATTACGTGTCTTTGACAGCTCACTGCGCTGACGAATCAGCAATAATGAATAGTTTTTAATTTCTCCCAGCTAATACGTAGGCAGTAGTCTCCGCTTCAATTACCCCTTTATTATTCCGTAGCCGATGAGACGCCATCTGCCAACGATCTTTCTGCTTATGGCTACTCTAGAGTTTTCTTCGGCACATACTGGCCTTGCCAATTGAAGAGTGGCGAAATCATCTTTTACAGATACAACGTTTCCAACGGTAATGGCTGTTCCAACGTCTAGAAGGAGACGTTCACCTTTGTTTACTCTGTCAACCTGCACAAGTTCCTTGGTTCCTATGGCCCGCTTAAAGAGGTGAGTGTGTAACACTAATTCGGATCGATTTGGCGGAAGCATATCTGGTTTTCCCACCAAATTTCCTATGAGTCCATCTGCTTTAGTTAGAGACGGATCTAAGAGAGTTCCTATGCCTAACAAACCGCCGCATTGAGCTTCCTTGACTTTTCTTCCGCCAGCGTGTAAGCTTACCGCCTTTGTGAAAAGCGATTCATAAAGCGTTTTACCATACTTTTCCACCCTTACTCCTGGACGAATTTCAAGCTCGTCTCCAGTCGAAAATCTTCCTTGGAAGATGCTGCCTCCAATGACCCCTCCCACCAAGTTTTCCACCAAAGTTCCAGGTTTATTTACGTCGAAGGAGCGTACAACATACATTCTAGGAGGTTTATCCGGATCCCGACTTGGAGTAGGAATGTTTTCTTCCAATGCTTGGATAACAGCGTCAATGTTTACTGAGTGTTGAGCAGAAACTGGAATGACTGGTGCACCTTCGGCCCCGCTTCCCTTTACAAACTCAACTATTTCCCTATAACTTTCCAATGCTCGTTTCTCATCAACAATGTCAATCTTATTTTGTACAATTACAAGATTTTTTACTCCTGCCAATTCTATAGCTGCCAGATGTTCTCGAGTTTGGGGTTGCGGACAAATTTCGTCGGCCGCTATGACAAGTATGGCACCATCCATAACTGCTGCTCCAGAAAGCATTGTTGCCATTAGGGCTTCGTGCCCAGGCGCATCTACAAAACTAACTGCCCGAACGAATTCGCCGGGGGAACCGCAATGGAAACAGATAGGCTTCGTAGAGTAGGATTGACCCGATTCACATTTGGAGCATTTATATATGGGAGCGTCCGCATAACCAAGTTTTATTGTTATGCCGCGTCGCAGTTCCTCACTGTGCCTAGCTGCCCAAACACCGGTAATGGCTTCCACTAGAGTGGTTTTTCCATGATCAACGTGACCGATAGTTCCTATATTAACTTCTGGTTGACGAGGTAAGGTTTTAATTTTCTCTGGAATGTTTCATCTCTCCAATGATTATGCGTCGTATAAGTATGTTCTCTAGTTCTAAAATGTTTTGTTAGATGCGCACATGCAAGTGTCTATGAAAAAAGTGTCAAAAAACGCGTGCGCAGGGAACTACTGGAAAAAATCATAGACGAAAGGATAAAGGAATACTTGGACCAGAAAAAACGAAAATTAAACTAACCTTCTTCTTTTTCTTTCGTTACAACCTTTACTTTCTTTTTTCCCTTCGGTTTTTCTGGTTTTTCGCGTTTCTTCGGCTTCTCAACAATTTTCATATTTATTTGAACAATCTCTTCTGTCACGACATTGCCTCTAAGAGTTTTTCTTTGTCTCTCTCCCTTTCCAGAGGAATGGAAACCCACACCCTCACTTAAGATGGCGCCAATTCGAACTCCTCCATGAATGTTAGGCCTCATGGGAAATCCATCCTTATCGGAACCACCAGTTATTTTCAACCTGTGATCACGCATTTTGACCACGGATCCTTCAATTACTTCTCCAAGTTTTCTACCAACCAAGGGAACTGCTTGGGTTCCCTCTACTTCAATGGATCTAGATTTGCCTGTTTCTGGATCCGAGATTATTACTTTGAATTTAGCCATAAGCGAATTTTACTCTCCTACCGCAGTTTTTCTCATGACGTTAACTGAATGGGATGCAGCCATTTATTAAAGGTTCGCTATGATCCAAAACTAGAATCGCGTTGAGATCGTGTTTCCTTTCGCCTCTTTTTCCTACGAATAGTTAAGAAAATTCCTACAGTGACGGTCACACCAACAATTATTGTTGTAAATAGAATCAAGGAAAACAGCCATTCAAGGGTGAAATTTTCATGATTTGTTGGAGATGCCTTCAATATTTCTTCTTCCGTATAAACATAGAAGTGATTGTCTTCAAGAAAATCTCTGTAACTTCGAGATGAGGATACATAATCCGTTTGATTAACGTTCATATACTGAAGGACGTTTCTGGAAGTGACTGCTGCCTTCTTTATTGCGTCAAGAGGATCAGCAAACCCACCTAATATATAGGTTAGGTCAACAGGTAACCATCCCCAAGGCGGAACGTACACCATAGCCCATCCGTGCCATCCAATTTGCTTTGAGATGCTTCTCAAGTGGTCATTCCAATACGTGCTATTATCAAAAGATGAAGGATCGTATATGCAGCCGATTTGAAGGTATGCCGGGATTTCGTAGATACGGCAGAGCGTTATCAAGAGAATCGCTTGGTCGTCACAGTCTCCTTCAAGCCGAGCATAAGTTTCGTTTGGATACAAAGGAACCTCATGTTTCTGTGCCGGGTAGTCAACATTTTGCTTAATCCATTCAACGAAATTCTTGACAAGAGTAAGAACCCTTGTCTCATTTCCAACTATATTTTGAGCTAAATCTTGAAGCTCCAGATCATTAACTAGCCAGGTACCGCCTTCTCCACAGTAACTTTCCTTTAACTCATTTGGAATATCGTCAAGAGTACCTGAATTCTCTTTCCCTATATTAGGAAGAAGACGAGGTTTTGAAAGGGCGTGGTATGTAACCCTGTAGCTTATGTTTTCGCCGAGATATAGTTGTGATTCTGGAAACTGCAAAACCGCTATTGGATTTCCATCTTCGTCAAAAGTGGTGTTTTCTATGGTGTAGGAATGTTCGATCAGCTGAATCGTTTGCCACGTGTTGTTCATAAATAAGCTGATCGTGCGGTCTTCTTCCGTGAAAGTCCAGTTTTCGATCCCCTTGTTGCAGTAGGTGGCACTCATATTGATAATAAAAGTAACTTCCTCGTTTTCACGCTTTAACATAACGAAACTGGTGAAAGTTAGGCTTGCAAGTAACAGAAATAGAGTGGAGACAATTATCGTCATCCTTTTCACGATTATGGCTCCCTTATGCAACTTATCTAATGAGGTCATGCAAGGTTGCCAATAATAACATTCCTCTCAAACTTTTTTTGGGATCCCGCAACTTCAGTAATCAAATGGTTATGGTTGTTTTACAGGGCACGATTAGGAGTAGCCTAATTATTTCCTGTAGTCTGCTAATCCATGTATCCTTAAAGGTCGAAAGGAGGTTAACGTTACATTATGAAGCTATTCTACGTGGACTCTGAATAAATCTATGTCTAACGCCATTTCTCTGGTGCACTTCAAGAATTCTCTAGCGGCTCGTTCCACATCCCGCGACTGCGTAATATATCTTCCAACAATAATGATATCCGCTCCGTTTGCCAAAGCTTCTGGCGCTGTCTCAGGAGTTATGCCGCCTGCAACAGCTACCAAAAACCTTTCACGCTGGAAGGTTTGCCGCATTTCCTTTATTATGTCCCAGCGAGTCTTACCCGTTCTTTCCTCTACGTCTATGGCGCGATGTAAAATCACGGTGTCGGGGAAACCTTTGAGAGACTGCAGCTTCCTAACAGGGTCTTCAACGTTCATCATATCCACCACACCATAGATTCCAAGCCTTTTAGCTTCGTAGATGAACTTGTCAATCGTTTCATGGGATGCTAACCCTGCAACTACAACGGCATCTGCAGTTTCCTCAAAAGCTAGGTCAACCTCGACTTTTCCAACATCCAAGGTTTTTAGATCAGCGACGATGAATTTGTCTTTAGCCACTTCCCTTAGATCACGGATCACTTTCACACCGTATTTCTTTAATAGGGGTGTGCCGACTTCCAAAATGATTCTGTCGCTTTCCGGCAGTTCGTTTATGATTTTCTTTGTTCTTTCTAGGCTTGGAATGTCAAGGGCTATTTGTAGGTAGGGTGGTCTCCATAGTCGGGGCACTTTGAAGCCCATTATTGGGTGTTTCGCTCGGTCTTTGTCGTAAAGGATTTTTTTCAGTGGTGGATACTTTTCTAGGGCTCTTGTCAAGGCAAGTTTGGTGGCTCCATAGTTATATTGGTAAATTCTTCGATAGTCCTTCGCCTCCGGATGCAGAAAAACGCTACATATAATCAACCAGTCGTCAAGTTTATCCTCTGGAATGACGCCCTCTTCAACAGCGTCAGCAACTGCTTTTGCCACAGCCGCTTGGGCAGGACCAAAAATCTTTCCCGCCTGTTCCATGTTTTTCACAGTAACCTTGGGAACTAGAAGTGTGTGGGGCTTGGGAGGAAGGTTTGGCCTAATAACTGCGAGAAGGGGAGTGTGACCGGCAGACAATGTTGACAATCCGTTTGCGAAAGCTTCTCCCACAGGACCCACTTTGTCTCCAATTATTAAATCGATATGAGCAACTTCGGACCCCTCACCCATCAAAGCCTCACCTATGAGGTAAGCAGACTCTTCACGCTTTTTCCCAGCTTTCACGGATAATTTCCTCTCATTCGCATCTGCAAAATCGACACCAAATTCCTTCATCCATTGATAAAGCGTATCACGATGTATCCCTAAAATCTCAGCTGTACCCTTAATTGTCGGTTTTGTCGACTTACTTCCCCGAGCCTTCCTCAACTCTCTTTCCCTATTCTTCGCTTTTATAAGTAAACTGACGAGAGTTTCTCTAGTCTCTGGCTTCTTACCGTCATATTCCGACATAATGCCACTCTCAACGAGAAGAATAACGGAACATATATAAAAGTATGTCGGAAAGAGTAAAGAAGATTTCACAAAATCCGACACAATATGAAGCCAACTCTTCTTGGAGCATAGTTCATGCGCGCGCAACTACATTACAGGATGGAAGTGGTAAGAGTGAAGAACAGGCAGCAAAAACCGTCACACGATATTGTCAGTTGGCATATCTCTGTGGCAGCCTTTAACTATGCATTCGTGGCATCGAAGCACCCGCTGTCTGCGCAAGGCTATCGTTCAGATCTGTGTTTCTTTTCTTCGCGCGTTCGCTTTTCATCAACCGCGTTTCTTATCCATTCTGAAGGGTTCGAAACATTCTTTAGGTACTTCAGTTGATCCGCTCTCAAGCGCACTCCATAATGAAGCTTCTTTTGGCTCATTTGACACACCGTTTGAATTAAGATTCAGAATGGAAAAAACTTTATGAAGCCAAGATATTGATTGCTATTGAATCTTCAAAGGCTTTCATGAAATTTTTCACAACTTTACTTCCCGGAATACGTTTCAAAAGACTTGGTAATTATGTTCGTTAACAATTCGTTCAGTTATACCTCCCTCCGCAGGCGCATCGAACGCGCCTCCCTCCAATGTAATAAAAAGCACGCTTCTTAGTGACTGGATACCCATTTCGCTCTACCACCTCTATCGCAGACCCAGAACCAACTGCTCATGCAATCCTCAGAAAACCTTTTTTTCGAGATTTTCACGAACCACGTTTCTCCCCTGAAGTTAATTGCCCTCTCCAAATAACAACCGAATGTTATACACAATTCGCGTCACAAAAAATTTCTTGATAATTTTTACGAAAGTTGGTTATCATCAAAATCCAGCTCTGATCATGTGTGCGAGCGCTTTCCTTCGTTTATGTTATACATCAATTATCAGCCTAAACTAAATTCATCGTTAGAGCTTTGGTTAAGCGGACACAAAGGCGGATTCACCGTTCATAGGCTGTCATTGAAGTCATTCGAGTTAATATTAAATAGTTGATTCCTTCGAGTTAAACAAATATAAAGGAGCATGCCAAGATAGGCTTTAAAAACTATAAAAACGTCTGCAGCAAGGATTTGGGAGAAGAATAGCGATGGGAAGAGATTTTTCCAAGACGGCTCTTGAATTAATTGAAGCCAGCAAGGCTCACGAAAAATACCGTAGCCAAAAATGTATAAATCTAATAGCAAGCGAGGGTCTGAAATCTCCAGCAGTTGAAGAACTTTTAAGTTTGTCGCAGGACTTGGAGTCTAGATACGCCGAAGGAGAGAACGATCAGGAAGGGCACGTTAAAAAGCGGCACTATCAAGGACAAAAATACATAACAAAAATTGAGAACTGCACAGCGGATTTGATAAAAAATCTCTTTGGATGCAATTGGACAGACGTGAGACTTGTCTCCGGCACACACGCGAATCTCGCCATTTTTAAAGGCCTTTCGTTGGCGACGAAAAACAATAGAATGGTGGTTGCGCCACTCAGATGCGGTGCCCATATTTCCCATGACTATGCTGGCATAGCCGGGAGCGTAATAGGGTTAGAGACAATTAATCATGCCTATGATCTGAATGAATTGAACATTGATCCGGAAAAGTCTGCAACAATAATTGAAGCAACAAGGCCAGGAATAGTGACGTTTGGAGGCAGTCTTTTTCAGTTTCCACATCCCGTTAGGGAACTAGCAGAAGTTGCCAAGGAAGCAGGTGCCTACGTCGTCTACGATGGCGCCCACGTTCTAGGTTTGATAGCCGGCGGACAATTTCAAGATCCCCTTAAGGAAGGAGCTGATTTCATATCGGCATCAACCCACAAAACCTTTCCAGGGCCTCAAGGCGGGGTGATCCTTGGAAACTTGATAGATGAGAGAATGAAAAAAGCGATAGAGAAGGTTCAAAGTGCGGTTTTTCCATTAACCACCTCGAATACGCATCTTGGAAGACTTCCTGCGTTAGGTTTAGTTGCCCTAGAAATGAAGTTGTACGGTGAAGATTTGGCGAAGCAAACGGTTAAAAACGCTCAAACTGCAGGTGAATATCTATTTGAAAATGGATTGAATGTTTTGGGAGAAAAGAAAGGGTTCACGAGATCGCATCAAATCGCAGTCGACGTCCAAGATTACGGCGGCGGCAGGAAAGTTGCTGAACGCCTTGAGAAAGCCAACATAATTCTGAACAAGAATTTATTGCCATACGATGATCAGCACAACAGGGAAAATCCTTCAGGCCTGCGAGTGGGCCTACAAGATGTAACTAGGAGAGGTTTCAGGGAAAGCGATATCAAATATTTGTGTGATTTGATATTAGACGTTGTGAAAGGGAAGAGGAAACCCGCTGAAGTAAGAAAGGACGTTGTTTTGTTGAGACAGAACTTCAAGGGAATCAAATATGGTTTTCAAAGTGTCAACGAAGTAGAAAATCACTTGAAGAAGTATTCCCAAGATTTCTGAACGATAATTTCGACTGCGCGAACGCAATGGGTTAGAATAACCACAGGCATTCCTCTATAGATTAACAGCTCCCACTTTTCATCCCAAATTTTTTCCCAGCATAATCTCAAAAGCTATAACAGCAATCAAAATTGACAATATCGAAGTCAGTTCAAGAAAATCTTTTATATCAGAAAAGCAATTGTTGTTGACAACAAAAGGAAATAGCGGCCATGAAAAACTATTCGACGACTTTAACCAATTCTCAGACATTCTATAGCTTTCGCTATTTCTTTTATCGTTAAGCCCAGCTAGCTAAAACAAAGTTTTGCATCTTAGCTTTCTGGGCTTCGTGGGGGGTTGTAATTGTCTATGAAAAAAAATGATGAAAAACACCGCAAACGAATTGTGGTCAAATATGGAGGAGCTAGCCTAGCAGATCACGAACGAATATTAAAGGCAGTTAAGGCAGTGGCTGAAGAAGAAAAGAAGGATACCCAAATCGCTGTAATTGTTTCCGCCATGGGAAAAACAACCGATTCACTTCTCAAGGCAGCCAAGAACGCTTCTAACGGCAAGGTGGAGAAAAGAGAACTAGATGAGATCTTAGCAATGGGCGAAAGGACCAGCATCAGAATATTCGCTGTGGCTTTAAGAGCACAAGGCGTAGAATCTCGTTACTTCGATCCATTAGAACCAGACTGGCCCATCATAACAGACGATGTCTACTCGGATGCAAACCCAATCTTGGACAAATGCGAAAAAAGAATCCAGCAACACGTGCTTCCCCTCGTTGAAAAAGGCGTCATACCCGTTATCGCAGGCTTCGTAGGCAAAACACCAGATGGAAAAATAACTACCCTTGGTAGAGGTGGAAGCGATACAACAGCCTTCATATTAGCAAAAGCCATAGGAGCAGATGAACTCATCATTGTTACCGACGCCGAAGGGATTATGTCAGCTGACCCTAAGATCATAAGTAAACCAAAAAGACTTACAAACATCGATGTGAACACCTTAGTGGGACTGGCGGATTCAGGCACAAAGTTTATCCACAGAAAAGCTTTGAGATACAAGGATTCCTCCGTAAAAGTGAGAGTAATAAGCCACACTCACGGAGACCTAAATGCAAAAGGCACATTAATCAAAGGAGCCCTATCAACCGAACTAGACGTAGCTCCAGCTAGCCAATTACCCGCCATGTCGATTACAATTGTAGGTCGCGGCGTATCCGAAAAACCTGAAATCATTCAAAAACTAACCGAAACGGTCAAAACCTACGCCAATCTACAAGGGTTATCTTTGAATTATGACTCACTAATTTTGTACGCGTCAGAAAACGAAGGCTCGAACAAGCTTCTAAACAAAGTTCACGACACAATCCTAGAAAACAAGGAAACCCTTGCCATGTCGGTTAGAAAACAACTAGCTTTTCTTAAGGTCAAGGGCGTTGGCCTAGAGGAAACCCCTGGTCTCATCGGAATAATATCCGAGGCTCTAAGACTAAACTCAATAAACATTTTCGGCTTAATAACAATCACATCCAGCATTCTCCTCTTCGTGGACTGGAACAAAAAAGAAAGAGCCCTAAATCTAATTAAAAATGCTTTACAAGGTGATTGAAAAGTGTTGAAAGCCGCTGTCTTAGGCGCAACAGGTAACGTTGGCCAAATCTTCGTTCAGCTGCTAGACGGGCATCCATGGTTCAAAGTCTCAGTTGTGGCAGCCTCCGAAAGGAGCACCGAACGAACATACTCCGAGGCAGCAAAATGG
>CAYFWY010000014.1:0-23456 GCA_964346895.1 uncultured Candidatus Bathyarchaeia archaeon | reverse complement strand
GCAACGATACCGCCTATATCGAATGCCCAGCCTATTAGTATCAGCAAGAAGCCCAAAACAATGAGCACAAGTTGAGGATTGTTCGCAAACATCTCAACAACGCTAAGCAAGGATTCTATCACTTCAGACAAATCAAGCTGAATTCAATCAATAATAGAAAAGTCTGAAATAATTAGTTTTGCTTATGCTGAAAAACCCTAACAATCCCCTAGGAATACATTCAGAATCGCCTCAACGCGCGCGCAAAAATAGCCTCTCGAAAGCAATGGATATAGTGAAAATGCTTAAATGCTTATAACAAACTTCCAACACCAAAACAATAATTAATAGTGCTATTCAGAAGGAGACGATATGAAGTTCATACGGAATTTAAGAGCTATCTCAAAACTTCTTCTTGTTCTCCTATTATTACTGGCCATGATAATTGGCGCAATCTTCTCCTATCTCTGGGTTATGGGCTATTATATCTCCCTCGATAGGGTTTATCCTGAAAATGTAACCATAAACGTAACAGATTGTACTTTTAACGAGGAGGACCCGTCTTTCTTCAACGTCACTATTCAGTGTCCAACTTCTTACGCTTCGAAAGAGCCCGCTAACATAACGGGAATAATGGTGTTGACGGAAGACGGCGTTCTTCACGATGAGATAGAAACAGGTCCTTCTCTTCCCTACACGTTTCAAAGCAAAGGCGAAGTGGAAACCTTTAATTGCCTCTGGAACTGGGCGAACTACACTGGTGAAACCCTAAAAATCATCGCTTTGGTTGAAGAAGGATCTGGCTCAGCGTTCGAAGTTGAAACTCCTTCCGTGGAATTAACGGTCATCGCTGTTAACGCCACTGTCGCTGACACGACATATTTTAACGTCACTCTTTATAATTCTAAAGACTCGATCATAGACCTTGACGTTGCAAGAATAACCATAACAATGGAAAACGGAACTATTTTGGAAATCACTGAGACAGAACCATCCCTTCCACTTTTGCTTAGTCCAGGCTCCTATATGATGATCAAGTGTTCATGGAACTGGACTAATTATCGGGGCAAAAACGCTACAATTACAGTGTCCACTTTACAGGGGCATATAGCACATAGTCCTTTACATACGACTGACCCCATACTCCTAGAAGTTGATAGCGTCCTTTTCGATCCCGCTAACACAACCTACTTCAATGCTACAGTCATAAACTCTGAATACTCCATCGCGCAAGCCAACATTACCCTTATAAAAGTGACCGATCCAGTCGGAGAGATTTTTGAAGTAACTGTGGAACAACCGCCTTCTCTTCCGTACTCGCTTCCCCCCAATGAAACTGTCATATTCAAATGTTTGTGGGATTGGACTTCTCATTATGGTCAGGGAGGAACCGTCTCGATCACTGTTGGGACTTCAGATGGCTATTGGTCCTATCCCTTGTATTACACATTACCTTAGGGGTTTGCACATCTATTCAAGTACAATGTTCGTGAACTTGGTCTGATTTTTTCTAAACAATCTCGACGGTTTTTCCTATTCCCTTTGCCAAAGCCTTTTCGTAGGCAAGTTTCGCTGTTACGGCGTCTTGTACCGCAAGGCCGGTTGAGGTGAAGACTGTTATTTCATCTGAGGAGGTTCTGCCCGGCTTCAAACCAGCCACTATCCCACAGATTTCACCCCAGATATTTTGCTTCGTTATTATTTCTTTACTTAGGGGAACGTTAATTTCGCCGCTGTGAGACGCCTGTTCCCAATCGTCAACAACGATTTTTGCTCTCGTCAGAATAGCTGGGTCCAACTCTTCTTTGCCCGGTGCGTCCGCACCTATACAGTTGAAGTGCATGCCTGGCTCAACCCAACCACTTGAAACGATGGGCTCTCTTGACGGTGTTGTTGTTACAACGATGTCAGCTCCTTCGACAGCGTCCTTGGCGCTTTTCACAGGAATTATTTTTGCCTCATTGCCATACGCTGATTTCATTTCGGCTACATATGTGCCTCTAGTCTTCTCGGTTCGACTCCAAACCCTAACCTCTTCAAGCTTCTTGTATAGAGAGATGAGGCCCATGAGTTGCGTTCTAGCTTGAGCGCCAGCTCCGACGAGACCAACAACTTTGGAGTCTTTTTTGGCAAGGTATTTTGCCGCTACTCCGCCTGCGGCTCCGGTTCTCATATCAGTAGCCCAAGTTCCTCCCATTATTGCTAAAGGTCCCCCATTTTTGGGATTTACCAAAATGATTATCGCCATAACTGTGGGAAGACCGTATTTGGCGCGGTTGTCTGGGTGGACATTGACAATTTTGACGGCGGAAATGTCAAGTTCTTCAAGATATGATGGCATTGCCCTTAGGTCGCCTTTGTATCTGTTGTAAAATATGTATACTTTCGCTGGCATCTGGGCGTGCCCTAAACCTTTAGCCTTGAATGCTGATTCGACGGCTTCCATAACTTCATCCATGGTTAAGAGTTGTTTGACGTCTTTTTCCATTAGTAATAGAGTTTTCATTGATGCCACCCTAACTAATAGGTGTCCCCTCTTTTGGATCTCTAATGAGTTTGTAAAAGCCTTCCATTATTCGTTTTGTAACTGGACCTGGTTTGCCTTTTCCTATTATCCGTTCGTTTATTTTTATAATCGGTGTAACTTCGGCTGCTGTTCCTGTGAAAAAAGCCTCATCAGCGGTAAACAATTCGTTGGGCGTAACATTTCTTTCTATGACTTCATATTCTAGTTTCTTTGCCAACTTGATGATTACCGTTCTCGTTATTCCATCTAATGCTCCGGAAGAAATTGGGGGCGTAAAGACTTTTCCTTCTTTAACGATGAAAATGTTTTCTCCTACTCCTTCGCAAACAAAGCCTGCTCTATTTAAGCATATGGCTTCATCAGCATCCGTGATGTTGGCCTCGATTTTACCTAAGATGCTGTTCAAGTAGTTGAGTGATTTTATCTCGTGGCTAGTTGCGTCCACTGGATCCCTTTTTACCCAAACAATCACTGTTGTTATCCCTCTCTCTTTGACTTCGGGGGAGTGTAACTGCAAAATTGGTTCAGTGATTATAACGATGGTTGGTTTGGAGCATTTTCTTGGGTCAAGTCCTAGGTCGCCAACTCCTCTCGTGACAACTAAACGGATGTAAGCCTCTTCTAGATTGTTTTTCTTAAGAGTCTCTAGAACAGACTTCGTCATTTCACTTTTTGTCATGGGTATCCTTAACATGATGGTGTGCGCGGATCTGTAGAGTCTATCTACATGTTCCTTTAGCTTGAACACTATTCCGTTGTAGGCACGTATTCCTTCAAAAACTCCGTCTCCGTAAAGCAGTCCGTGATCATAAACGGAAATCTTTGCCTCAGACTTGGGGTAGAATTGGCCATCTACGTAGACTAGAAGTTCTTTTTCCATATCAAGTTCTCCGCGAGGGGAAAACCTCGTTGATTAACTAAGACAACTCTATTTTTAAGTTTTAACATGTCTTCAACGCCGATCCCACACCACTTCGTATATGTTCTTAGAATCCGTAGAAAGTTAAAACCGTGCACGCGTGCGTGTAAAGAAGTACGATTTAAAATCATCAGAAGATCTCTCTAGGAGTGCGCACCTAATCTATTTGGAAGGTTTTTCTTCGAATTTCTCTGAAGCAGGTTCTCCGCCGATTCCCCAGAGGGACTTCGGGATTTCATGCACGATTACTTCCACTGCTTGCTGAGGAATGCCTAAATCCACGAAAACTTTGGTTATCTTTTGTATTACGATCTTAGCATTTTCCTTTCCAAACCCTTTCCAGACATTTACATGAATAATTGGCATCTTTCTAACCCCTACTGTTTAAACATTGGCTTTATTTTTTATAAATCCTGCGCGCGCAGAGTGAAGACTATTGTGTGGCAGCCTATTTTTTTGTGTACGATCTGTACCCCCTTTATTTGGGTTAAAATATATGACAAATATTGTATTGCTTCTCTTCCCGATTCTCTGGATTAATGATTGCTGAAATTTTTGCGCCAAATTTTTCACCTACCCTCTCCCCACTCGGTTTTTTAACTGATAGAACTACCTGTGACAGTGCCAATTAATCCGAAATCGCGCGCGTAAGGTAACCGATAATTTTCTCTTTTACTTGATGGTAGGCTAGAGTTTAGCGAATTCTTGCGCTGTAAATATGAATCCCATGCAAGAAGACACAATCAACATGATGCCTGCTGTCATTAAAAGGAAAAGACTTGCGCTCCAGAAAGCTACAGTGCCAACGAACCATTGGGGTAAGTCAAACAAGATCTGTCCCTCATACTGTGCCTTCCATAAAAGATCCAGAAAACTAAAAGAAAGAACCTGTGACCCGATAAACACCCCAATCCCATAGATCAAAGCAATCATGGAGAGAAAGGCGTGAGCTACTGTTTCTTCTCTGCGTCCTGTAAGAATTGAATAAACGAAGGCTGTTACAGGACTCAATATCACTGTTATTGCTTCTAGAGCAGGTATGGACATAAATGAACCTGGAAACGGAACCCCCCATTCGAAGACAAGATCAAATATTTGATGATTAAATATGGCAACGGCCAAGAGTATTCCTCCAATAATTCCGAGAACAGAGCCGATGAGTTTGAAGGGAACTGGTTGGCCCATATAGATGGCAGCGGCTCCCATGACAAGTACGGGACCTATTATAAAAAGCACCACGCTTGGATTCAACTGAGAGTCAATTAACATAGAACCTAGACCGAAACACAAGAGAGAGAATGCTGCCAGCAGAGTTCCTAGAAACACCACACCTTGATGAGCTCCACCTCTGAAAAATTGGAGTCCTCCAATTATGAAGAAGCAACCTAGTATTATTAACAGAATCGACGCCAAGAAAAAGAGTGTTATGCCAGCGAGTTCACCAATATGTTGCGTTGAATCTATAGGAATCTGATAAAACTGATAACCCAAAAAAATTGTAATTGGTATGTTCGCAACAATGTAGCCAACACCCAGAAGAGTTGCAGCTGCAAGAACCGACTTGCGAAGAGCTCCTTCAACTCCCACCCTTCCGAGCGTTTTCAATAAAAGAATCTCTCCATTTGTATGGTATTTCTACGCTTATGTCTAATGATGTATTTATTAAATATTACGACACAATTATATGTATTCATAGACCACCGTTTCAAATAAGCAAAAATGCTGTTGAATTTAACACCGTGATGCTTGTTTCCAAAGCTTGACAGCTCACAGGCGGAAAAACTTCATGAATTTCGGGTTTTCAGAATGAAAACTGAGGTCTTTTGGAGAGCAATTTTGGAAGTGTCAAAGCTTTGAATGGTTTATCCTTTGTTTTTTCCTTTATTTCGTTTATTAATTCTTGAAGTCGCATCTTCCTGATATTTCTAGTTTTTCTATCTCTAACTGGGAGAAGGCCTGAGCTTACTTCCTTCTCTCCAATAACAAGAACATAGTTAACCCATTCCCTCTCCGCTTCTCGAACCTTTTTCTGCATTGTTATGGGTCTATCATCTAGATCCACCCTTATTTTATGGCCTCCGAATTCGTCAACTAACTTTTCAGCATCCTTGAAAAATCTCTCAGATACAGGTATCACTCTCACTTGCGTGGGCGAAAGCCAAAGGGGCAATATGGAAATCGCTCCTTTCTGGTTTTCCCTATAAGCCTTTTCCAGCATTGCGTACACATCTCTTTCGATGGCCCCACTTGGGCAACAATGCAATATCAAAGGATAACGTTTCTCTCCCTTTTCATCGATGTAGGTTATTCCGTATCTTTCAGCGTTTTCAATGTCAATTTGGTCTGTAGAGAGGGCAGAAGCCTTATCCAGATTGTCCACGAAGTTGAATTCCCATTTCAATGTAAAATAGAAGAATCTGCCTTCCCACATCTCAACCAAGACAGGTTTATTAATGAGCTTTACCAGCGAAAGGATGAACTCCTTGTTTTCTTCGTAAAAGTCTTTGGTGAATCGTATCGCTAATTCATAGTCTTTTTCTTTGTTCAGCTCTAAGCCTTCCTCTAAAACTTCCATGGAAAGCTTGAATCTGACGAGGAACTCCTGTTTTGCCTGATCTAAATCTGCGCACAGGGCGTGGCAATCTGGCATGGTGAAGGCTCTAAGTCTTCTTAATCCAGATAATTCGCCGCTCTTCTCCCTTCTAAAGCTGTATCTAGTTAACTCGTATATTCTCAAGGGAAGCTGTTTATACGAGAATTGAGCGTCGTGAACCATGAGGAATTGACCGAAGCAGGCGCTAAACCTTAAAAAGAAATCTCTCTTATCAGATTTCAGGATGTATTGTCTAGCCGGAAATCTTTCAAGATAGTTTGCCATGCTTGGATGCTGGATGTCATACATAACTGGGGTTTCTACTTCCATGCCTCCATATTCTATCACCTTTTGCGTTACGAATTGTTCCAGTAATGATTTGATCAGACTTCCCTTGGGATACCACCTGAAATTCCCAGAGTCGCTTCCTGGCTCGTAATCCGCGATCTCCAATCTTTTCATCAGTTTTACGTGAGGCGGCATCTGTTGAGCTTCTCTCTTTTTTTCTATCTCGTATTTTGCAAGTTTTTCCAGGTTTTCATGCTTAGCAAAGTCAAATTCTTCCACAGAAACTAGTTTTCCATTGGGATGCAAGATGAACCAGAAAGACTTTAACTTCTCTTCGGCTTTCAAAGCTTCTGGAACAACTTCTTCTTCCTCAACTTCACCCGGCAAAACTACTCTAAGCTGCTCGGCTAAAGGATGCCCCTTTATAGAGATAGAAAATTTCTTGCACCAACCGAAGGGAGTCCTATAGGTTTCGATTCCAATTTCTTTAGCTCTCTCTTCCATAGCCTTAATAATCTTCAAGGCGTCAGCTGGTTTCGCCAAGGTGTTGCTCAAGTGGGCGTAAGGATAGATCAGAACCTTGTTAACTTTTAATTTGCTTAGAGAATCTTTGGTTTCTTCTACAGCTCTTCTGGCAACATCCTCACCGTCTCCTTCTTCGACGCAAGTGAAGAGGACAGCGATTTCTTCGAATCTTTGCTTCTCTTTCTCATATTCCTCAGCGATGGGCCCTTCTTTTTCTACTACCTCGTATTCTATGAAGTTTGAGTGCAATTGAAGTATTCTCACTTTCACCACCATCTTGCTTGTTGTTTTCCGGGCGACTCTACTGATAAGAAAGAGAAAAAAGTAAATTAGCCTTGCGTTGGATCTTCAGGTTGTATATCTCCATTTCTCCAGCATCTTATCCTTCCTAGTTTTCTTTTTGTATTCTTTATAGTGAATCTTGCAAAGGTAAGAGCGTCTTGTCCCTCCAACTTTTAGTCCCGCACCGCTTACCTTCTCTCTGGAGAGGGAGCGAAACGCGTCTTTGTCGCACCCGACAACGCTGCATTTTACACCCTTAGCGACTCGACCCAAAATAGTCCACCGGTCTCTCATTTTGAATGTTAATTACCGCATATTAGATCTGTACTTTATATTGTTTCTTTTGAACAGTCACACTTTTTCATAGATCTTGCTTGCTCTCGCATAGATGTCTTCCTCATCTCCGAATGTTTCGCATCCTAGACCTTCAACAATAAAGGAGGCTGAAGCAGATCCAATACTTGCGCACCATAGCGGATCTTTCCCCTTAATATACTCAGCTAGGAAAGCTCCAATGAAGACGTCTCCAGCTCCAGTTGGATCTAGGACACTTCTCGGCTTGCACGCTGGGATATCATAAATTTCTCCTTCAAAAAGTAGTTTGGCTCCTTTAATTCCCTTCGTTGCAATGACTATTTTTGCTCCATAATCAGAGATTTTTTCCATAGCCTTCTGTACATCAGCTAAGCCAGTTACCTTTTTGATTTCGTTTGAGGATGATTTGTAGAGATCGATTTGTTCCAGAAATTGATGATCGCTCCATCTTTTCGGGTGCATGTTTCCAACGGCATCGAATTCTCTCAAGAAGCCTTGCGGGTCTAGAGACAATACATTTGTTAATGTTCGCAGTTTGTCAACAAGGTTTCGGGATATTTCGTCTGCAACGGGGGATACATGGATGCCTTTAGCCCGCAACGAGTTTGGTATATCTTCTGGCAGGATTCGTGGTGCTCGGCTTTTCAGTTGAAGCTCTCTCTTCCAGTTGGTATATTTCAAAACGAATCTGGTGGTTGAAGCACCTTTGATCATCTCTAGCCCAGACAAATCTACACCTTTGGCCTTCAACCACGCAAGGTACCTAAAGGAAAAATCCTCTCCAACTTTAGAAATCACCGAGACCTTTGCGCCCAGCTTTTTCGCTGCCACCGAAACGTAGGCTGGGGGACCGCCTAGAGAAGGTTTTGGCGTGGTTATCTTCGGCGAGCTTATCAAGTCAATTGCGAAGTGACCAACCGTAACTAGATCAAACATCTTTCTTTAGTATTGGAGAACGATAGATATATGTTGATTCTGGTGTAAAGTTATAAACTCGTTTAGCAATCATAGAGTGAGGAAGAGCTATGCCAGTGAAGCGAAAGTCTAGAGGTCGAGCGAAGGGCGGGAAAGGTAGGGGCGCTATGGTTCAATGTAACAGTTGTGGGCAGCTTGTGCCACGCGACAAAGCCAAGCGCGTGTCACGCCGAATCTCCATGGTAGATTCAGCTCTGTATAAGGAGCTTCGTCAGAAGGGCACGTATGTATCTAGTCGCACCGAGACTAGATATTACTGTGTTTCATGTGCCGTGCATCGTGGCGTGGTAAAGGTGCGTTCGAAAGACGAACGGAAACACCGTCCTCGGAGAAGATAGGGACGTTAAGCATCATTTATTCTTCTTTGTTTTAAGACGCCTTCCGAAAACAGTATCCGAAGACAAACCCAAAAGCAAACTCGCTGGTTACGAAAACTTTATAAGAGTTTTTGGGATTGGCGAAATAAAACCTTAGACAGGATCATTTAAGTAATATCAACCAAGGATGTATATTCTGAAAACCATCGTGCGCTATGCTTTAATTCTTTTTGATGCTTGAACACTCAAAGCACCGAAGACGATAATTAAGAAGAGCACTAAACCGAATACAATGAGGAGCAACTGCCCCGCCGAAAGTGTCATTTCTTCAAACATTCCTTTCTCTCTCCTTCTCGTAAGTGACCTAACCTAAAAGACTGTGCGGGTGTATTTGAACGATATTACATCTGCTGAAATATGCTTTTGCAAGGAATATGCGCGCTTGACTTTCCTCTTTGTTGTATACTATTAACGCTGTAACAAAACATTTTAGAAGACGTAGTTACTGGTAGACACGTATGCCTAACATCGACATCGAAACTCTGTGGGGCATGCCGAATAAAGAAATAGTTTCCATGATTGAAAGAGGGCAGCCTCCCAAAAATTCAAACAAAATTCGATTTTACGCGCCAAGTTTTATCCTCTACAAAACTGGCTACTTCCACTCTTCTCCAACAGCCTTCCCTTCCATTTCAATAACAGGCTCCTCTTGCACTCTAAAATGCAAGCACTGCCACGGGAAAGTCCTCAACACCATGTTTCCAGCTCTCACCCCAAAGGAACTTTTCAGACTCTGCGTGAAACTGAAAGACGAAGGGGCTATTGGCTGTCTCATTAGCGGCGGATGCTTGCCAGACGGTTCCGTTCCCCTCAACGGGTTTGTTGATACGATTGCCAAAATCAAGAGTGAGCTTGGTCTGACTATATCAACGCACACAGGGGTAATCGACCTTCACACAGCAAAGAGACTGAAGGAAGCTGGAGTTGACGCCGCGTTAATTGACATAATTGGTTCCAACGAAACAATAAGAGAAGTCTACCAATTGAAAGTTAGCGTTGAGGACTTTGACAGATCTTTAAGGTTTCTGCACGAATCTGAAATCCCTTTAGTGCCTCATATTCTAGTAGGGCTTCACCACGGTAAACTAAAGGGAGAACTTGAAGCACTAAAAATGATTTCAAAGTATTCACCTTCAGCTGTCATAATCATAGCTTTCATGCCCATTCATGGTACACCTATGGAAAAGGTGAAGCCGCCTGAACCGGAAGACATAGCAAAGGTGCTGGTAACCGCCAGACACATGATGCCTCAAACACCAATTGTCTTGGGGTGCATGAGACCAAAGGGTAAACATCGAATGAGAACAGACATACTGGCTGTGAAAGCCGGAGTTGACGCCATAGCCTTTCCAACAGAAGAAGCCATCCAATTAGCTGAATCAAAAGGTTTGGAAATCACATTTTCATCTCTATGTTGTTCACAAATCTTTGAAGAAATCAAAATCGGCACATAGTAAGAATTCTTTAAAAGCGCGAGCATTTATCGAAAAGCTCCAGTTTTTCGCCAACATCTCCATCGCAACAACTAACGCCTATACATTAAATGCTCCAGTGAACATTAAGAAGAGGCAACAGATAAAAACGTGTTTTCAAAAAATTTAGGACTTTCTCCAAGCGAATAAAAGATAAACTTCTATAACACATAGAATTCAAACATATCTCTGGACGAAATCTGAATCTCTCACAGAGGAGCCGCAAATGAAAATCATTTTTTCAGAGAAGTGTTTGGAATACCGTTGGCCTGGACACATAGAAGGGCCAGAGAGGGTTAGAAAAACCTTTGAATTTCTTGAGGGAAAATACAAATTTTCGGAGCCAAAACCAGCTTCACTAGAAGACCTGTTGAAGGTTCATAGCAAAGAGTACGTTGACTTGATTAGAAACGCGAGGGCGGGAAGCTATTTAGATGGAGACACGCCTGTTCCTAAAAACATTTACGAATACGCTAGACTTTCTGCTGGTGGCGCTGTACTTGCAGCTAGAAAAAAAGGTTTTTCCATCATGAGGCCTCCGGGTCATCATTCGGGTAGAAATGGTAGAGCTTTAGGGGTAGCTACATTGGGCTTCTGCTACTTCAACAACATTGCCATAGCTGTGAGAAACCTAGATCTGCAAACTTTGATCTTAGACATCGACGGCCATCATGGAAATGGGACTCAAGAGATTTTTTTGGGAGATCCTAAGGTTACGTTTGTTTCTTTGCATAGATATCCCCATTATCCGGGAACTGGCCTTAGGTCTCAGAGCAATTGTCTTAATTTTCCATTATCTCACCCAACTGGAGATTCTTTATACCTAGAAACTCTGGACAAAGCGTTGAGTCAAGTTGACGTAACATTGATTGAAGTAGTTGCAATTTCCGCTGGTTTTGACGCTCATCAAGGAGACCTAGCCTCGTTGGGTTTGAGTTCTAAGGGTTACCGAGAAATTGGCAGAAAGGTGGGAGCTTTGGGAAAGCTAACCTTCGGCGTGTTGGAAGGCGGTTACATAGGTGAAAACATGGGCAGGGCTCTGCATGAACTCATCCAAGGGCTAAAAGGAAAATAATTGAGAGCCAGCGTGAACCATTAAAATATCAACCATAAGCTGAAAGAATATTTCTTCGAAAGAGGACTCATGATCGTTATCCCTGATCTGAAGCCACCTTGCTCCCAATTGTAACTCACAATCTTCCTTGAACCTTATGCAAACCATTTACGGTACTCCTTTCAATCGAGAACGTGCGCACAGAGGAAGATGTATGTAGAGTTGATGTGCCTCTCTGACAACAGAAATGAAGAGGTTAAACGTTTTTAGCTGTTCAAATCAACTAGATATGGGGAATTCAGTATGAACAAACTTGCAGTCATCTCTGCCAAGATACCGGATGAAGTCTACAAGGAGCTTGCTCTCCGCATTCCTGAAGGGGAAAGGAGCAACTTCATTCGAGAAGCCATAATTGAGAAATTAGATAAGACTCCTCGCCCCGACAAAATTTTTGAGTTAGAAAAGAAAATCAGAAAAATGGAAACAGAACTTTCCAATATAAAAAAGTATCTGGCTGAGCTAGAGGTCCTTACTCATGAAAAAGGGAAAGTGAATCCCCACGCCTTTTGCATCGACGAAACCGACCACGAAATTATAGATTTCCTTCTCGACCATAGGGGTGCCACAACCACTGAACTTGCGGATTTTCTGAAAACAAACAGATGGTTGGTTCTCAACCGCCTTAGAAAAATTGAAAGATCTTCTAAGAAGCAGCTGGGAAAATCCATCGTTGAGTACTATCCGGGGGAAAAAATGGGTAAGAGAAAGGCTTGGTGGATAAAGGAAGAGCTTGTTGAAACGTGATTTCCTCTTAATCAAGAAACGTTTTAATTCTGTTCTAGGATGATAGTGTGATGTAGGAGTGAAATGGCATGTCCGAAATTGTAAAAGCATATGTTGTCGCCACCGTGAAGCGAGGAACCGAACATAAAGTTGCAGAAAAAATTCGAAATATGAACGAAGTTACAGAAGCTCTCGTTACTTATGGCCTCTGGGATATAGTCGCCCGTATTGAAGCGAAGAGCCTAGGGCATCTTGATAAAATTATTACCGAAATTAGGCAAATTGCAGAAATTGAGCAAACTAGCACTCTTGTCGGCGCTTGAAGATTCTACCAAACACGTTTTTATAGAGACACTAATGGAACAACCTTAATTTATATCAAATTCATTGTGATGAATGAAAAGTGGGCCCGTAGCCCAGACAGGATTAAGGCGCCGAACCCTCCTAAGAGAAGAGTGCGCAAGCCTCCGGAGCCGGAGATCCGGGGTTCAAATCCCCGCGGGCCCGCCAAAAGGAGAAAACCAAATGGTTTACATTAATCCCTTCGGCGAATTCCGTGCTGGATGCGAAATTGCCTTAAAGGATATCTTGAATCAGCTGTACCCTCAGTTTTCGGTTCCTTCTATTTTGCTTGAGTCTCCACCGAACCCCAAATTCGGAGAGTTGGCATCTTCGGTATGCTTCGAACTTGCTAGACAAACTGAAAAGAAACCTCGGAAAATAGCAGAGAAAATCGTACAACTCATTGATGTGTCTAAGTTTCCATTGATTCAATCAGTTAAGGTCGCTGGAGAGGGGTACATCAATTTTTACGTAGACTTTGACGAGTTTTCCCGTATTACCATCACATCAATCTTGTCGCTTGACGAGGAGTATGGATACGTTAAGACTTCCGAGCCTAAGAAAATCATTGTTGAACACACAAGCGTCAATCCCATCCATCCAATTCACATTGGACAAGCAAGGAACCCCATGCTGGGAGACGCCCTCGCACGAATATTGAAGGCACGTGGCCACACAGTTTATAGACACTACTACATTGACGATGTTGGCCGGCAAAGTGCTGTCATAGCATATGGTTACGAAAAGCTTGGCAAACCGAAGCCTGAAGGGAATTCTGACAGCTTCATAGGCGCAATCTACGCCATAACCAGCTGCATAATGGAAATTCAACGACTAAAAAAAGAGATTGAGAGAACAAAGGAACTTTCCTTGCCCGAAGAGCTTTCAAAGTTACACCGGGAACTAAGCGACTGGACTTCGGTTGCTACCGATCTTGAGGAACGATTCCCCAACATTTTTGCTCGCCTTCTAGACGAAATCAGCAAGGATGAGGATCCCGAGAATCAGGTGAGCGATCTAATCCGCAGATACGAAGCTGGCAAGAAAGAAGCAAAACATTTGATTAGAGAGGTCTGTCAACTTTGCCTTCAAGGCTTTAGAAAAACGCTCAGCAATGCTGGAATCTCCCTTGATTCTTGGGATTGGGAGAGCGACTTCATTTGGAACAGCGACGTTATGCACGTCCTAGATAGACTGAAGGCAACTCCCTACGTTTTCAAGGAGGCGGGGGTCCTAGAATTTGACGCTGAAAAGGTTGCCCGAGAGTTAGACCTCAAGGAAACTTTAGGCCTTAAAGAAGATTATGAGCTGTCTTCCCTGACTCTTGTAAGAGCTGACGGTACCACTCTGTACACAACACGGGACATTCCATACCATTTATGGAAGTTTCAGAAGGCTGAGAAGGTGATAAACGTCATCGGCGTGGAACAAACTCTATCTCAACTACAGTTAAGACTTGCCTTGAGCGCACTTGGACACGTAGACTACGCGAAAAACTTGGTTCACTTTGCCTACAATCTTGTAAGCCTTCCAGGCTATCGAATGTCTAGCCGCAGGGGTCGCTACATCACCCTCAACGAGGTTATGGACGGAGCCGTCAAAAGGGCTTATGACGAGGTTTCCAAACGTTCCCCACACCTACCTGACGAAGAGAAACAACACATTTCAGAGTTTGTGGGGATAGGCGCCGTGAAATACGCCCTCGTGGAGGTAGATCCAACTAAGCCCGTGGTCTTCACTTGGGATAGGGTGCTTGACTTCGAGAAGAACAGCGCTCCCTACATTCAATATTCCCATGCTAGAGCCCGCAGCATCTTGAAAAAAGCGCCTAGAAAACCAGAAAATCCTGTCTATTCCCTGCTGAGAACCCAAGTGGAACACGACATAATCTTGATGCTAGCCCGGTTTCCTGAAGTTTTCGTGAATGCAGCGGAAAATCTTAGACCCAACGCCATAGCAGACTTCGCCAACGCTCTGGCTGACAAGTTCAATACGTTCTATACGAAACTTCCAGTCATAAAGGCTAAGACACCTGAGTTGAGTGACACCAGACTCGAACTCGTTAACGCCACAAGACTGGTACTCAGGAACGCCCTAAATCTTCTTGGAATAGAAGCGCCTGAAAAAATGTAAATCCTCTTTTGCATGACGCCTAGTTCACTAGGAAATTTTCTTGACTACAAAGAGCTCAAGTGCTGGTTCCAGTTCTGTTGGGTTCAGCTTTATTCGCACAACTTGCCACTTCTCTCCATCATTGTTTAAGATCACTTTTGCTAGAAGAGTGGCGGGCCCGCGGGGATTTGAACCCCGGATCTCCGGCTCCGCAGGCCAACGTCCTAATCCTGACTAGACCACGGGCCCCAGTATTCTTTGAAATAGACTTCAGTTTAAGAGTTTTTATTTTCATAGTAATCTGGGAATCAGTGGGAATCAATAAATGTAACATATCACTGGGAACTTTACGAATAGAGTATGTTCGTTTACCCTCTTTCTTTCCTTTGTAATGTTTAATTCTAGCAGATTTACCTCTAATCTCTAGGAACGCTTGAACTCCACAAATAGGGCCCTCACTCTTCAGATTATCACTTCCTTACTAGCATATGGTACTCCGATACCCAACGCATTAATCGCAGAAGCAGAGCAATATGATAAAGACAAAGAGACCGATCAGCAATACTTTCCAGTTAATGTCAGTTTTTTCTTACCGCTTTGTGTTGGAAATAGTTTGGATCTAGTGATTGAAGGTGTAATAACCACTGGTTTAGTCAGTAGAAAGAAATTACATATTTCACACCTGGCAATTCCATTCTCTACCCTAGCAGACCACATTCTGCAATGCCCAGGACCTTTATGTTTTGGAATGGATGTTCTAAATGACAAGAATGGGTATCTATCCCTAAACTCAGTAGAATCGGACATTTACTGTCCTGCAGCCTAGCGCCCACTTGTCGTATTTAAATCTTAGTAACATCCATAGAAAATTATCAACATTATCTCCAATCATAAATGTGCGCGCGCGAATGTGACATAACAACCATATAACTTTAAATATCGCTACCATAATGCGCGCGCAAGATAGAAGTCATCTTCTATTCGGGATAGTTGAAGCGAACGGAAATCCTCGTGTCCGCATGAATGCTTCTCTTGATCGGGCACCGTCCTGCTGCCCTTTCCAACTCGGCGCGATCTGTCGCAGAAAGGTTTCCTGGAAGGGTGAACGTCAAATCGATTGCTTGAATGCGCGTGGGTGCCATGGAGACTTCAACATCCACGCAAGCACCAGAGATGTCCAATTTGTTTAGCCGAGCGGACTTACCCATAGCCCAAAACATACATCCAGCTAGTCCTGCTCCCACCAACTCCCAAGGAGAAAACTCTTCGCCCTCACCCATGGCTACACTCTTCCCTTTCTTCTCCTGCAACGCGGTGCAATGTTGACTCCCATCATAAGTAACTTGAAGCCTACTCACATACAAAATTGCTTCCCCTTCAGGACCTCATATCCTATGAAATTAAAAAAGTTTTCCTCGCGCGCGCAAGCTTGGATGCATACCCCGCAGCTACTTTTTAATTCCTTTAAAAATGTTATAAAGGAAATAAGACTATTTTAAGTTAAAAGATTGTTTGGTAGGTGATTTAATGGAAGAAAAACTAATCTTAGCCACAATGCCCATGATTCCCAAATATGAAGTTGAGGAAGTTCTCGGAGTCATATATGGCTCTAGCACGAGGACGAGGGGGGCAGGAGGGCGAATAATTTCAGGCATTCAAGCACTCACTGGAGGAAAGGGTACAGCTTACGCAGAGGAAATTGAAAAAGCCCGAAAAGAAGCTCTTGACGATTTGAAAAACGAAGCTAGAAAAATTGGAGCTAATGGAGTCCTTTCTATAGACTTTGAAACTTCGGAAATTTTAGAAGGTTTCATTCTTGTAACTGCTTATGGAACAGCTGTGAAATTGAAAAAATGAAAAAATGAAAATATTATGAGTGTTATGAAGATTAACGCACTTTTCCATTATCGATTAGGCGCGCGCGTAGAAGCTTCGACGAGAAACTAGCTAGATCGCCTGCGTCCGAGGCACACTTTTATGCAATAAGACTTATATAACACTGTTATACTCGAAATATGAGTGGATGGCGAGGAGACGCGGGGAACTCTTTTCACCATCCCTATTCATGCATGCAAAGTGTCACAACCAAGCCTTTACATGCCTTTGCGTCCTTTGCCATCCACTAACTCTTTGGCTAACAATTAATATGATTTTTGAATAGTTTGCCCTATCCTAACATTCCAGAATACATTTTCAAACCGATAGAAGCTGAGAAAGCTAGGTAAAAGTGAGTGCTTAGGGCGCACGCATGCCCGACACACCGCCCTACAGGTTCTCTGCGAACTGTTCAGGATCTCTTTTGAAGGCAAATTTACATGCTGGACAACAAAAGTAGTACCTTTTACCTTTGTATTCTATTCTGTCTGCTTTTTCTTCGTTAACTTCCATTCCACAAACTGGATCTTTAACCATTTATTTCCACACGCGCGCGCAGCGAAATGATTTTGGCATGGGCAATGGAAATGGACATCGCTGGATATTATTTGAAGAATGCAACCACAAACATTGATGTAGCACATGTGATAGAAAAGCAAACATACGGGGTACGTTCCAATCTCTTGGCTGCTTACCTCACTGTGGAAGCAGGATATCAATTGCGTGGTGAATATGAATTCTATGAGCCCCTCATGGAAGCATCCTTACTTGTCGCGCGCGCGCGAAAGCAATAATCCTACCAACTTTTAGTTAACAAGGAAAGCTTACTAATTCAAAGAAAGAGCAGAAAAACAAAAGGGTTAGCTGAGTACTGTAAGCCCAGCTTCGACATATATTTTCTTGAAACAGACACTCTAGGAACCCGTTCCACGAATGTGAAGCTAGCTAGAATTTTGTTACAATAATATTCAAACTAAATACAAAGCCCTTACAAGCTAAGACAGATCCACTCTATACTTGCCGTAAACGAAGGAGAAAAGAAAGAATGAAGTCAAAGACAAAAACCAAGAAAAAATCTACTAGTAACAAGGCTAGCGTGCTAACCCTGACTAGAGCACGGACGCAGAGTAACAACCATAACCCCAGAGTAAAAGAGTTTTCTATAAACAACCTTGGGTAACTAATTTTTCCTCATCGCTCTTTTTAAAGCTTCAATTACGTTTTCTCGTCCCATAGCTAAGATGTATGGACCTAGTCTTGGACCTTCAGGCACTCCTAAGAGAACGTTGTATAGGATTTTGAATAAATTTGCTGGTCGAATAGCGTGTTTCCTTGCGATACTGAAGATGCCGCTTTGTATTTGTTCCTCATCTTTCTCTGTTTGGAGGATTTGGATAAGTTCTTTTACCGCGCTGATTTCTTGGTCACTTAGCTTCACAGCCTTCTCTTTTATTTCTGTGAAATCTTGAGTCCAGTTGAGGGCATACTTGATTCGTTTCTCCAGATCGTCAGGCACCTCTTCCTTCACGTACCCGTAATCTCTAAGCTTTTTTGTTACGTAATTCGTCTCAGAGCCTTTTGGAGCCACCTTGGCTAGATAGGTGAGCAGGTTGTAGGGTACATGGACACTCGGTGTGGGAGGCTTGAAAAATCGGCAATACAAGTATAAACCGCTGAGCTTGGCTTTCTCTTTTTCATCGGGAACTGGCTTTTTTCCCAAGTATATGTCTTCCAATTCGTCTAGTTCATTCATGTATTGAGGTATGTCTGTAACTGAGAGGGCTCTGGTTCCAACAAACCTTTTCAGAGTGAGCAAGAGAAGGGACTGGGGAGAACCGTATCTTAACCAAACCTGTGGGGTGAAAACGTTTCCAGCCGATTTGGATATTTTTTTCCCGCTCTTGTCTAGGAACATTTCATATTGTACATGCGAGGGAGGGGGCCAGTTGAGAATCTCTTGGCATATGCGGTCGTTAACCCTGACCGAATCTGCAATATCTTTTCCATAGGCCTCGAATCGTATGTCCAGGGCTTTCCATCTAGCTGCAAACTCCACCTTCCAGCCAAGTTTTCCTTCTCCCTTCTTGTAATTTGCCTCACCCTTGTATCCACATCCTTCCAACCATTTTCCCCTCACTTCCATCCCTTTACAGGTGTACCGAACTTTGTTTTCTTTTGGAAGAATTTCGTGGGCCTTGGTGGTGTAGATTCGGCTACAGTTGGAGCAGATGGGAAAGTAGGGGAGGGCCTCCACAAATTTTTCCTGTCCAACCTCCTCTCTAACGATTTCTCCTACTCTCTTAGCATTCATAAGTAACGTTTTGATTTCTTCGTTGAAGAGTCCTTTTTCATAGGCTTCTTTTCCAGACATAAACGTGTAAGTAATATTACAAGCGTCTAGAGCCTCCAAAAGTAAAGAAGTCATGTGTTCTCCATAGCTTTCGTGGCAGTTGTAGGGGTCTGGGATGGATGTCACCGGATAGCCTAAAAATTTTCTCAGCGATTTCGGAAGGCCTGCAGGGACTTTTCTTAAGCCGTCTAGATCGTCGGCGAAGGCTATATACTCTGACTTGAATCCTCTCTCTTGGATGGCTAGAGCCACTGCGTAGGCTCTGGCACAGTCTGCAAAACTGCCGATGTGAGGAAAACCTGAGGCTCCTAGACCGCTTTCCGTTCTAATTAAGTCGAGACTTCGCCCCAGATTGCGCTCCCTTTCCAGAATTTCAACAGCCACTTTATCGTACCACGTTCCGTGGCCAATGATCTTTCTCGTCATAGCTGAAGTTTCCTCTTCACCTAAACAATCTACAATAGTAGAATAGTTGAATAAAAACAGTTTACTGTTTCCCAGAGCATAATAAGTTGTTCTTCTTTTTCTCTCACGAAGCACATACTTTTCCTTATTCAATTTGCTCTACGGATTCTATGAAGTTACTTATTTGTGCGCATTACCCTTTTGTTCTTAAATGCTTTCATCATTAGAATAGCGTCACATATATTGGAAGCATCTTTGGGATCTGGAAATTTAGATACAATTGATCTGAATATTCCATTCCTTACGCTCATTTTTTCCCTCTATTTTCATCTCTTCTCCCTACTTTAGTTTTATTAACATCAAACACTTCAATTAAGGTAAGGAGTCATCTAAAATTGGAGAAGGAGCGGGTTTGGCCCTACGTTCTTCCCTTTCCATTGGAACCTGAAAAACGTCGTCTGATTTGGAGCATCTTTCAATCCAAGGTGGGCATGAGCATCCTCACAAAACTGAAAATAGAGAGCCGCACCTACCAGCAAGACCTAATCCGAGAAACTCCCTACTCAAACAAATCCATAATAGAATACCTGAAAAGGATGGTTTCATCAGACATCCTCGAACATGGCATGGAACAGGTCACAACCAAGAAGAGAAAAGTATGGGTTAAGTGGTATACTCCCACAAAACTTGGAAGATGGTTCATCCTTTTCCTCAGGTCTCCACAAGAAATCTCTTCTGACTTGGCTAGAAAAACCATCGAGGAACTCTTCCAAGTCTATTCTTCCAGCATAGTTGAAGTCTGTGAAAAATATGAAATCGACCTTGATTCCTTTCATGGTATTCTAAACGAGGAGTACCTCAAGAAAACATCAAAAACCTCTTGAAAACAACTTTAAAATAATAGCGCCTGCAGAGGACTTGAGAGTGTGGGCTTCTGCTAAGCAATGTTAAAAAAAATGTTTTTTATCTAGAAAGAAAAAAGGGGAATATTAAGTTAGTTACTGAAGTTTATTCCCGCAGCTGCCGCAGAACTTGCTCGTCGATAGGTTTTTCGCCTTACATTTTGGGCATTCAATTTCCTCTGCCTTCATTGGAGAGCCACAGTTACCACAGAACTTCATCGTCGCTGGCATCTCTGCCCCACACTTCGGGCATCCTACTTTAGCTACTGGAAGAAGACTCTTTCCACAATTTCCACAGAATTTGGTTCCAACAGGGTTCTGTGCTCCACAGCTTTGGCAAACTATGAGTTGTTGTGGGGCTGCAGGGGGTTGAGATGGCTGCATCGTCTTCGCCATCGTTGTTCCCATGGCTATTCCAACGCCTGCTCCGACACCAGCCGCAGCGGCTCCTCCTCCTCCTGGTGGAAGTTCTGCTGTTGTCTCCTTCATATACTGCATCGCCATAGCTTGCTGTCCCATGCCTGAGGCAAAGCGTCTCGCTTCTTCTGGGATTTTGACACCTTCAAAGACTGTATCTACGATTTTGAGGCCTATTCGTGAAGCTTCATCTGTTATTATCAAGGCCACCTTGTCGGTGGTTTCATCCACGTTTTTGACCAAGTTGAAAATGTCGAAGTTGGCAAATTCGTCTATAACTCGTTCGTTTATGAAGCCGCGGACATAATTTTCAACATCACCAGATGTGCTTGCTCCTCGGTTCCCGAAAAACTCTACTACGAATAGCTTCGGGTCTTCAACCTTGTAAAGTAGATAACCGTAGAATCCGATCTCTGCTTGATATTGTATGGATCCGCTGGGCGCAGAATAAGCTTGTCCTCCAAAGTTTCCTCTAAATTGGCTATTGCTCACAAATACTACTTCACATTCAAATATGTCGCCGATTATTTTCAGGGCCCTTAAGGCTGCTGTCAGGAATGGAATGTTGTTGCTTGTTATGGTATGTCTGCCCGGACCGAAAATGTCATAGGCTTTTCCGTCGCGGAAGAAAACAGCCCACTGGTTTTCTTTAACAACAACTTGGCTTCCGTATTTTAAGGAGAGTTTGGGGAATCTGTAAGCTATTTCCTCAGGTCCCCCGAAATCCCATGCTACTTTTTCAACGATTGGCATTTTTTTCCTTCCTTTCTAAATTTCTAACGGTCTGAATTGTTTTTCTCTCTCATGCCATTTATTCTCAAAGGCAAGTAATAAGCCTTTGATTTGCTTTACTTCGGCTGGTAGGTTTGACCAATTTTCAGCTTCAGCTTCGCTGTAAGTCTTGTTTATAGCTTCCTTCATGCTGTCAACATCATTACCCAAAGCTTTGTCGAAGTTGAAAACTCTAGCAAGTTCTTCTTCTCGTATATGCCCTTTTCTATCCATAAGACCAGCGTAACCGTAGTCTGCGTGTCTCACTTTCTCCATGACCCGGTCTAATACTTGGATAACTTTTTTGAAGCTGCTGCTTGAAGCTGTAAGACCGGCGTTCAAGGCTGCCAAGTAAACGTCTTCCCATATGTGGCGCATGTCACGGAGATCCTGATAATATAGGTCTCGAAGTTTTCTGTTGAGTTCTCTTAAATCTTCTTTTGTTCCGTATCCTAGGGTAAAGAAATTTTGAATTTGGGAAAGGATTCCTTGTCTATCCTTCACCTTGTCGATCGTATCTCGTTCTGCCATAAACAACCCTCTTTTATTGTACAGTTATTTTTATTGTACGGTTATTCTGATTTAAATGTTGATGCCTTTGTAATACATATAGAGATTCTATCTTTATCGATCAGAAAAAATAAATACGGATGCACTTCTTCAAAATAATGATTAGACCTGCAGAAAGATGATTATTTATGGGCTTCTTCAAGAGATTCAAAAAGCCAAAAGCCAGCGTTTCCTTAACAATTCCCAAAAGCACTGTAGAATTGGGGGAAGACTTGAAGGGTGCAATATCCGTGGACTGTGAAGACGAATTTGACGCAACCGAAGTGAGAGCTGAACTTCGTTGTATCGAGAAAAGGAGACGGGAAAAGTGGGTATATGATGAACGGCGCAGGCGCAACGTGCGACGCGTCTACTGGGATGTTGCCACGTTGCATTCCGCTGATCCTAAAGCGGGCGGTAGGGTGCATTTGGTACCAGGATTCAAAAAAACGTTTCCAGTCAAAGTTAATATTCCTGCTGGCGGCCGAGAGTCCTTTGATGGCTTGGACGCAAACGTTAGCTGGAATGTCAAAGGAGTGGTGGCTATTGACGGACGTCCTGACGTCACTAGTGAATCAATTGAACTTCAGGTGATTAGATCTGCTGCAGGACCAACAGCTGTGAAAGAGGAGATAGCGATGGTGCCCTGCGAGTACTGCGGAAGCCTTATGCCAGAAACGGCAACGGCATGCCCAAATTGTGGAGCCCCCCGAAAAGTCTAAGAAAAACAGAAGTTGTCTCAACTACAGTATGGTTTTTGATCCTGTGTTGGCTATTTTCGCCATGCTCGTATTCCAGCAATCGCAACCAAAATTCCGATGGTCAGCAACAAGGCTGGAAGAAGGTATTCAACAAGCATTTCGCGAATGTAGAGCGACGATACTGTGCCAAGGGCTGTTAATAGGATTCCTCCAGAAAAGGTGTTGAAAGCGCCTCTTCCATACTGTTCTGGGCTGATCGTACGTATTCCAGCGAGAATTGTGACCCATAGGCCGAAGAGAATGAGGGTAAGCGAAAAAATTTCGAATATGTTAACAAGGACGTCAATGGCTAAAGCGACTATGGATATGGCTAGAATTAGGATCAAAATGCCTAATGAAAGAACGCCTACTGGTCTCTTAGGCATGGACTCCCACAATCTCTTATTTTCAATGAATGGTTATAAAATCTTTCATTAGAAAAGACCAAACTTTGTTGCGGGAATGTCACCTTTAATGGCTATTCCAGTGGCGCCATCCAAAATTACGTTATATCTTTCACCCTTGTATTCGTAGACGATGAACCATATTGGTGCATGCAGATAAACGGAGTTGCCTATGGAAAGGGTGTGCTCAATCTCTATAATCTTGTCCACATCTTGCTTCGCCAGAAATTGATGATGGCTTTCAATTTGTTGTTTAGCCACCTCCACAGCTTCCCGCCCTTCCATCTCACTATTCAAAACCTTGGCGAAACCTTCAATCTTTCGGAAGTCATAAGGAATTTTTCCTTCCAAGGGTACGTCGTATTCTCTTGTTGGAAATCCAACAGCTTTCCTCGCTAAGACTAGCCAGTTGTATTTTTTCTCAATCTTCCCCTCCTTCACAACTGGAGGAACCAATCTTTCAAAAACGCCTTTATACTCACTGGTGGCGATGACTGGAA
>CAYFWY010000013.1:0-24995 GCA_964346895.1 uncultured Candidatus Bathyarchaeia archaeon | reverse complement strand
CTCTTGGTTTCAGCTATTTCTTTTTCTACAACCATAGAAGGTTTTGTGCAGCAACGTCATTATTTTTTGTAGCTTTTTCTTTCCGAATTCATCTATACAGCAGCAATCGTAGCCTTTTTCCTTTTACGCAGAAGAAACAATTCAAAAAGAATCCTCCTCAATTCACCTCACTTTCTTCTATTTTCCTAAACAAACAAAGATCATGGTACATGTGTATGGCAAAAACCCGACGTTACCACTGAACGTATGCCCATATCAAGTAGTTGGTAATCGTAGAATCTTAGAAGATTTTATTAGTTGTCGAATTGTAGGGAGAAGTATGTTGTTGTCTGACGTCTTGGTAGTTATCGGTTTAATCTTTGAGTTGTTATCTGTAACCTACGGTACTAAAATCGTGTTCCGTGGTAAGTCTACGAAGGAGAGGAAGGAAATATACATAGAAGGACTTACTAAAACGATTGACCAGAGGCTTGAGAACATAAAGAGAAAATGGTACATCATTGTAGGACTCCTGTCCTTCGGAATGTTTCTTCAAGCAATATCGTTGTTCATAGTCGACTAGCCTATTGGAAACTTAGCTTTTTTATTGACTAATAGATGATAGTTGATTGCATACGCAGAGAAAAGAAACCTAATCCTGCCACTTACTTTAGTTTATCATTATTATTGATCCATACATGAAGCTGAGAATGGTAAATTAAGAGTATAGAAAGGATGAGGCGACTAGATAGTTCTAATGGCAACCGTGATTGCGATATCGCTCTTCTTCAATTTCATCGTGATGGTGGTGATGGAACTCTTCGACGTCATTGTATTCTTCTTCACAAAGATGATGCCTCTCATAGTATTCATCAGGATAATGATTGTGGCATTCTTCATATTCTTGATTTTCTAGACTCCTTTCAACTGGATCAGCATAACTGTAAGCTACAAAGAATGTAACGACCAAGACTATAATCATTACCAACCCCAAAACTGTCAAAATCTTTGGTTTCAGTATCCTAACCTCCAACATTCACTAATTAGATATTCATAACGAGTGGGATGTTAAAGGTTGTCAGTGAGACCGTTTCCAACCGCTTCAGAAAAAGTCAATCTCTTTTTTCAGTCAAAAAGACTTTGTAGGTTTTACCCACTCGTTCTCTTTGTATTATATTCATTTTGTCGAGGTTTGTTAGAATTCTTGAAAGTTTTGCTTTACTCCACTCCAACCTAAACCTCAAGGAATCTTGAGTGATTTCTCCTGCTCTTCTAATTTGATCTAAGACTGCCTTTTCATCATCTGACAAGGCTCTCTTGATTATTTCCAACTCATCTATTCTGCTTTTTAGAGCCTGTGGACTTGATGGTTTTTCCGTTGTACCTATTCTTAACCACATCGAAACTAGTACTCCGGCTAGCAATGCGAAAGCAAAAGCAACCATGTTGATAACGAAATAGTTTTGAGTAGGCGTCATCATATGCTGCATCATACCATACATTGTAGTAGACTGTGGAACAAACAATCCAAATAATATCAAGAATGATATGAGGTAAGTGATGACAACTATTAGGCCAACTAGCATTATTTTCGTTGTCAATCCTATTGTCTGAGTTCTGCTCAATGTTTTCTCATCCTATTATAAATAGTAAAAACGTGCATTATAAACGATAAGCATCGCATTCAATCATAGAAGCATATAAAAAGAAATCCAATTCTGTTACTAACTTTCATGTCTGCATTCTTAAATTGCTTTCAAAAATATTTCGTAATTTAGGGCTTCCTCCCACTCGCTTATGCATCCTCCCGCTGGGATTATGATGATTGTTGTTCTTTCAGGGAGTTTCTTCCTTGGATCCTCTCTGATGTCAAGTCTTGGGTCAGATTCTGCGTGTGCCCTTATCGCCACTTGTTTATAGAATCTATTCTCAACAGGATTATATATCATGTGAAGCAAACTGCGATAGTGTGGAACTGGGAAACTTTCTTTACCTATTATTATCTTGTCCACCTCTTTAATCGCATCTACAAGATTGGCTTCGTCATCTAACTGAAGATTCAGCTCACGACCTACGATCTTGTTGATTGAAGGTTCATAGATAACTAGTCTAATTCTTTTCATCCTTATTCAAAGATATTATGGTAAACTTTATTTCTTTTTCTTCAAAGGAAGCACGCATATCCCTACTATCTAACACTCAATCATCTTCTAAACAAACAATCAAAACTAGTTAGATACATTTAGAAGAAACTCGAAGCTTCCACTCACGTGCAGTATTAAAAAAAACTATTTACTTTTTCAAAGGCAGAACAAAAAAGAAAGGGAAATTAATTATTCCAGCGTATACCTTTTGTTTTTTATCTAAAAAGTCATAGGGTACCTTCAAGATATTTTATGGTTGTTTAGAGTTTTGAGTTTCCTAGCATTTTAGAAACTAGCCAAATGTTTTTGGTTTTCGTGTGCAGATTAGCTACAAATGAGTGTCTTGACAAGTGAGGATAACAACGAATGCATATTTATTTAGAGCATCTACCAACTATGTCGTTAATCATTCTAGGAACTATGGGGGAAATAATTGATATCGTGGTTATTGATCCTTAGATCATTCTACTAGTTCCAAAAGCCTAATGAATCTAGAAGGAATACTTAAATGAGATTCTGAAGAATCCATGTACAGACTCGAGCGAAAGAAGTAGCAGAGGGATTAACACAAGAAGGAGATAAGTAAACCATGGCAGGGGGATTCAGAAGAAGACTTTCATCTCTTAACTTTTCTCTGCAAAAAGTCTACTGGAAGATAGTGACAGCTAAACCTTCCACATTTGCTACTGCCGTTATAGTAGTCGCTGCATCTCTTTTCCTGCTTGGAGGCGGAATCTATGACCTCATGGAAAGGCCACTTTTGTTAATTGTTGCTGCTGGTGGAAGAATAATCACCTATTATCCCTATGCTCTAAATGAACAATTTCTTGTAGAAAGCGTAATTGTTATGATTATCTATACCCTCGCTGTTGTAGGTTTCCTCATAGCGTATCAAAGCACAAAATATGCTTACCGGTCTCGTCAAGCGTATAGAATGCTTTTGGTGGGCTGTGTCCTGGTTGTCATCGCATACATTTTCATCGAACGTTCACTATTAGCTAGGTGGGGCTAGTTTCCAGAAAAAATTAGCATGTATTACCCTTGTGTTTCGTTACTTGCCTCCACTTTTCTTTTTTATACCCAAAAGACCTGCAAACAGGTTTGTTAGGAGATGTATGAACGGCGTTATGAGAAGGATTATCAATATCGTGAGCAAGGAAGGCAATGGCGAAACTAGAAGCGAAAAGAGGAGTGCTCCGGCAACAAAATCAAGCTGGTCTGCTATGGGAAACGAGTTCCCGGGGAGAATGTCTAGTCGTCGCTTGATGAAGGATTCAACTAAATCACCTACCAACGCCCCTAGCGAGAGCGTAAATCCAAGTAAAACATTGTATCGAAATTGAACGCTATATTGAAAAAGAATATGTTGAAAGATGAGGGTTTGAAGGAAACCAACAAAAGTTCCCACAAGAAGACCTGAGAAAAAACCTCGAAGGGTTTTATGCGATCCAAGTATTGGTTTTCCATCCAAGAAAATCTTGCCGAAATCAATGGGACGCCCTCCACCGAAAATCATAGGGACCGCATTGGCACAATAAGCTGGAAATATAAACCACAGCGCGTATCCAACATCAATTATTGTCAGCGGCATTTTCTTTCACCATTAATTCATGATTAGAAGAAAATAAAACCTAACGTCTATAATCGCGAATACCTGTTCTTTCAATCTTGAAGTAACAACTTGCAGAACGTTTGCGTTCAGGATGTTTCTCAAGGAAAGCTTCTATAACACGAGTCTGGCCTGTTAGCTTTAGATTCAGTACAACATCTGACCAGAACTTTAAAACTCTCCTAGCTACTGGTTCTAAACTGACCTCTTTTCCAAAAAAGACGCTTCTGACCTGGCTGGTAATTAAGGCTGCAACTTTACGGGTCTTGACGATTTGAGTTAACAATGCGACCTGCCTATTTAATTCTCGATTCAATGAAAACGTTTTCTTTGGGCTTTCAAGTTCAATACGATATAACGAGGTAATGGTATCGACAACGATGAGCCCGAATTTTCTGGTTACATAATCGTCAAGATGATCTATTACTCTGATTTGTTCTTGAAAAGTAGTTGGCCTCACCAAAATTATGAAAGGAGAGATTTTCTCATAATCATAATATGCTATCTGCGAAAGCCGCTTTGAAAAAAAAGTGCCATCCGAGTCTATGAAAAGGGATTTATACCCCATTCTTGCGCAATTAACGGCACATTGAACCGCCAGGGAGCTTTTCCCAGTTTCCGCCTCTCCATAAACAAGGGAGACACCATCACCAAGGAACCCTCCTCCCAACAATTTATCAAGCGAATCACACCCCGTCGGCACTAGACGCTGCAATCTTCTCCACACAAGAACCGAATACAAACCCAAAAATTATAAGCCTTGTCTCTACTATCTGGTCTCTGAAACCGTTAATTCGCAATTTATTTAAGAAGTCAAGGAACAAGAGAGAGAGAAGCATGCAAGATCACAGTTATACACCAACTCACATTTTTATTTTTAACCAATTGGCATTCTTGCATAATGTGTAAAAGGGAGTCCCTATGAAAACAAAAATTGCAGTCGCAACAGTATCCGGTAGAGCATACTATAAAATTGTCAATGAACTCAAAAGAAAAAATCTGCCCTTCTTGAGCTTGAAGCCTTGGGATTCCATTCCTTTGAACATTAAAGTGGTTATTACCACCAACGAAGAACGTAATTCAATAAAGCATCCCAATGTTCTAATTTTCGAAAATGGATCAAACCCCGAATCGGTTATTGACGAGGCCATTCTGAGTTTTCAGGGAAAACGAAGCTACGAAAAAGTGGTAGTTGGGGTGGATCCAGGTAAAACCTACGGTGTAGCAGTTTTGGGTGACGACAACGTTCTGGAAACCTTTAGTTGTTCAGATTTAGAGGAAACTGTAAAAGTCATTTTAGGCGAATTAAAGAGAGTTCCAGCTAACTTTAGTGTGGTGAAGGTAGGGGACGGTGCGCCTGCCTATACCAAAGGACTACTACAATTATTGAATGAAGCTTTACCACAGGAAACTGTTATAGAAATAGTGAGTGAAGCTGGAACAAGTCATTTCAGGAATGAAACTATCCACCGAAGAGGACTACGAGACGCGATGTCAGCAATAGAAATCGCAGGAAGAACTGGAAAAACATTTCTAAGGAAAAAACCACAATGAAACACAACGTTAAAGCAGGAAAGACTTTGTTAGTTGACGGTCCTGCATCAGTAGGTCTTCTTTCAGGAGAAACTAATATTTTAGGTGCACCGTTCAGGATTGGAGAAAAAATCATAATACGCGATGGAAAGCGCGTACCTTTTGGGGTGAAGAAAAAAGCTTCATTTGACCTGATGCTAGGGGAAGGAGCGTCTTTTAAGGAACTTGATGGAGGCCCTGTTCCCACATCATGGAAAAATGCCGCGAAAGAGGTTTTATCCTTAAAAAAACCAGTAACTGTCCTAGTCATAGGTGGAGTGGACTCAGGTAAAACCAGCTTTTGTACTTTTCTTGCAAATGTAGCACTGATAAAGAAATGGAAGACCGGCATAATCGATGCCGATTTGGGGCAGTCTGATGTAGGACCGCCTTCAACTCTTGGGTTAAACTTCATCAAAGAGCCTGTGAAAGACCTCTTTGAAATTAAGGCAGAAGATGCATATTTTGTGGGATTGACGAGTCCAAGCGGTGCAGTAAACAAAGTTATAGAGGGTTTGAACGAGCTGAAAAACAGAGTACTGGCAACAGATGTAGATTTTCTTATCATAAACACCGACGGATGGGTCGATGGCGAAGCCGCCGCTAGATATAAAATTCAATTAGAGAAAACAGTTTCTCCCAGCGTGGTTGTAGGAATACGGCAAGAAGGCGAATTGACACAAATACTCACAGCATTGAAAGAATCTAAAGTTATCTCGATATATACTCCCCAATCTTTACAGCGAAGAAACCGGGAGAAAAGGAAGACTTTACGTGAGCTTGGCTACAAAAAGTATTTGAAGCACGCTAAGGTGCACTCGTTTGCACTAAACCGGATCAACGTTGTTGACTCTCTCCTAACCTCTGGCGGTCCCCTGGCTCCAGAATCTATGGAAAAGATAAAGAATTTGTTGGGAGCAAGACCAATCTACTCCAAAGAAACGGTCACCACAATTTTCATTGTTCTAAGGAGAAACCAATCGGTCACCGAGGAACAAATAAAAGAAATTGAAGAGAGATTCGGAAAAAGAGGGAAGGTAATACGGGAGGGCGAAGAAGCGGGCCTACTTGTCGGGCTACAAGACGAGCGAGGTAAATTTCTAGGGATCGGAATTCTTTGTGGAGTTGACTATAAAAGGAGGGTTCTGAAGGTTTATACCCCAATAAATGAGAATGTATCAACCATTCATTTCGGTCAAATAAAACTGGACGAAAATGGCAGGGAAACCGGCTTAAGTACAGTTTATTCGAACTGCCTTGTGTAGAACGGTTCAGGTGCTATTTAATCCTCCAAAAAATTGGATGGGCACAAAGTGTTGACTGGACAAAGCCTGCAAAGGGGCTTTCTCGCCTTACAATATTTTCTGCCAAGCGAAATGAACAACAAATGAACAGGAAGATAATTTTTGGGTGAATAACGAGTTTCAAGTGCCTGCTGAACTCCATCGTAATTAGCCTTTGGCGGAGTCAGTCCTAATCTTTTCGAAACACGGCTTACATGAGTGTCTATTGGAATTCTTGGTTTTCCACCACAAAAGAGTAGAAGAACATCAGCGGTTTTAGGTCCAATTCCTGGGATATTTAAAAGAGTTTTTCGCGCCTCTTCGAGGGGAAGCGTGTTGATAAAATTTAAGGAGCCGTTGAACTTTTCCAAGATCATGCGAGAAATAGTCTTGATAACCCTTGACTTATTTCTATAAAGGCCTCCCACCCTTATGGCATCTTCAATTTCATCAAGGTTTGCCTTAGCCAAGGCTTCTGGGGTTACCGAAAACTTTTGGGACAGGTTTTCGAAAGCCTTAGCCGTGTTTTTGTCAGTTGTAGTTTGAGAAAGCACTGTTATGATTAATGTTTTGAAGGGTTCCAGGTTTGAACGCGCCCATAATGGAATGAGGAAGGCGTCTTGAAGTATATGAAGAATTTCTTTTGCCCTGTCTTCCGCCAATGAGTTAGTTTCCTCCTCAAGTTTTCTTGAAAACACTAAATAGTGGGTGAACGTCGCTATAAATAAACATGGAAGAATCACCGGTGTCGCGAGTGAAGATTACTCAAGAAAAAATGATTGAAAGAGATACGCCTTTCTTCTCTATTTATCTTGAAACGAAAAATGCGGGTTTGATTCTTTTGAGTGAGGGAGAAGACCAGCTGGGTACACTCGCTGTGGCTATACCCCAAACTCGAAAAATGGTTGGTCCCCCCTTGTCTTCAATTCTTCTAGGTGACCGAAACTTGATAATTGCCCGTATTCTAGCCGAACGCCTCGCCGAAAAGATGAAAAAAATCATCCTGGTCTCGGTCTTCACCAAAACCTTTGGTGAAAGGGAAGTTGGTCCCATCTTTCTGAAACTTGTGGAAAAAACCATTAGAATGGAAGACAATTAGAGATGATTCTTCACGCGCTGATAAAGAATCTTTGTTCTTTATGATAAATTCTTACGGTTAAACTGCAGGTATGACCTATGACGGAAGATGTTGTGAGGTTTCAAAACATACTTGATGCTAGTAGGAGAATAAGAAATTTCGTTACTCGAACTCCAACTTATCGTTCAGTGGTTTTCAGCCAGAGAACAGGTGCAGAAGTATACTTGAAACTTGAATGCTTTCAACCAGTGGGGGTCTTCAAGATCAGAGGGGCAATTAACAAGTTGTGCAGCCTCTCCCCGTCGCAATTAAAAAAAGGATTGGTCACGCCCTCTTCTGGGAACCATGGGTTATCTGTAGCTTATGCAGCCAAGATCTATGGAACCAAGGCCGTTGTGGTTGTTCCTGAAAACGCTGTGAAAGAAAAGGTTGAAGCCATAGAGAATTATGGGGCAGAAGTCGTAAAATTCGGAAAGGATTACGACGAAGCTTACGCTAAGGCTCTTGAGATACAAAAGAAGACAAGAAACACTTTTGTGCATCCCTTCAACGATCTATACGTAATAGCTGGGCAAGGAACAATTGGTTTAGAACTGCTTGAAGACGTCCCTGACGTAGATACAATTATTGTACCCGTGGGTGGTGGTGGTCTCATATCTGGAATAGCCATCGCTGCAAAAACCTTGAAGCCGAATATAAAAATAATCGGAGTTCAGGCTAAAGGGGCTCCAGCCATCTATCGATCTTGGAAAGTTGGAAAAATTGTGGAGATAGATTCTGTTAAAACGGTTGCGGACGGCTTGGCTTCAAGGAAACCACTTGATTTAACCTTTAAAATAATAAGAAAACATGTTGATGATATCCAGTTGGTGACCGACAGCGAAATTGGTGAAGCCGTGCTAGCGCTTCTCCGCGAAGCTCATATATTGGCTGAACCTTCAGGGGCAGCTTCTTTGGCCGCTCTTCTATTCAGGTACCATCCAAAACCCAAAGAAAAAATTGTAACAATTATCAGTGGAGCAAACATATCAATCGACTATTTAGCTTCCTTGCTAAAACAGACATGAGATTTCCGTCAGTCTGGTATGCTGATTTTGGAGAAGTTTTCGTAGATTATTTGTCTGCCTTTCCTATTTACGCGCGCGCCCGCAAAGTGGGGCTTTCAACAAACATTTAGTGCGTAAAGATGCTTCGATAATGTCCAACTTTCCTTTTTATCTTAGCCAATTGGGAATTCAGACAACCCTACTTCGTCAGTGTGTTCAAAGTTAACCTTCAACGTGGACCCCTTCTTTCAAAGGTATATATGTACAAAAGTTTTTTGTCAATGGATCATAATCAATTATTTATTAGAACTCTGTATATTCTAAAGGAGCCTGAAAGGAAAAGACCATGAAGAAGTTTGACAGAGACTTGGGCATCTTGTTGGCGAGATTGAACAAGAACTCAGACAAAGATACGAAGGAGAAGCTGAACAAGCTAAAAGAGAGGTTGATTAATCTTAATGAAGAGAATGTGGTCAAAATCAATCATTCAGTTATGGAGCTCGTTTGTGCTAAACACCTGATTCTAAAAGGTTATGAAGTGGATGTGGAGCGCCCGTTAGAGAGAGGACTAATCTGCGATTTATATGGGACTAAGGGCTTCGGATCCCTCATTGTTGAAGTGGAGACAGGTTTCGTTCCACCCAAGCACGCCCTCGACCCCGCAACCTACTGTAAGGCGAGGATAGCGAGCAAAATAACTCGATATGGTAACCACTCAGAAAAGTTTGCCTTAGGTGTCCCCCCCTATTATATACTGCAGATTCCGCCAGCCCTCACGAAACCTCCCAGAGGCCGAAAATCTGAAGAGTTGAGGGAGATTAAAAGTCGCTGCGACCTCTATTACAAGAATCCGCCAGTGAACCTTGATGAAATCAGGAACGCTCGCCTTCATGCAATTTATGTAATAGCCGTAGATGATGTGACTGTTCGAGAACTCGATCCTAGCACCTACGTGGAGAATAAAGCCCTTTTCGGCTATGCATGACAAAAATAGGACATACTTTAGTTTGCTCTGGATCTTTAGACGCTGCTTAAGTTACTTATTTGTTATGTCTGTACATTGGTGAGGATGAAAAATTGTGGGGGTCTTCAATGAATTTTGATATTCACTCTATTCCCGCTCTCTCAATCACGAAGGTTGAGATCGCGAGAGTAAACCAGAAGCCGAATTCAAATCCAGCTAACGATGGACAATTCTGCGAGGGTTTTCCAAATTGAGAGTGCTTGAGACAAAGATAATGACCTCTGGTATACAAAGTACTGTTGAAGTTACAGTCTTGGAGAAAGGAACGCAGATAGGAGAACCGAAAAGTCATGGGCAACCCCTTAATCAATCAATATGCTTTTGAGGTTTTGGAGCTCTAGGTTTCCTCCAGTTAAGACGAGGGCAACTTTCTTTCCTTGAAGTTTCTTTCTAAGCTTAAAGGCAGCTGCTGTTGAAGCAGCTCCAGCTCCCTCCGCAAGCTGGTGAATTGTTTCAAGGAGAGTCAAAATTGCTGTTTTCATCTCCTCCTCGCTTACGAGGACAATATCGTCTATATGTTTGTTGATTATATCAAGTGTGAGTTTAAAGGGAATCCTAGTGGCAAGTCCGTCAGCAAAGGTTTCAGCCGACTTGGTTTCAGTAAACTTCTTGCTTTTCCAAGTTAAGTAGACTGCAGGTGCTTTTTCAGCTTGAACCCCGAAAATCTTCACTTCAGGATTTATAGATTTCGCTACGATGCACGCTGCTGCAGCTCCGCTGCCGCCTCCTATTGGAGTTAGTATAGCTTCAACATCTGGTATATCTTCCATAATTTCAAGGTAGAGCGTTCCAACCCCTGCAATTAGTAGAGGTTCATTGGCTGAATGAATGTATCTGTAACCCTTCTTCTTAGCTTCTTTTTCCACCCAAAACCTTGCTTCATCGAAGTCTGAGCCACGAAATTCAACATGGGCTCCAAAATTTTTTATGGCTTCAACTTTGTTCGTATTTGAGTTTTTGGGCACGGCAACGATGGCTTTCAACCCAAAAAGGGATGCTGCATAGGCTATGGATTGCCCGTGGTTTCCGGTCGAAGCTGTTATGACGCCCCTACGTTTTTCTTCTTCTGAAAGCCTTGAAACTAGGTTTACGCCACCCCTAACTTTGAAAGCGCCTATAGGTTGAAGATTCTCGCATTTGATGTAGGTTTCAAATCCCAGTCGCTTAGAAAGACTTGGAGACTTTAAAAGCGGAGTTCGAACAAGATACTTGTTCACTATTTTTCGAGCCTGGTAGACGTCGGTTAGTGTGACTGTTTCAGGCAAACTTGATACCACGTGAAAAAGTTAATGCTCTCAGAGTGTTTTAAGAGTATATGCAGGTGTGTTCACTCAGGAGGAACAAAAGATCAAAATTTTGACTTAGGCTGCTTTCTTTCGCATTTTCTTTTCCACGACATCAACTCTTTTCCTTAAGCTTTCAATTTCGTCTTCTAAGGCGTTGATTCTTGCTGCACTCATTTTACCAAGCATCTTTGGCATAACTTTGATGTCCATTTTTGTTTGAAACTCGGATTCTGAGATTCTTCCTTCAGAAAATTCTAGCCATAATTCGAAAGCTTTTCTTTCATCTTCGGTTAGTGATTGGGCAAACTTTTTGGTCCATCTTTTCCTCAAACTCATCGATGCCGTTCCTCCAAAATGCATGAGAGAAGGTTTCTTAGTTCCAGCCATTTAATAGTTTTCTCTGCAGATTTGATGAATCTTTCCAGGTTCTGATCTGTTGATTTGGCTCTTTCGTATTCTTTGGTTTGTAGAGCCATCTCAAGCTTTTCGAGCTGTCTAACGGCTTTCGCCTCATTGGTTTTTCCTTCTTGGTATTCATTCCAATCCTTCATGTATTTTTTCTTCTGTTTTTTCGGCAGGAGATCTAGTATCTCTTTTATGGCCGTGTTTTCTCTCTCTTTGCTTTCCTTAGTCTTTTTTGACGGTGTCAAGTCTCCTGTTACTGCTTCTGGGAGGTCATGGATCAGCGCCATTCTTAGCAGCTTTAGCTCATTTAGGTCCTTCATGCCTGCGAATATCATGCATAAGATAGCTGTTCTAAAAGTATGATCTGCAACAGACTCAGGCTGTCGTATTCCCATTTCGACCCATCCCGCTCTTGGAATCCTTTTTAATCTACCCGCCATTTCGAAGAATTTGATGAGATTTTGGAGGCTGGAATTTGTCATATTCTTTAGCATGAAATCTCTCCTCTTCCAAACTAGAAGTAGTAGTAGAAGTTAATTTTTGTAAAGGTAGTCTTATAATGGTTGGTAGATCTTTTGTTTTAAAAGAAAGGAGATGATGGTTTCAGAATATTTTGTAGACGACGTCGCTATCTCTTACCCGGCTTTCTACTTTCATTCCGATGCTTTGGCCTGCTACTGCTCTTTGGACCTTTTCGTGTTCTATCTCCATTGAGTCAACCATTTGTTCAAGATTTGTGGTAGGTCCTTTTATTAGAATTCTGTCGCCAACAGAGATCGTAGACGTTAATTCCACGACTGCCACACTTATCCTTGCGAAGAAATGAGACACTCTTCCAACTTCTTGCAGTTCCTCACCCAAAATTTTCACCTCAACTCTAAACAATTATAAATAATCAAGTTGCTCCTAGATATAATTTATCAAAGCTTACTCAATCGAATCGTGGATCTAGCATCACCTCTTACCTTAACAAATTTTTTTATTAAGATCAGTATCAATTAGGTTTGTGGTGTCTGTATGAGATTGAAAAGCAAAGATTTTGAAAATAACAAGAATATTCCCTCCGAATTTACATGTGATGGAAGAGATGTTTCTCCACAGCTTTCATGGGAAGATGTGCCTGCGGAGACGAAAAGTTTTGCCTTGAGCGTAACGGATCCAGATGCGCCGACGGGAACATGGATTCATTGGCTTGTCCATGACATTACCAAGAACTTAAGAACTATTGAACAAGGCGGTTTGCCTAAGGGCGCCATACAGATTGAAAACGATTTCGGTATGACAGAATATGGAGGACCGTGTCCTCCGTCAGGGACACACAGATACATCTTCACGATATATGCCCTTGATGTCGAACGTCTTAGAGGCATTAACAAACGTAACTTCTTCGAAAAGGTTGAGGAACATACTCTAGAAAAAACAGTTCTCAAGGGATTATATAAGAGGCAATGAACGGAGATTCTTTAACTTGTTGTGATCAATTCTTAAAAAGTGTGTTGACATGAAACTTCCTCAATATGTTTCTGTGCGCGCGTATTGGCTCACTTCAAAGAGGCGTTGGATTATTATCAACGTCTAGAAGTGGCTGAAATAGAGGGCGACTACTAAAAGCTGTTGTTGATAATGACGCCTCGAAAGTCGAAGCTCTGTAAAAAAAGCTCGTTAAGGCAAAATTGGCTCTAAGTCAAAAAGAATCAGATATGTTGTAACTCTGTATGCCCCCGTTACGAGAAGAACCTGTTGACTGCCCATACAACATAGACAACCTTTGTATTTTGCAGCAGGCTTTGATAAAATAATATTTATTAAATGTTGATGCTGTAAGAAATTGAAAAACGCATATGAGTGGCCATGAATGGAAGAAAAAGACAATCCTAGGGGTAGCTCTGGTCATAGACCCCTAGAATCAAGCAGATTTAAGAGAGGCCTATTTGTCATAGCAGGAACGATCTTTCTGGGGCTTGGTAGCATCGGAATAATCTTACCTGTTTTACCCACTACACCTTTCCTCTTGCTTTCTGCAGCCTGTTATTATAGAAGCTCTGAACGACTACATCAATGGATGCTTAACAATAGGTGGTTTGGAAATTACATAAGGAACTATAAAGAAGGAAAGGGAATCCCGTTGAAGACAAAGGTTCTTATCTTATCATTATTATGGATAAGCATAACCTATTCGGCTATTTTCATAATTACCATCTTATTCGCCCAAATTATATTATTCATAATCGCAATCGGTGTAAGTGCGCACATTATTCGGTTACCAACTTTCAAAAGATCATAGATCTTTCATCAATATTTGTTTCAACGCTTAGCTGTGAGCGTGGCCATTGTTGTATACCAAGCTTTCTATCAACCCTCATTAATATGCTTCTAAATCATATGTGCACACATTTCTATCAACCCTCTGGATTTGTATAGAGAGTTCGACGCAAAAGTTATCTTTTCCTTAATGATAGTAAAGTCGAGGTATGAAACATGCCGAAGTTGATGAAACTCCTTATCCTTTACTATAGCCAAACCGGCAACACCGAGAAGATGGCTAGAGCTGTTGAAAATGGGGCGAAATCGGTAGCGGGCGTAAATGTGGAATTAAAATATTTTGCGAGTCCAGAAGATTTGGGCGAGTCAGACGGAATAATACTTGGAATGCCAACTTACCATCACGATGTGGGCATGGAGATGAAGAGGCTCTTCGAAGAATTAGCGGTAAAAGAGGTTAACTTGAAAGGTAAGATTGGCGCTGCCTTTGGCTCTTACGGTTGGAGCGGAGAGGCTCCGGGCATGCTGTTAGAGATAATGAAAAACAAGTTTAAGATGGAAATAATAGATCCCCCTTTATTAGCAAAATACAATCCAGACAAAAAGAGTTTAGAAGAATGTCGGAAGTTGGGAAAAATCGTTGCTGAGAAGATTTTGAGGAAAAGTCTAACTTCCCAATAAACGCTGTTGATTTCCATCTTTAACGGTTTAACCTGAAAGCTTACGGGATATCTTCCGTAAGAATGGAGAAGGTTAAAATCGTGTGCGCATCAAAGCTCCATTGAGTTAATTTCTATTTTCGCCTCTTAAACCACTCTGTATGAATGGCACTTTCCTTCGTGACTTCCCATACCATAAGAGGCCAATTAAAAACATGGTTGTGCGCGAGAGATGGCTCTATGCTTGTTTTATTTCAGCAAACAGCTCTCTTTTTGCTTTGCAGATGGGACATAAGTATGGTGGTTGTTCGCGGAAGCAGACGTAGCCACATTGTCTGCAGTACCAGAATCTTAATTTAATCCCAGAAGGTTCTTCGGCAACCACGGCAGCTTTTCCAGACGATTCTTCTGAAACAGTTTCTGCAACTGTATCGTAAGCTCTGTCTTGTTTTTCCCTTGGTCTACGCTCCGGAACTGCTTGAATAGCAGTTTTGCCCTCAAACAGATCTTTTCTTACATAAAGAGCACAGTAACAGGCTCCGTACTCTTCAACATCGGGGTCTCTGTAGTCACATGGGCATATTATGTCTCTGTCGAACTCAATCTTTCCAGAAGCAAGTCTACAAGGACATGAGGGGTATCCATAGCGTTCTTCATTATTCTTTAGTCCCTCAAGGAGATCCCTAAGAAATTTTTGGTTAGGATTTAGGTAGTAGCCATGGGTTTTCGCGTCGTGTTCAGTTCTTTGTCGCACTTTCTCTAAAGTTATCAAATTTCTAGGAGCTCCTTCATCTTGTCCTTGTGAAATCCGTTGATCAATATTTCGTCGTTTATGATTATGGCTGGATAGCTGAGTCTTCCTCCTCTATTCAGGATTTCCCTTCTAATTTCTTCTCGATCTTCTCTGGATGAAAGATCAACATCAACGTACTCATATTCAACATCTTTGTCTTTCAGAAAACTCTTTGCTAGCTTACACCACGCACATGTGCTTATCGCGTACATGAAGACTTTATGCCCATTGTTTTTACCAGGAACTTTTACTATTCTCATTCTTTCCAATCTCACAATTCTGTACTCGCACACAGTTTTGCCGTATTTAATTATCCAGTTCCAATAAAGAGTCCCACTATTAAATTTTCGTGCGCCTGCTATCCAAATATGAATTCCGAATTAAGAAAACGTAACTTGTTGCATACGGAGAAATCAATTTTACGCGCGCGCATGCATTACCTGTATTAATGTTGCACAGATACATGAAAAGCTTTAATAAACATGGTTTCTAGAGAATATGTCGTAAATCTTAATATAAACTACGATGGGGGGTATACTCGCGTGCCGCAGATACTGGAACCCATTGTTTGCCCAAATCCGAATTGCCAGAAAAAGATTGAAGAACTCATAATCGTGAGTGATAAGTCAGCGACACCAGAGGAACAATATTATGCTTGTCCCCATTGCTATATGAAACTAGACTGGATTTCTACTACGCTTGAAAGGGAGAAAAGGGAAAAAAAGATGGAAGAAAAGGGTCCTTCGAGGTGTCATAATCATTTTGGATATTTGGCGGTGCGCGTGCTCCTTCGTGGTGAAGATGTTCCTATTCCGCGAGAATGTTTGGCATGTCCAAAAGCATTGGACTGTGTGATGAAAATAAGTGACTCTTGATTAGACGAATTCACGCGCCTTAGCAAACTTTATTGATTCTAATTGGTCATAGAATTTAGATGAAGTATTATGATAGTTGGCGTATGTGGAAGCCCGAGAAAACAGGCAACCGAATACGTTTTAAGACGGGCTTTGGGGATGTTGGAAAAATTGGGTTTCGAAACCCAATTTTTCACTGTTAGAGGTAAGACGATTGGTTTTTGCCGACATTGCGATTACTGTCGGGAAAACAAAGAGTGTGCATTTAAGGATGATATGTATGAGCTTTACCCTTTGCTTAAAGATTCTAAGGGAATAGTTATTGCCTCACCGGTCTACAACGGTGGGGTTAGCGCACAAACAAAGGCTGTTATGGATAGGTGTAGAGCTTTAGGGGTGGCAGATCGTAATTTTTTCAGGTACAAAGTAGGCATGGCAATCGCAGTTGGAGGAGATAGAATCGGGGGACAGGAACTGGCGATACAGCAGATCATAACCTTCTATGTCTTAAACGGAATTATACCCGTCAGCGGCGGTTCCTTCGGGGCAAATTTAGGAGCATCCTTTTGGTCAAAAGACACTCTGAAGGGCGTGAAAAAGGATGAGGAGGGATTTAGAAGCTTGAGGAAAACTGTTAAAAAGTTTGCTGATCTTTTGAAGAAAAGTTAGGTCAAAAAATTGAGGTTTGAAACATGGCTATGGAGATTGTAGTAAGGAAGAGAGAAGAAAAGGAAAAGAAAAAGCGGAGAGTCGCTTGGGGGATTACAGGCAGTGGAGATCGATTGATTGAAACAGTTGAGGTTATGAAGGAGATAAAAAAGCAGTATCAGAACGAGGTTGATATGAGAGTTTATCTTTCCAAGGCTGGAGACCAAGTTGTAAAGTATTATAGGCTGGGTAACGATTTAAAGGAGAATTTTGACAGGGTTCAAGTTGAAATTAACTCGAATTCGCCATTTCTAGCTGGTCAACTACAATTAGGAAAATTTGAGTTTTTGCTGATTGCTCCAGCTACATCGAATACCGTTGCGAAAATTTCGATGGGAATAGGAGATAGTTTACTCTGTAACGCAGCGATTATGGGTCTGAAAGCCTTTGTTTCCTTATACATAATGCCGTCTGACTACGAAGAGGGAACGATAGTTACGAAACTTCCTGATGGACGAGACATGAAACTAAGGATAAGAAAGGAAGACGTGGAACATGTGATGAAGCTAGCTGGAATGGATGATGTATACGTGCTAGAAAAACCAGAAGAAATTCATCAAGTTTTCAAAAAGCATTTCAATCCTGAAGAAGCTCGATGAAGCACTTAACGTGCACATGTTTTGTATTAAACCTATATGAAATAGAACCCCAAGTAAAGTTTGTTATTAAACAAAGCACGTTGGAAGTTTTGTATTTAATTTTGAGTTGGTCAGATGGATTCGAGCTATGAAGATTGGGATCGCGTCTACAGGGGTTACTCCTTAGAAGATCTACCTTGGGAACTGGGAAGACCGAGGAAAGTTCTGGTTGAACTCGTTGAGAAGGGGCTGATAAAAAAGGGGAAAGCCTTGGACATATGTTGTGGGGCTGGAACCAACGCAATTTACCTAGCAAGAAAAGGGTTTCAAGTCACGGGTATTGATATCTCCTACAAAGCTGTAGAAATCGCAAAGGAAAAGGCCAGAAAAGTAAACGCAAAGATACGATTCCAAGTACAGAATTTCCTAAACTTGACCTTTAGGGAAGGGGAGTTCGACTTTGTCTTCGACATGGGTTGCTTTCACCACGTAAAGGTCAATGACAGAAGTACTTTCATAAAAGGCGTATATCGAGTTTTAAAGAAAGGCGGCTTCTATCTTATGGTCTGCTTTAGTGACAAAAACGGTCCAGCGTGGAACCACTTCACCAAAGAAAAGATAAACCAACTTTTCTCAAACTATTTTAAGATCGAAAACATCAAACACGTATCCTCTGTTGAAGGAGACGGCTACACACGATACTTTTACTCAGTTCTAATGGAGAAGTCACAGACTTAGTCAAAGGTGAAGGCGGACGGACAGAGTTGATTCAAAGCGCATATTCTACATTTTGGGTTCCTTGCCGTGCAGATTCTTCTACCGTGAAATATTAAAAGATCTGTTATTCTTTTCCAACGGGTTTTCGGAACTATCTGCATCAAATCAACTTCTATTTTATTCGGATCTTTATGCTCTGAAAGCCCAAGTCTTCCGGCGAGTCTGCGGACATGGGTATCCACGGCTATTCCTTCCACAACGTCATACGCGTTCGAAAGGACAATGTTCGCAGTTTTTCTAGCAACACCTGGCAATTCAATCATTTCCTCTATTGTTTTCGGAACCTGCGAGTTGAACTTTTCAACCAGAATCTGGCAGCATTTCTTGATGTTTCTGGCCTTGTTCCTGTAAAAGCCAGTGGGTTTGATGTCTTCCATAAGTTCCTCTAGATCCGTATTAGCATAGTCTTCTGGCTTTTTGTACTTTTTGAAGAGGGTTTTCGTAACAATGTTTACTCGCTTGTCGGTGCATTGAGCTGAAAGGATAGTAGCCACCAAAAGCTCCAGAGGATTCTTGTAGGTTAGGGCTATTTTTGCGTCTGAGTGTTCCTTCTCCAACAGTTCAATGATCTTAAGCACTCTTTTCTTGCTCCATTCTGGATCTACCGATTTCGTTTTCTCTTTCATCATAACGCTTCCTTCACATGACCTCAACTTATTGAGGTCTCTCCCGTGACAGCTTCTAACGCATTCGCAGCCTTTTCACTATATTTTTGGTTTAATTATTTTAGCCATTTCCTCTGGATTCTCGACCGAAGTGCATGTTCCTTCGAAGCAAACATATGCCATCGGTGTTTTTGTGATAGGATATTTTAAGTTGGTCAACCTCTCGTTATCTTCAGTAGGATCCAAGATTTCGATTACTTTCAATGGATTGTAAACCTTTAAACTTTCATCTTGGAGAATATGGGTTACTGGATCCTTTTTTGGGCCTACTATGTGTATCTGCATTGGACGTAAGTATAATTCGGCAGCAAGCCCGTAGGTGGCTGCGACAATACCGTATCTTTGATAGGTTGAGCCGAAATATTCCAATATTATTTTAGCCGTTTCTAGATATTTCTCCTTACCCGTTAAGTAGTAGAGTTTAAGGAAAGCTTTGGCAGCGAAACTGTTTTCGTCAAGGGGAATATTCAAGATTTTTAATGCTCCTAAGGCTTCAGTGTCTTTTGGTCTATCGTAGAAACCTCCAGCATTGTTCCACAAGTTGGTTAGCATGAATTTGGCAATGATTTCTGCGTATTTTAGGTATTTTATGTCTGAGGTTGACTGATGGGTGTCTATAAGACATCTTATCATGGAAGCTTGGTCTATGAGTAAGCTCGGAAGATATTTTTTGTCTTCAAAGTAATAGTGGTACATTCCCTTTCTTGAACTGAAACTCTTCTCAACTAGGAGGTCGACTGTTCGTAACCCAAATTTCCGATAGGACAGATCCTCAAGCACAATCGAGGCTAACAGATAAGCTGATGTCATTGTGGCGTTCCAGTTTGTGTAAAGGGTTTTGTCTATCCTTGGGGCTGTTCTCTTCAGACGTTCCAGAAGGTTTAGCTTATAGTATTCTTCGTCAGCGTCTTGACTGCCGTAAAATCCTCCGTTGTCGTGGTCGCTGAGGTTGGCTTCAACGTAGGCTAGAATTCCCTGAGCGGTTTCTTTGAAGGCCTCTTCTCCGGTAACTTGGTAGGCGTGCAGATAGTTGACAAGCAGCTTGGCGTTGTCTTCACATATCTTCTCGAAGTGGGGAACGCTCCAGTCCCTTCTTGTGGAATAACGGAAAAAACCCCCTTCCTCCTTATCATAAATGCTCCCGACACTCATCTCTTTCAGGGTTTTTGTTACGATATTTAAGAGGGCTTTGTGACCTTGTATCTGGTATTCTAAGAGCGCAAAAGTCAAAGCCTCACTATGGGGAAATTTGGGGGCATCACCAAAGCCTCCGTGCAATGAATCAAAACTCGAAGCAATTTCTAATGTCAAACTATCAATGACGGACTGGAAGAAATCTTTATCCAAAACGGATTCAGTTGAAGGCATTCTTTTCTCTTCTTTTTTCAGTTCCTCCAATTTGGCCTTAATTTTGTCTTTGCCTTCATTGTAGAAGCGACTTACATTTTTAAGCCATTGTTTCATCTGTTGCGGCGGAACGTATGTAGCACCCGTGAGCACCTCACCTTCAGGTGTCAGGAAAGTTGTGGTAGGCCAGCCACCCATATTGTATCGCTTGTCTATGTCTGGTCGCTGATCTCTGTCCACTCTTATTGGCACAAACTTTTCTTTGATCAGATTCGCCACATCTACATCAGAGTAAGTTGTCTTATCCATAACGTGACACCAATGACACCAAACTGCACCAATGGCTAGTAGGATTGGTTTGTCCAGTTCTTTTGCCTTTTGAAAAGTCTTTTTACTCCACGGAAGCCAGGAAATATTAGTTTCCACCAATAAGAAGCCTCACGTATACCTCTTGATAAGGAGTTTGTTGTAATAACATAAGTTTCGCTAGCTAAATATTTTGCAGAAAGTCCTTGTTGAAGTAGATATCAAAAGTCACCTACTTATTTCGTTTTTTGGTGCATCGGGCTCGTAACACATTTAGCTGGTTCTTTGATTGTTGGTTCAAGTGACGCTTAGCGATATTGCCCCTGTGCAAACTCCTCTTTTTCTGAAATCGAAGAATCTAAAGTAATGCTCAGTTGATTTTAGAGAAGTTTTCCGTCTTTCATGATTACCTTTTCTGTATCCATTATTTCAATTGTTGCATTGGGATGAGTTACAAAGTCCCAATGCATACTCGACTTTGAGGTTCCTCCGTAGCTAACGTTCGAACCGAAAGCTAGGTGAACTGAGCCACCTACTTTTTCGTCTGTAAGGATATAACCGATTGCCATGTCAATTGCAGGGTTACACCCTATTCCCAACTCGGCAATATTTGTAGTTCTGATTTCCTTTTCTTTTTTATCAATTTCCAAACATCGTTTGAAGGTGTCGATCATCTGGTCACGATTTGCCCCCGCAGTACATTCATCCAAAAGCAACTTTCCACCTTCGAAGTAAAGTGTGGTATCCGTAATTATCTTGTTGGTGAACTTATCTATAGTGATTGGACAGTAAAGGGTTCCTTCACCAAAAGTTTCGTCAGGTGCGATAAACAGTTCTCCGGCTGGGAGGTTGTTGCCCAAGTCGTTCATCGCGATATCACGATCATCGACTTTGCCATCATCCTCGTTGATGCGACGTCCTTTGATGCTACATGTGAAATCTGTTCCTTTGTTGTCAGTGATGCGAAGTACGTCGTTTCCCTCTAAATGTTTGGCCAGTTTCGAGGTCTTTTCTTTGAGAGTCGAGGTGGGCACCATCATTCCTTCGATGATTAGACGTTCCAGATCGTTGTAGTCAACACCGTAGAACCTTGCAGCCTCTTTTGTCGGCCAGCCTGCATAAGTCCATTTTTTGCCTTTGCCCGTTTCTTCTCCATATAGCTCCTTACGGATAGGTACGTTTGCGTTTGTTCTTGCGGCAATTTTTTCTTGTGGGAAATTCGTTTGAATTTCCGGATCTTTGTAGGGTTCAACTACGATATATACATCGGATTCTCTGATTGCTCCCAAATAATGTTTATGAGTTATTTCCAGAGTCTCTTTTGGAATTTCATTGTATATCCTCTCCGAATAGCTATCTGTAGTTGCCATGATTATTGGCTGAGCACCTTTCTTGTAGCATAGAATTCCGATCTCTTCAAGCAGCTCTTGGGTGTGAGTTCCTCCACGTATTACAACAGCTTCTCCTCTCTTGAGGTTCATGCCAGTTACAATCGATTCGGCGCATTTCACGATTTTTTCTTTGGTGATCATCGAAACATCCCTGTCAGTCTTTAAAGAATACTCGCAATTTATTAATTCTGTTCTTCAAATGTGACATTTGCACATCAAGCCTTAAATTGACAAGCAATCATGATTCATTAAAAGCGTGAAATTTATGGAGTTAAGAGCAATTCTAAGTCGAGAGTTTTCCTTCGTCACTGGTAACTATCGGATTCTTGTCGTTAGCTGGATTTTGATGGATTTGGCATGGGAAATGCCTACGCCAAACTTTCAGTATTACGTTCAAGCTCTGGGCGGAACAGGTGTAGCTTTGGGAATCATAGGTTTTGCCAACTTCTTGGGAATGGCGGCTGTAGCCTTTCCTGGCGGCTATCTTGCAGACAAATTCGGAAGACGTTGGCTAATATCAACCATGACCTTTGGAATTGCTCTGTCCTTTCTATTCTTTGCGCTTGCCCCAACATGGCACTTCATTTTGTTGGGATCAATTGTGAGCAGCCTCTGTCTAATTTATCAGCCAGCGCTGTTCGCCATGGTTCAAGATTCGCTTCCTCCAGAGCGCAGGGGCGTAGGCTCGTCAATTATTAATCTTATCCACGGCACTTTCAACACTCCAGGACCCCTGATTGCAGGTTTTCTGCTACTGAAGTTCGGATTGGTTTGGAGCATGAGGATTATCTACTTAATTATGACAGCATTGTTTTTTGTTGCAGCAGTGGTTCGGCTTAGATTGAAAGAAACGATGGCGAATGAAGACCCGATCCGCTTTAAATACTTCATCTCTTCGTACCCACGATCCATCAAAGAAAGCTTCGGTGTTTGGAAGAAGGTTCCACGATCAATGTTCTGGCTTTTTGTGTGCCAGACCCTAATAATGTTTGGATATTCCCTTACCCAAGTGATTAATGCGATATACGCGAGAGATGTACTTTTGATACCCGAGGAAAAGTGGTGGTTGGTCTACCTCCCACTTTTGTTAACTATGGTTGTGGCTTCCATCCCAATTGGTAAGATGATTGATAAGATCGGAAGGAAGATTCCGTTAGTTCTCGGATTGATCATCTTCGGCACATCAATATTAGTTTTTGTTAATGGTAACTTCTTAACTGTTATGATTTCGATGAGTCTATTCGGAATTGCAATACTGTTAGCAATGTCAGCGGTGACAGCACTTTCGACGGATCTTGTTCACCCAGAGAACAGGGGCAAGGTAAATGGGTTTGTCAACTTCATGGGCTATATCGCTCAAGGCATCGCTATGTTGTTGGGTAACTATTTCTATGTTAACTTCATTCCTCAGTTGCCTTTTTACGTCGCAATTGGGTTGCTCATACCTACATTCTTTGTAGTTCTGTTTCTTCTGGCTGAACCAAAGAAGCGAGTGGGTGAACTGTAACCATTCATTTTTTCTTTTTTAACCAATGCATGAAAATTTTGCAGAAAACCTTTACGTCTGTAATGAAACATTTTTTAGGGGTGATGTTGTTGGATGTCAAGCTCGATGTTGACGGTGAGGAAATCGTTCTGAATGTGTTTGTTGTAAAAATATTGAGTGGGGCTCTCGTGGGGGCGGTGACTTCCTTACACGGAATAAAGGAAGATTGGAAAGAAATCGTGGTAAAGGTGTCAAGATAAAAACTTGTTTTTCTGTATTTCTCTTTCGCGCGCGTATCATCTTCGTTTACTTGGTGGTTGATAGCATACATGATGTAATAGTAGTTGAAAACCCGTGCCTCATTTTAGTGTGAAGGGTTCATGTGCATTACTTTCGCACGTAACTTGGGTGTCTCAGAAGTATTCAAAACCAATTTGCTTCATCACATTATTTTTAAGAAGGTCATCGCATAGGCTTCTTAGATAAGTATCTCTTGGTTGGTTACTTTGGCAAGAGTTCTCCTGAAGGAAGTAACCAAACGTTTTGGGGACGTTGTGGCAGTTAATTCACTAAGTCTAGAAGGAAAAGACAAAGAATTTCTTGTTTTGTTGGGGCCATCAGGATGTGGAAAGACAACGGCTCTTCGATGCATCGCTGGTTTAGAAACTCCTGAGAAGGGGGAAATCTACATCGGAGACAGACTTGTAAACGATTTGGACCCCAAAGAGAGAGACGTGGCAATGGTTTTTCAGAGCTACGCCCTTTATCCCCACATGACGGTTTTCAAGAATATGGCTTTTCCCTTGGAGAACATGAAGACTCCAAAGGATGCGATAAAGAAAAAGGTCAAGCAAGTTGCAGAATTGCTAAAGATAGAGGCGCTTCTTGATAGAAAGCCGAAGCAACTCAGCGGAGGCCAACGACAGAGAGTGGCTTTAGGTAGAGCTATGGTTAGGGATCCACTTGTTTTCCTAATGGATGAACCTCTGAGTAACTTAGACGCTAAATTGAGGGTTTACATGAGAGCTGAGCTTAAGAAGCTTCAGAGAGAACTCGGGGTTACGACGATTTATGTCACTCATGATCAAGTTGAGGCTATGACAATGGGGGACAAGATTGCTATTTTGAATGAAGGTGTTCTTCAACAGACGGGTACGCCTGATGCGATTTACTTCAATCCATCTAATATGTTTGTCGCCGGTTTCATAGGTAGCCCACCTACTAACTTCTTCGATTGCACCCTGATGGAAGGAGTTCCTTGCACTTTGAACACCGGAGAGTTCAAGTATACTCTACCTGAGCATTTAGCGGAGGCAGTAACGAAGTGTACCGCCGATGCGTGTGTACTAGGTGTGAGACCTCAAGATGTCCTCGTTAATAAAGAAGCAAAGAGGAAGAAGGGGTTGGTCAAAGTCGTGCTCGATATGATAGAACCCCTTGGAGACGTGACAATACTCGACCTCAAAGTTGGAGACTACCTAGTTAAAGCAGTAGTAAGTCCTGACTTTAAGGCGGAGTTGGGAGACGAGCTTTGGATAGAATTTCCAGCAGAGAAGATACACATCTTCGATAAAAAGACAGGCACCACGTTGGTGTAAAGCTCTAGCCCTTGACCGCCCCTGCGACGATGCCTCTAACATAATATCGCTGCAAAACCACATAAATTGCGATTGGTATGATCATGACTATTATCGAGGCAGCGGACAGGACGGTCCAGTCGATAAAGAGTCTTCCTTTTATGAC
>CAYFWY010000012.1:0-25732 GCA_964346895.1 uncultured Candidatus Bathyarchaeia archaeon | reverse complement strand
AACTCGTCGTCATAGCTGAAGATGTGGATCCACCTGAAGTCGTGGCTCATCTCCCTATCCTCTGCGAGGAACGCAAAATTCCATACTTGTTCGTGCCAAACAAAAGAAAACTTGGAATCTCAGCTGGGATAGATGTTCCCGCAGCTGCTGCATGCATCGCCATGGTTGGTGACGCTGTGGGATTGATAAAAGAGATTACCAGACGAATTGAGGAACTTAAAAAGAAGGGCCCTAGTGGATGAGCGATACAGAGGCAATATCAGAGCTAATTCCTGCTGAAGTAATCCAGGTGATTGGGCGAACAGGAGCCACTGGTGAGATTATTCAAGTTCGAGTTCGGGTGCTTGAAGGAAGAGATAAAGGGCGCATCTTAACAAGAAACGTGAAGGGTCCGGTGCGAGCCGACGACATTCTCATGCTGAGGGAAACCGAGAGAGAAGCCAAGAAACTTAGACGATAAGAGATGAATTTCAGTGCCGAGAACCAGAACCTGCTCCTTTTGTGGACACGAGTTTCCACCAGGCACCGGCATGATGTACGTGAAGAATGACGGAGCAATCCTCTGGTTTTGTTCAAGCAAGTGCAGAAAAAGTTCAATTGAGTTAAAACGTGATTCCCGGAAGGTTCACTGGACAAAATATTTTGGAAAAGAAGAGAAGGGGAAAGCTTAAGCGAGGCTACCTTTTCATAAGGCTTAAGACAACGTGAAGAGGCTGAAGACCAACGATGAACATCGTCTTGTTAGGGTCTCCAGGAGTAGGAAAAGGAACCTACGCTAAAATTCTTTCAGAAAAATATAATATTCCAACAATTTCAAGTGGAGACCTCTTTCGCAAAGCCATACGAGATGAAACTGAACTGGGCAAAAAAATTAAGGATTACATTTCTGCTGGAGACCTGGTTCCCGACAAATTTGCCATCGAATTGGTGAAGGAGAGGCTGATGGAGGATGATTGCAGGAACGGCTTCTTCTTGGATGGTTTTCCCAGGACAGTTGCTCAAGCAGAGGCTATGGAAGAATTCAAGAAAACTGATAAGGCGCTAAATTTTGTTGCTTCTGACGAGGTCATCCTTTTCAGGCTTGGTGGCAGAAGAACCTGCATAGAGTGTGGAGCCATATACCATGTAACAAACTTTCCACCCAAGGTTGAGGGAATATGTGACCTTTGCGGTGGCCAACTTTATCAGCGGTCAGATGAGACGCCTCAAGCTATCAAGAACAGGTTGCGGGTGTATCGTGAAAAGACGAAGCCAGTCATTGACTATTATAGAGAGAAAGGTTTGCTTGCAGTTGTTGACGCGAATTATGGAATTGAAGAGGCTGACAAAATAATTATTCAATGTGAAAGGCATCTTCAAAATCTACGCTAAGATTCACGAAATTACAGAATCAATTTAAACATGCGATTACACGTATTCAAGAGTAAAGACTCTATGTTAATATGACAGCACATTTTTGCGCACGCTCTACTACCCCCTCTTATTTCGATCTAAATATGTTATGAGATTTCACTGAGAGTTAGGTTTGTTTGGCGTACTTTCCAGTTCGGTTGGTTTTTGCTGCGCACACGTAGGAAAGAATCCACCTGAGAACTTTCGTCAAATTATCGGATACCACTGACTAAACGATTCTAATTACAACTGAAACTTCGTAAAACGGGAATTTTGGAAAAAATTGGGGGGTTAGGTTTTTCTTCTGAGGCTGTAGAGGGTTCCGATGACGATGAGTGCCCCAACAGCGATTATTATGACGGCCCAAAGGTAATGCCATACGTCTATCCCCAGTGCCAAAGAGAGCCCTACAATTATTATTATTGCTCCGATGATTAGACCTGCGATTGAGCCGCCGTGAGGTAGACCAAAACATTCATTTTCCATACGCTTTCCAAAGTCTTCGCCCCACTGCTCTGCACGTCTTCCAAAGTCTTCTCCCCACTCTTTTGCACGTGTTTCAAACCTTTTCTCTTTCGAGACCATCAAGGGTGCCCCACACTTGACGCAGTGTTCGACATCTTCTTCGTTTTTTGTACCACACTTGGTACAATAGACCAAAGTTATTCACTCCTAAAAGATTCTTTTCGCACCTTCACACATAAAAGAGATTCGATAACTCAAAGATGGTTTGACCGTCTTTTTTCGATATATGATCTGCTGCGAAACAACTTCTATATTAAAAGATTTGAATTGCCTTTTCTGGACAAGAATATGCTTTTACTCTTAAGTATGTTGGTCGGATTTCTCTTAGTTCCCGGAGTTACGATGTTCCTTCTGTATTACCTATGTGCACGTATATTCGAAGAGATTAAAGGAAGAGAACTGCAGAGATTGGTGACTGAATGTTCAGAGGGACGGATTCCTCCAAACCAATATTTCATCAAACCTAAAAAGCCTTAGAAGCCTAAAGAATTTATGAGAAAGGTGAGCCCAAAATAGATTAGAACTGCTCCGAAAACCGCCACAACGATTCTGTACCATTTTAATCCTACAACGTTTGTTCCCATCCTGGAAAGATGGGCGACAACCGTAAGCCAAACGTAATCCATCCAGATGTGACAAGCATACATAAAGACAACTCCAGCGAAGGAAGCAATCTCTAGAGCGACAAGAATCAAAGATGCGCCAACTGTGAGCCACCAAACAACGAAAAAAGGATTCAAACCAGTGAAGACTAAACCGATTAAGAGAAGATTCCGCGTCGCAACTCCTTCGGACCCACGATCATCGAATCTAGATTTGATGGCGCCACGGATCTGCAGGGCGCCAAAAACAAGAAGAACCACACCTCCAGCGACCCCTACAGTGAGTTTAACCACAGGCTCATTTGCAACAGTTAGGAGACCACCCGCCAACAGCATGACGAGAGTAAACTCAACCAAAGTGTGCGCTATGGAGAACACCAAACCACTCTTGGCTCCGGATCTGGCACCATGAGAGACTGTGACAAAAAACAAGGGACCTGGAGCTAAAGCGCCGGAAGCTGTCAATACAATAACAGTCACAACGAAATTCAGTAGGTCCATGACACTAGAAGACTCAGGAGCGGATAAATTAATCTTCTGATTGTTAACCAAGATGAACAAGAAATCTGGATGAGAAAGAGAGCTTGAACTTCCTCTTCACCTTTTCTATGGGCTCACCCAGAATCTCTATCTTCCTCAAATCGTGGGTTCCAAGTCCTCTCTCTTCCGCTAAGCTTAGATGTTTAACTTTCTCTGGATTTATGCCCATCACAGCTGCACCAACAGAATCTACAGCAACAGGGTCTCTTCCCGCAATAACCAGATTCATCTCCACCGGCTCTCCACTCGTTTCATGACCTTCACCAGCGATTATCCCATCTATCACAGCAACGCTCGGCTTTATGATTGACACCAAATCGACGATTTTTTCGCTTAAAGGATTGTGAATGGCCCCTTTAGGCGTGACTGCACCCATCATATTCTTTAGACTCAAGGTGACTCGAGCTAACCTATGGGGCTTAAGTTTGGCAACGCTGATTATGGTGCTTTCCAAAGCAGTTTTAGCGATCTTCACCTTCTTTAGAGCCAAGGTGCCGGTAGGGCTGACCTCAACGAACTCATCTTTGTTGAGATCCACTAATTTCACCTTCCATTTCTCCGCTACAACGTCAACGCCAGCAACTTTGAAAGCTTTGAGGGTGTCTCCGAAGCCAGTGCCCTCACCGATTATCACATCTTTGACGAGGTGCCGTTTCAAAAACTTGACCACACCCTCGATGACTCTGCTGTCGGTCGTAATTCCCGTCGACGGATGCCTTGCGTTAATATAGTTAGGCTTAACTAAAACCGGCTTTTCCTCAGAAAGAACCTCATCTGCCTCTATCATCTCGAAGGCTTTGACAGTCATATCCTGAGGATTCGTTCCCCTTACAATGGCAACTCTAGACATATAGACACTTCATGAAGTAACGTTCCACACAAATTTGAATCAATCGGTAAACCAAGAGCATATTTAACAACAGGGCACCGTTTTGTTGACAAGAAGACATGCTTTTCAATCTCGCGAAGACAGATGGAAAGGCTATCCGCCGCATAAACATCAAAACAGGCTGCGTAAAAACGATTGAACTCCTAACATGCCGTAGACAAAAATCTATTTGGCGAGAATCCCAAAAATTAAAAGTATGTCTTTTCGTGATATCGGAAAAAGCATGCATGTAGACTATTTTCTACTTTCATAACCTGTAGATATTCTTTTGCATATTTAAAGAAAAAATCGACCTTTTTTATGATTTAAACCTTTTTTTCGCTTTTTTTATTGTATTTGTGTTTAGCAAAGATACAAAAAGGTTTATTAAGTATTAAGATTCCATATATTAATTAGGGAGAAACGTGAAACCCAACCACCCAGTATGCCCCTACAACGAATGTAGAAGAGAGTTTGAACAACCACTCATGTTAACAAATTTCTCTACCACCCCAAGAGAAACCTATTACGCTTGTCCCCACTGCTTAACAAAAGTTGACGTCGTAGCAGAGGATACAGAGTTAGGCTCAATCTCCATTCAACCATCCGAGAAGGCAATCAGTAAAACTCCCATAGAGTGTACACATCATTTTGGATACTTGAACACCCTTCCAAAACAAGCAACTATTCCCGATAGGTGCCTAACATGCCTCAAACTATTGCAGTGTTTAGTCCAGACGCCAAACATTATCAAAGAGGTCAAGTAGAAATATGAGGGCAGCTGCAATTTTTGCCGCGTTTTTTGTCCTATTCACCTGTGCGTCCATTGCTATTCCTGTTCCCCTCTTCCCTGGAAACATGATTACTACGCTATTCAGAATCCCGGTTTCAGGGTACACTCGATACTTAGAGGCGGTTGCCAACGGGTTACTCTACGCTTTCATCACTTGGCTAGTATTTTTAGTGATTAACAGAAAAATGGATAAAGCATTCTCTGCGGATTCCAAAGAGTTGGGCAAGAAAAAAGGCAAATTTAACTAAACCTAAACCTAAAGAGAGGCTTCTACATTTAAGATGGTAGACACAAAAAGGCATCTAATTTGTCCAAAAAACCTTTGAACCAAAGTTAGCAACTATATAAGAACAAATCCCAATTAACATCTTCTGAAGCTTGGTGAAGCCGCTTTGATTCCCATCAGAGACCAGAACCGTTCCCAGACAACCCCTCACATAACACGAATTCTCATAATAATAAACGTAATAGGTTTCATTCCACTCTTCTATTCCATATTTTTTCCCGAAGACACAACGGTGACTCTATTTCTAGATTCGCTCCTCATGGTTCCAAACGACATACTGCAAGGAAGAAACTTACACACCCTTTTCACGTCTATGTTCCTTCACGCCGACATCTTCCACATCGGCGGAAACATGCTTTTCCTCTATGTTTTCGGAGACAACGTGGAGGACGCTTTTGGCCACCTTCGTTATCTAATGTTTTATTTCATATGTGGCCTCGTAGCGGATTTTGCGCATATACTAAGCCTCACAACACCGAGTGAACTCTTGATTCCTACCTTAGGCGCGTCTGGAGCAATCTCTGGCGTAATGGGAGCATACGCTTTGATGTACCCGAAGGCGCGGATTCGAACTCTGATTCTAGTGTACTTCATCGCTGTTGTGAGTGTACCTGCAATTTTCTTTCTCGGCTTCTGGTTTTTGCTACAGCTACTTTATACTTGGCTGGATATTGGTGGCGGTGTAGCTTACTGGGCACACATCGGAGGCTTCGTTGCTGGATTGATCTTTGCTTTAATTCTTAGAAGAAGAAAAAGAAAACCAGAGCCTGCAATTCCGTACTATGTGGAAACTCAATTTTAACTCACATTTTCTTTCATAACTAAAAGAGTTGAAATGGGGTCTGTCTGCCATAAGGTCTTCATACCATTTAAGGTCGGTCTGGGACGGCTACATCATCCCCCATACAGACTATAGCGCTCGAAATATTTGAATATTATTGGAAAAACTGCCGTATATCCTAAGAAATACTTGTTTCACGAAAATAATGTACATAATGGCTATAAATTAAGGTAGGTTTTGAAATGGAAACTATACTTAGCGGAGAGCTTAAAGTTCAGTTGAGTAACTACATTTCAAAAGACGGATTAACACAAGAAATGCCCATTCTCTAAAGATTTCTTTTTGCCATTCATGCCGTAAGATGCTTCTCCTGCTAACATAAACATCCAGAATGCTATGAAGAGAATTCCAATGACCATAAATAATATTCCGGGGCACCAGCGGAAAAAGATGAATCCCGTTCCACCGCTAGATGCCCCCGAGCCCAATAAAACCGTCATAATGCTCTCACTATCCGCTCTAGACTCTCTCTAGCTTCCCCGTTGTCGAAGAAATACCAATAAGGCTCAAACTGAATGATCTCAGCCCCCATGTTCCTAGCTAGGAGAGAGTGATTTATCATTAAATCGATGGGCATGTTGATAGGAACGTAACCGTAGTTTGCCCACCAATACCATGCTTGAACCGATGCGCCCCAATGCTGAAACTCATTAACCAGGGTGAATCCAACATTAGGTTCTACCTTTGAATTAGTCGCAAAAGCAACTGTTACAAGGTCCTCAAAGCCTTTGATGCTAGACCTAACTGTATCCATCGTTGCGATGTCCCATTCATTCCAAAAGAGCTTTAAACCGTGTAGTCTGCAAAACTCTAAGATGGATCTTGCATAGTCATAGGGAAAATCCATACCTTTCTCTTCATGATACCATGCAACTTCACTAAACCTTAACCATGAGACGTTGCATACATCTATAGCTTGTTTGATCTGATTTTGATTTAACATGTAAGGAGGCTTGTAAGGCTCATCAGGGTCAGATTCGAGAGAACAAAAAACATCTAGCATGACGGGAATTGAATATTCATTCTCAAATTCCCTTAAGAAATTAAGCGTTTCCTCAAAGTTTGAATACCACCATTCAGGCATTAAAAAAACTGAATATTTGCCTTGATTAGCTGCTATTATTTGATCATAAACATGTTGCATGTCCCCTTTTCTTTGCACATGAAAAGCGATAGCAGATAAACGTTTAGGTTTAGGTTTAGTCCTCTGAACGAGTTTATAGACTACTACTGCGCTACCAATTAAAAGAACTATGATGCCTATTGCTTTCAATATATTCTTTTTCATTGTATCCTTGATCCATATTAGATCAACCTCTATAACGCTTAAAGATTTAGTCTATTCCCTCGACGCGCGCGCATGACCAAAATATGCGGAAGATTCACCTTTTATTTGGATATTTAAGGAAAGAAAGCAAAAAATCTCTGGAAAATGTCTGTAAAATTTTATAACTCAAAATAGAAGAACAGAAAGATATGAGTTTTGCTGGGGTTAGGAAGCTAATGAGTTAATTAATTTGTATACCCGGCATTCTTGACAGCTCTCGTATTTTGTTTCTTTACAACTCTTGCACAAAATCTTGTTAAGCTCAATAATCTCTGATCTCATCGCAAAACCTCGTTACCCGTAAATCAAGAGGAGCCTCTAACGCTAAATAGGCTTGTTTCGTAGAGTGAAATATTCCTGCAACGAAATAGACGCAAAAATACCGATTTACATCAACGCTTTTTTGCGAAGCCCTCTTAAAGTCCCGGAAACTCCAATAACGTGGACAACTGCAGGTTTTCCTTGAATTTCAGTTATGGAAGCAATTGAGGCTCTAACATTTTCAAGTGCTAAGTGGGAACAGTGGATGACCATGTAACTTCGCTCTAGCTCATGTTTGATGAAGCGGAGGTTAGTTTGGCTGGCCCCGTATTCTCCGAAGAGTTTGAGGACAGCGCTCCAAACAGCGTCCATGAGATCCCTTTCGTTGACATTTTGGTCGCTCTCAACCCTGAGAGCTAAGTAACGTTTCCTCACTCGTTTAGTCACACTTTCTCCTTCCTACAACTCTTATGCCTGGAGCCACATAATTCGGACTCAACTTTTTCCTGTTCCGTTCAACTATAGCGAGAGGATCTTCTGAAAGGGCGCGTAGAGCAGTTGACCCAGACATGCCGAAGAGAGCTGTAAACGCAGCGTATTCGTGGGGGCCTCTTAGGAGATACTCGTTTGTTGCTCCGCTGGAAATGGTGATTGGCACCTTGAATCTTTCTGCGATTGCCACCTCCCTTCGCAGACGAGAGAGAAGACGGATTCTTGAAAAACTAGTTAACAACAGTAGGGGAGCCATTTCTATTTCAAGGGAAGACAAAGCTTTCGAAGCAAGTTCTGCTTCTGCACGATCAAAAAATCTTTTGCGGAGGTCAGTGGCGGGAAATAGAAGTAGATCGACTCTCCGATCTTTGGCTGCTTGCCTAGCGACACCTTTCGAGGTGCACTTTACAGATATTACCTCGAACTTTCGCCTGAAACGTTGTAGGTCGCGAAGAAGCTCTCGAGGTGTTTTTGGAGAGAGATTGACTCTTGTGACGAGATCTATCTTGAAAGCATCGCAAATTTGTTGCAACTGGCTGATTTGATCTCGCAAGATGTTAGGTGGAAGAGCCAAGCCAACTGCATGATACCCCAGTTCAGAGGATTTCCTAATAATCTTCTCTACCTGATTAAGATCTTTGATTGGCGCGTGAAGATTCAAATCAACAAACTTTCTCATATCAACATCCCGAATTCCTGGCAGATCTTAACTATATCTTCAATCTTTGTTTTTCTGAATCGTATTCGTATACGAATGGGATCAGATGTGCAAAGCTTGAGGCTGCCTTGGAGGGCGGCTTGCTTATCTAATCTGATGTAAAGGCTTCCCTTTTCCACATGCAAGTGGATTTCTTTACGTAACTTCTCCTTATCCAATTCACTAAGGCGAGAGGAAAGGTTGTCAATTAAAGCTTTGATTGTCTCCTTCTTCTTTATTTTGGCTTCAAAAAGAGTGATGGGGTTGCCATAATGCCCCCGCATAAATTTTCTACTGAAAACCACCTCCTCCATCTGATCACTCGGAATAACATTTTTCACGGCCCCAATAACCTTGTCTAAATCCTCAGTTGCGTGGGCGAATAGCCTAATGTCAACGTAGGCTATAGGTATTTGAGGCAAAATACGCCACACCTAAATTTTTTTCTTGTCAAGAGATTTAGATTTCTTTTTCTTCTTCGAACCCAGATTTTGCAGAGACCTCTTAAGGATCTCAATGTTGCTTTCATATTTTGTTCTTCTTCTCCGGTCAACTGGTATACGATATTTGAGGGCTCGCTTAAAATCTGTTCCAGCCTCTCTTAATTCAGCTCTGCTGAAACCTCTTCCTCTGCGGTTTTTATGCTTCCTCTGAACTGTTGGTTCTGGTTGCATGAATTCTCAACTGAAGTTCTATTACGTTTGTTTGATATAAATATCGTCAAACTAGCTTAAGAGAACATCTAAGCACAATCGATTTCTCAAACCTCGCTGTGCGACTTTTTCTGGTGCGCGTGCTCAAGCAATATTATGGATGCCCTAGTGTTACGTTGGTTTACCCTCTATAACTTCTGAGTTGCTGAGTTCTCTACACTTTTCTCTCTTTTCGTTTACGAACTGCCTTACGACTCGGTCGAACTTTCTCTGCACCAAGTCCTTTTTGGCGAAGACCACGAGACTCCTTACCAGCGCTGGTTAAACCACGGAAAGCCCGGCCGTGATGAACGTCTTCACAGATCCAGTTTAGATTCTTATCTGATTTGATGACAGGATGGTTTGGATCCACCATAATAACCTCGAACCATTTGAATCGACCATCTTCCCAAACCCAGTAAGAATTCAACACCGCCAAGTTTGGAAACTTTCTCGCAGCCCTCTCCTCAGCGATTACCCTCATGTTTTTTGCTAGTTTATATTTAGTGACACCCATTCTTTTGGGTCTACGACCTGCCTTAGGTCTAGGTTTTCTCATGCCTGAACGTCTAACGCGAACCCGAGCTAATACAAACCCTTGTTTGGCTTTGTATCCAAGGTTCCTCGCTCGGTCTAAACGTGTAGGTCTTTCAATCCTGAAGATCGTTGTCTGTTTACGCCATTCTATGGCTCTCTGCCACATCAACTCTTTTACAAAAGATTCCTCTGGTTTTTTCCATGCCCTCGCGATGTATTTGTAAGCCATTTCAATTCTCTCCGTTATGATGGTTCAACCTTAAGGTTACATTCCTAGGAGCCTACTTTTCCAAACAGCTTGTAGCTATGAGCCACAAAACGGTTAATAAACCTTTTCAGCCTTTTCTACAAGTTTAGCTTTCTTCACAAGTAGGTATCCACTATCGTTTTCCCAAATTTTCTCTGTCTGAAGCACCTGAATTTTCTTTTTAAGAAATGGTGCGTCGAGAACCAAGGTTTCGTATTCGCCTCCTTCACCCACCAAAGATATTTGATATTTGGCGTTCAATTCTGCAAGGTTCTTTATTGTTGTTGAGTTGATTTTCCTTCCGAGCCAGCTCTGGTCAAAGCCGTACGCATATACGCCTACGATAATAACATCAAAATCTAGGTTGACGATTTCTTTCAGCAGCTGCATGGAGTCTTCCTGCCAGAGGGGCGTAAGAGACTTGAGATTCAATTCTCGGCACACCATGTCAATTCGTTCTTTTTGATACCTTGACGATATTGCTCCTGACACGACTCCCTCTATGTCGAGGGTTGCGAGCAAATCCCTAAGATCTTTAACTTCCTTTTCTTTAGTTCCAACAGTTTCAGCCTTCACTAAAGGAATTTCAACAGCCTTGGCGAAGAGATCCGTAAGATGACTGTTTGGAAAATGGAACATCCAGCTGTCTTCCCGCTGGGGAATCATAGTGACTAAAAATTTTACTTCATACCCTAGCTTCAATGTTCGGTAGAGAGCTAAAGCAGAATCTTTTCCGCCCGTAATCAGAGCTGCAACATTCATATTCTAAGCAACTCAACTTACCACTACTCTTTCCAATTGTTAATAAATTACCTCCTTTTCGCCAATTCTAGATGGAAAGGGTGGAAAGAAGATTTTTCAAAAATGAAGGAAAGTTGCCTCATAACAAAGGGGAAACTCTGGCCACTTAACTATTGGGTCTTCACCAAACGCGTGCGGGCCTCTTCAATCAAATCTCCCGCTTTTCTCCTCCATTCTTCAAAGTCTTGGGGAGAAATTGGATAATTCTCATAATGTCGACAAACCTTTTTCATTAGATTTATTGCATCACGCATATTTCTTAGGAGGGAAAGCTTTCCAAGCCCTCTAAGTATTCGGATAGCTGCTTCAGTTATGTTAAGATGGACCTCTTCACCCCTAGTAGCCTTGAGGAGATCGTCTTCTGTGATTATACGCTGCTTCATAATATAATCCAAGCCGTTGTCATCTATCCCGTGAAGAAAGAAGCGGAGAACATCTAAACCCGCCTGCTTAGCTCCATATGATTGCATGTACATGATATTGTACAGCCACAGTTTCTCTCGGCTCACATCTTCCTCTTCCATGGCTTTGATAATTGTTTTTCCAGCGGTGGACCCACCCATCATTGATGGCCCAATTCCTCCTCCATGAATCGGATTCACTTGACATGCAGCGTCTCCAACAACCACTACACCGTTTCCCGTCATGCAGTCCAAGGGCCTTCTTGTTGGATCACACCATGACCCTGCCTTAACGATTGACGAACCCTTAAACAAGGGTTCAGACAAAAGGTTATCGTAGAGTTGATTTTTCGGGTTCGGGAATCCGTTGAACATAGCCACTCCCAATCCGACGTTAACCTTCTTTCCTCCTTCTGGGAAAAACCAAGTATATCCTCCTGGAGCCCATTTTTGACTAAGATAAAGCTTACAGTAGTCAGAGTCCTCAACCTGCTCCTTCAATTGACGAATTTCCCGATAACAAAACTCAACGTCTCCCTTGTCAAGATTCGTTTCAATCCCGATTTCAGGAGGAAGTTTTTTCCGCAAAATGGCTGAAAATCCACTTGCATCTACCACAACCTGGCTATCTAGAGTTTCTTTCTTTCCGCTCTCTAAACTCTTCGCTAAGACTCCAACTATGAATCCATTCTTAATTAGAGGTTCAATTGCCAGAGTTGATTCCATAAGGGTCGATCCGGAGTCAATAGCTTCTCTGAGTAACCTTTGCCCAAAGTGAAGGCGGTTGATAATAAACCCGTGGAGACCTTCCTCTTCAACGTTCATCACTGTTTCCATGTTTGGCGAATAGATCTTAAGGCCGAGCATCTTTCGCTCCAGCTCTTCTCCCGTAGGATATTCTAATCCCAGATTGTCGAAGTGATGCTTTCCTATGGCGTCTCCACAAACCTTGTCCCCAATGTCCTGTTCTCTTTTTAGATCCATTAGACAAACGCTGAATCCAGCTTCGGCAACTGTCTTCGCCGCTAGGCATCCTCCTGTCCCGGCACCAACCACAACAACATCAAACTCCTTCATGAATCGCCACTTCGCCACTATTTTCTCCTTTATCTACGCTGAAAAGACTTCATAACGTTTACGATGTTTACATAGAACAAGATTTCGTGGAGTTTAATTTAAAAGCATGGTCAAACAAAAGTCGATTGGCTGTGCGTTCAGATGGTCCTGAAAATTGAAAACGTCATGATTAGCGACGTAATAAAGGTTGAGGCTGATGCCACCATTAGGCAAGCAGTGGACCTGATGAACAAGCACGAGATAGGATGCTTAGTTGTGGTCGATGAGGAAGAAAGACCCGTTGGAATCTTGACCGAAAGGGATCTGCTTAGAAGAGTTCTGGCCAAACGCAGAGATCCCGTGAAAACAAAAGTTAGCAAAGTGATGTCCAAGCCACTGGTAACCGGAACTCCTCACATGAACCTTGAAGTCGCTGTGAGACTTATGTTTAGGAAGAAAATCAAAAAGCTCCCTGTTGTTGAAGATGGGCGGCTTGTTGGTTTGGTAACTTTAACCGACATCGTACGTGTCCAACCTCACCTTATCAAGATGTTGAAGAGGCTGGCGGGAACTGAACCCCCACCCAGACGAATGAAAAAAGTAGTTGATTATTACGTAGTCTAAATGCATAATTTAAGTTAGCAGACAGAACACTTACCATTGCAATTACATGTGTTCTCATTAATTGAAAACAACAAATCTATGACCATATCCATAATCTTTTCTGTAATCTCAGAATCTCCTCTTTTCATAACCTCTTCCAAAACTAACTGAGCCGCATCTCCAACTGTAAAGACAGACTCTTTTCTTCTCTTGAAAGCTTGATATTTCTTTCTCAGGTGCGCGCACCTACAGTATTTATTAGCGCAAAAATATTGGTTTAGGTTATGGTCTTTTCGAAGAGTTCTTTTTTGGGTACACATTTATGTGGGTAGATTTTCGTCATTGTAAGTTGGCATCCCGCATCTATGGTGACATCGTCGGCGATTACCGAAGTTTGAAGGATCTTTGTTGCATCGGTTTGACTGGATTCTATAGTTGAATGTCTTCCTATGATGCTGTCTCGTATCTCTGCGCTATCGCCGATTACAACGCGATCCATAATAGCTGATCCATCTACAGTCACGTTTCTTCCAATTCTTGTATAGTTATCGATACATGAGTCCACTATCCTTGTGCCATCTGAGATCTTACAGTGCCTGCCAATCAAAACTGAGCCTTCTATTTCTATGCTTCCTTCTTTGATTTTTCTTATTATCTCTTTTCTCCTTCGGATAGATTCGATGCTTTCTCCTTGAATCCATATGGTTGAATCTCCGGATATTCTGCCACCGAAGTCTTGGAGGCTTTTCAGTCGGCCGTGAAGTATCCCCTTCATGGCCTCAAGATATCTTTCTGGCGTCCCAACGTCATACCATGTTCCCTTTAAGATATAGCCATAAACAGGTCTACCAGTCTCTAAAAGGTAAGGTATTAAATCGTAACCAAAGTCTAGGCGCCTCTTTTTCATCTCTAGAACTTTTCTCTCTTTAAAGACTTCTCTGATCCTTGGAGAGATTAGGTAGAGCCCGGTATTAGCTAAGTTTGATGGAGCCTCCTTCGGACTAGGCTTCTCAAAGAACCTTAATATTTTCAAATCCTTATCGATGTCCGCTATTCCATATCCCGTAACATCGTCTACTGGCATCAACCCAATTGTCATGAAGGCGCCTTTATTCTGGTGAAATTCCAAGATATTTTTCAAGTCTATGTCGAATATGTTGTCGCCTTGGAGGGCGAAAACTGGGTCTTTAATGTCATAATATTCAATGTTGATTCTCGCCGAGTCGGCGCTCCCAGAGTCTTCCACGTTTGGCTGATATTTAATGTGGACGCGAGGTTTAATGTTGTAGCTAGCTGAGAAACCGAGACCTGACTTGAAATAGTCATGCAGACTCTTGTAGTTGGTGTATCCCTTCACTCCAAAGATGAAGTTTCTCACTCTTTGCTTAGCCAAATTCAGTAAAGATATTTCGATAAGCGGTCGGTTTGTAAGCCTGATACAAGCTTTAGAAACCTCTGCTGTTAGAGGTAACAGTCGCTTCGCTATCCCACCGACTGGGATTACAACTCTTATGGATTCGGGATTATAATCACCTGAAATATTTCTTCCCCCAACTAAACCTGCAATAACACGAATTTTTCGTTTTTTGTTCTTCAACCTAAGGTTTGCAGGCCTACACCCAAAAATATCTTTTGTTCTGGGTCGTTTAGCCTCAGATGCATTCATAAGAAAATGGTAACATTAGATATTCTTTTAAATAAAAAATCAAAAATCATTGGTAGGCATTTGGAGTCAGGCGGCTGCATAGAAAAAAAGTGGTTGACGGGGGATTTCCTTTTCATTACGCAGTTTAGATGATGCGCGCGGTTATTAATGTTGGACTTAAACCTTAGTTTGTGTGGGCCACACTGACAAGTACATAGACCTTTTTAAGTTCCTTCACACTTTGCTCCGATTTTTATGCATAAGGGGCATCCTCTGATGCCAGTTCAGGACGGAGAAATTCAAACAATGATCCGTTTAGGACTTACTTTTTGCCAAGCAAAGGTTTACCTCGCATCTTGCAAGGTCAGGGACATCCTATGCGCCCGAATGAAAAAATTGGATTTCACTTTTTGCGCAATTTTGTGGATGAGCAATATTTTTTCAGAAAAGCCTCGATTAGAAAGTTCATCGGCGCTTTCAATTTGCCAAATAAAATTTCGCGCGTGCATCGATCATTCTTCCTATTTTCCGCAATTCACACTTGGCAAATAGAAAAGGGGAAGCCTAGCAATCTTGTCTGCAATATCGGCCATTGGAATATGTCGGTTTTTGAAAGATTGTATTTATAGAAGATGTTTACAGAATTTACAGAAATAAGATAGTGATGAGTTATGACATACATAATCGAAATAGAACTCCCCAGTTCAGGCAACTGGTTCAAATATTTTTCTGGAATAGAATCACGGGAAGAAGCTGACGATATCAAGCGTGAGGCAAAAGGGATACTCAAAGCAAGAGTAAGCAAAGAATCACCTAAAGGTTGTTAACTTGATGAAAAGGGACCGTCTCGAGATAATTGCTCAAATACTCCATGTAGCGAAGAATGGAATAAAAAAGACCCACGTTATGTATCAATGCAACCTAAGCTATAGTCAGACCAAAGATTTTATTAACTGTCTAATGGAAACAGGTCTCCTCAGAATAGGAAACTCATATCATACAACAGATAAAGGGCTGAAATTCCTTCAAGCATATGAAACATTAAACAGTCTCGTAAACATAAGAATTTAACCCGCGAACCCTTTCCAAGTTTTAAATCATGATCATAGTGCAAAATTACAGAATTCCAAGATTCACTTCCAGTGAAATATATAATGTTAGAAAACAGACTCTCCTTTGCCGATAGATCCAATCCAGCACCAAACGTGTAACAGAAAAAGTTCATTGCCTTCGCATTTTTGACGTGAAACCAAATGAACAGAAAACGAAATTTTGAGGGATAGTTAGATGCGGAGCAGGCGTACACATTCAAAATAAAACTAGAAGCTAATTTTAGTCTCTAGATGTTGTTGATCTAGAATTGTAATTCAAGCCAGAATCTCTTTTTTTTCAGATGTGCATAATTTTCTATCCTTTTCCCGAGACGTGGGTCAATCGAAGATTTCTTACAATCAAAAAAGATTCACATAATCTTAATATATGCACATGCGCACTAGGTGTGAAGATTACAAGATTAATTGCCATGAAAAAATGGTGACATAAATGGGCAGACATACGATCTTGGTAGCTGATGGATACAGTGAAAAATTCTTTGATGAACTAGCCAAATACGGAGACGTCATAAGGACATCTAACATTGATGAGGATTTTCAAATAGACGATACCACTATCCTTGTGGTTAGAAGCAAAACTAAGGTTGATGAAAAACTTGTCGACAGGATGCGGAATTTGAAGTGCGTAATAACTGCAACCCATGGCATGGATCACATATGTTTGGACATTTTAAAAGAAAAAGGAATAAAATGTTACAACGTTCCTGTCCAATCCTATGATGTTGCACAAGGCGTTATGGCATATATCTTTGCGCACTCAACAAACCTTATAGAAGGAGATCGATCGATGAAGCGCGGAGAATGGAAGAAGAAAGAGCTGAAAGGATGCCGGATAAAGGGCAAAATTTTGGGGATAATTGGCTATGGCAAAATCGGAAAAGAAGTGGCTAAAATGGCTTCTGCGCTTGGAATGAAAGTTGTTGCCTACGACCCCTGTGTTACAGATAACAAATTTGCTGTACCTTTAAACACACTTCTAGAGACCTCAGACTTCATAACTATACATACTCCTCTAACCAAAGAAACTGAAGGCATGATTGGAAAAAATGAAATTAATAAAATGAAGAACGGAGCATACTTGATAAACACAGCAAGAGGCGGCATAATAGACGAAAAGGCGTTATTAAACGCGATAAACAAAGCAAAACTCAGCGGCGCGGCACTTGACGTTTATGAACATCAGCGTGTTTTCGAAAATGAAGTCTCTAGTAAGTTAATTAGAAATGAAAGAATAATAGCAACTCCTCATAGCATTGGCCAATCCACTGAAGCAGTTGAGGAAAAAGGGGAAGGAGTAATAAGAATTATTAGGGATTACATCCGCAGCAACAGTTCAAACTAATCTTTGTTTGATACAGCCACTCAAACTATGATGAGTGCGTTCTTGATGTAAATTATTTGAAGAAATTGATGATTTTTTCTGCAATTGAAACCGCTGTTACCCTCTGAGTTCTTTCTGTTTGGGCTCCAATGTGGGGAGTACATACAACGTTTGGTAATCTTATCAGTGACAAATCTTTAGGTGGCTCAATTTCATAAACGTCAAGTGCGGCTCCGCCTAACTTTCCAGATTTCAAGGCATTCAAGAGAGCTTTTTCGTCTACAACAGCTCCTCTTGAAGTGTTTACGAGAAAAGCCCCTTTTTTCATAAGTTGAATCTCATGAACACCTATCATATGCTTAGTTTGTGGCATCAGAGGAACGTGGATAGTGACTACATCACTTCGTGTTAACAACTCTTTGAGCATAACAAATTCTGCTCCAAGTTCTAATAGCAACTCCGGCTCAGGCGGCGTTCTCTTTGTAACTAAAATCTTCATATCTAACGCCTTGGCGATCTTCGCAACTCTACCACCCACGTTTCCCAAACCGATTATACCAAGAGTTTTATCTCTCAGCTCTCCGCCCATAAGCTCTCTTTTAATCCACTTTCCTTCCTTCATCGAGTTATCCGCCCGCGGGATGCTGCGTAATAGAGAAATTGTTAGCCCCAGGGTTAATTCAGCTGCGGCGTTGGTGCTTGCTCCAGAAGCGTCAAAAACCATAATTCCTTTTTTCTCTGCAGTCTCCAGATCGATGTTGTCCAGCCCTGCGCCTGCTCGACCTATCACCCTCAGCTGCCTTCCAGCTTCGATAATTTCTTTCGTAACTTTTGTTCGGCTTCGCACAATAATCGCATCATATTTTGAAACTATCCTCAATAGTTGCTTAGCGGTGATCGTGGGGTCTAAGTCAACCTCAAAACCAGCTTGCTTTAACTTTTCTATCCCTTTTTCATGAACAGAATCGCAGACAAGAACCTTCACCTTTGACTTCAAAGCATAATCCTCCAAAGTAAACACAGAATATTTGGACTTGTAAACAAGTACCATAACTTATTATTCATTTCAGCAGAAAGTTCATTTAAATAATTTCTCCTACATTTAATAGGAAGTTAAAGGCCTTGATGGTTGGCATAGTTGGTAAACCAAATACGGGCAAATCCACCTTTTTCTCAGCTGCAACACTAGCTCCAGTGGAAATTGCGAGTTACCCATTCACTACAATAAAGCCAAATCGAGGAATAGGCTATCTTCGAACCCCATGCGTATGCAAGGAGCTTAATGTAAAAGACAACCCGAAGAACTCCATATGCATTGACGGGATAAGGTTGATACCAGTTGAATTGATTGATTGCGCGGGACTGGTGCCAGGCGCTTGGCAGGGACGAGGGCTAGGAAACCAATTTCTGGATGAAATTAGAAAGGCAGACGCCCTCATCCACATAGTTGACGCCGCAGGAGCAACGGATTCTGAAGGAAAAGTATGTAAATTAGGTTCCCATGATCCAGCAGAAGATGTGAAATTCCTAGAGACAGAAATAACCATGTGGCTGACTCAAATATTGAAGAGGGACTGGCCTAAGATAGCTAGAACAGCTGAGGCAGGTGCAGAGGATCTAGCTTCTCTCCTTGAAAGTCGCTTAAGTGGACTAGCGATTAAAAGAAACAATATAATCGAGGCGTTAAGGAAAACAAATTTGAGTGGAGAAAAACCAACCCTTTGGAGCGATGATGATCTGATACGGTTTCTGAATGTGCTGAGAAGTATTTCTAAACCCATGCTGATTGCTGCAAACAAAATCGATCTTCCAACAGCAGAGGAAAATACTGAGAGGCTAAAAGAAATGGGCTACACGGTTATACCTTGCTGCGCAGAAGCGGAGCTGGCACTTAGAAGAGCAGCAGAAAAAAGTCTGATCTCCTACAAACCAGGAGATTGCAACTTCGTCATTATGAAAACTGAGGAATTGACAGAAAACCAAAGCAAGGCGCTGAAAGTGATTCAAGAAAGGATACTGCATAAATTCGGGTCCACCGGAGTCCAAGAAGCCATCAACATGGCTTTCTTAAAGCTTCTAAATATGATCGTTGTTTATCCTGTGGAAGACCTCGAACACTTCAGCGACCACAATGGTCGAGTGCTTCCGGATGCATACATAGTACCCTACGGCACCACTGCACGTCAACTAGCCTTTATAATTCACACAGAATTGGGTGAAGGCTTCATACACGCCATTGAAGCTCACGACAAAAAGAGAGTTGGAGAAAATTACGTCTTAAAAGATAGAGATGTGGTTTCGATAGTCAGCGCGAAAAAGAGAGGATAAATTTCCGGTGTACTTTCCATTTTCACTGACCGAAACGGCGCTTCCGCCTCTGATAGGTTCGAACTGCTCGCAAAAGTTCTATGCTTCCAAAATCTGGCCAGTTTATGTCCAGAAAGCAAAGTTCACTGTAGGCAGACTGCCACGAAAGGAAACCGCTTAATCTCTCTTCTCCAGAAGTTCGGATAATAAGATCAGGATCTTGTTTAGGCATGTGGGCGGTGTACAAATATTTCTCAAAGAGCTGTTCATTTATTTCCTCGACAGACAATCCTCCACTTTTCACTTTCTGTGCGATCTTTTTCGTTGCGTCAACGATCTCTGCCCTTCCACCATAAGCAAGAGCCACATTCAAAAAACGCTCGTCATAATTCTTAGTAGACTCTTCCACCCGTCTAATCATATCTTGAATCTTCTTGGGTAAAAGATCAAGCTGACCTATGGCCTTAACGCGAATTTTGTTTTTGTGAATACTTTCATCTTCAAGAATCGCCCGTAGCTTTTCCTCAGCTATCCGCATTATTTCTTCCACCTCTTTTGGAGAACGCCGAAAGTTTTCAGTTGAAAAAGCGTAGAGGGTGACCGACTTTACATCTAAATCTAAACACCAATTTAGCAGATCCTCGATTTTGTCAGCACCAAAATGGTGGCCAATCCATGGATTTAACGATCTCTTGGAAGCCCATCTTCGATTTCCGTCGAGGATTATGGCTAGATGTTCCGGCTTCTTTCCACTCTTTACTTGGTGCCAGAGCCATTTCTCATATAATTTATAGATACCAAGTATTGAGAATAGCCTCTGTAGCATTATTTAACCTCGAAACTTACACCCTTGAGCGCGTGCGCATAAGGACATTAGCGGCCTTTTGATAAATGTTCAATTGTCTCACTTAAAATTTGCTGAATAACCTGCACAGGCATTATCCAAAAGTAAGAAGAATTGTACCGACGTTTACAAGAAATGTTCCAACAACTACTCCTTTGGAAACTCTTTCCTTTAGAAACAACATGGCGATTATTGGGGTATGCATGTTAACAATTCTCTGCATAATCAAAGGGAAGGTATTGTCTTTAAGAACGCCTACAAACCTTCTCGAATCTTTGGAAGAGTAACTTTAGATCTCTGTGAACGTTAATAGATTTACCTGTAATGGTTGCTTTATTGTTTCTGAGACCCGAGCAGCCACGAGGTACTTTATGTTTTTTTCAGCTGCAATGTCTGCGAGTCTTTGGGTTATTACTCCGTCAAAGATTACCGTGTCCACATCAGTTATTCCCTGAAGTTTCTCTGCGAGTTCACTTACCGGCAGTCGCTCTATTTGTTTCATTTCTTTGTTTAGTAGCACAGCCTCTAAGGTTCCTTCCAGTTCTTTTACGGTTTTGACAATTTCTCTAGGAACTAGTATTTTCCTCCGGGCTCTCTTGGCTTTTATTTTTCCTACAGGAACCTTGCCTTTGAGGGCTTGTTTAATTTGTTTTGGACTTAACTCTTCTACCTCTTTGCCTGGTGGCGCTCTGGCAATGTACCTAACGTTAGTTACCTGTAGCAGTTCTTTGAGGATAAGGTCTCCACCTCGGTCTCCATCCAGGAAGGCTATGGCTTCTTTTTCTCGACATAATTTTATGATTGTTTTCGGGATTTTTGCGCCTTCGAGAGCGATGGCGTTTTGTATTCCAGTTTTTAACAAGTTTATGACGTCGGCTCTTCCTTCCACTATGATTATTTCCTTTGCACTTTCTACTTCTGGTCCGGCTGCTAATCCTTCAGGGCCATATTTTTCGACTCTCGCCAACCTCAATGTTTCTGATACTTCTCTAAAAATCTCGTCTGTGCCAGGCATTGTTTCAATTGTCCAATCATGGAGGACCTCCTTTGCTCTATTTATTATTGCCCTCCGCCTTGCGTCGCGTATATCTTCCATTTTGTCTAAAGTGACCTTTGCTTCGCATGGTCCTACTCTGTTTATACTCTCTATGCTCGCTGCGATGATTGCTGTGGAGACTCTATCTAAGCTTGTTGGTATGGTTATCGCACCGGATGTTTTATCTTGTTTCGATTCTAATTTGATTTCTATTCTTCCTATTCTTCCCGATTTCTGAAGTTCTCGGAGATCCAGTTCGGGTCCAAACAATCCTTCTGTTTGTCCAAAAACTGCTCCGATGACATCTGGTTTTTCAACAACCCCCTCCACCTCGAATCGGGCTCGTATCACATACTTTACCGTAACTGTTTGTGATGATTTCACAATTTTTCACCTCAATCATGAATTTTGTCCTCACTATAATCAAGAGGCCTTGTGGCTTTAATTGATTTGCACCTATTATACTTTACGACTTTGTACTCTTACTTTTTTTTCTTAAAGTTTCCAGATAGGTTGCCAAGCCTTCTATATCTTTGACGTCTTTTCCAACAAGGCTGAGAAGCCCTTTCCAGAAAAGAAGATTTGGTTTTTTTCTCATTTCTTCGAGGCGACGAGCTAAACGGTTGGTCCATTCCTTGCCGTGTCGGTCAAAATCCATCAAAAGGATGACTTCATGTTTTTCTCTTTTCTCTACTTCGCCTAAAACGTCAAGGAACGATTTCCCAGAGGCTTTTGCTGAGATTATGTCGCCTTCTAAACCCAACTCGTGCAGGGTTTTGATGTCGTTTCGTCCTTCCACTATTATTGGGGTGCCTTTGGTTGCTTCTCGTGTGAGTCTTTCCAAAAGTTTGAGGGCTTTCTCCAGTTTTTTCTCTGTTTTCGTCGACAAAGTTTCTACCTTGTAACTTCTATTTCAATCATCTTTTCTAGCAGTTTTGGATGCCTATTGAAATGTTCTCTAACTGGCTTCAGAATTTCTATGAGGGCGCCTGCAACGCTGTTTTTCAGGTCCAGCGGATGAATTTTGCCTTTGACGTAGGCCCTTTCCACTTCCTCATAGCTTCTAAAGTTTTCGGAACCTCCGTATTTGGCGGGTCGCATTATCTCTAGGCTTTCTCTTTCGGCGAAAACCGCGTATCTTGCTAGATCAAGTATAGGGTTTCCCTTACTCTGTTTAGGGGGGCAGTAGGCTTCTTTAATTTTGGTCTTTATGTCATTGGGAGGGTCGTGGACGAATATGCTACTTTTGGGTATGCTTTTGGACATTTTTGAGCTGATCTGTATATTTAGATCCGCATTTTCGTCAAATCTTCTTTCAATCGTATCGGGTCCTTGGAGCCCCATTAGGAGGTGAGTGTGGAGACATGAGGGTTTTTTCCAACCAAGTTTTTCAGCCATGTCTCTTGCCAGCATATGAGCTTTTCTTTGGTCTATGCCGGCGCAGGCTACGTCGAGGTCCATGTGAAAAATGTCTGCAGATTGCATGCAGGGATAATATATCCACGCTGTTTCGACGTCGGTCATGCTCATTTCGCGACCCATAATTGGGAGAGCACGCCAAGTTCTTTGTAGTGAGGCGCCTTTGGCTATTCGGATGACTTTTTCCCAATATTCTTTCTCTTTGGTTATGTCTGAAGCCCAGCGGTATTCAACGCTGTCAGGTGTTACTCCTAATGCTGTGAAGCATTGCTTTATGTATTCACCGCAGATTTGAATTTTTTCCATGTCGCCGCCTAGTTTGTTGTTTATCCATGAGTGCCAGTCGGCTAGGAAAACAATGAATTTGAAGCCAGCTTTTGTCATGTCTTTGATTTTGGATGCACAGACCAAGCCCATTCCGATGTGCATTATTCTGGGTGAGGTGAGGATGTCCCACGGCTCACTGTCCAGATAACTCGAAACCCCAGTAGGCTCTAGGCTTAGTCTTGGTTTCCAGCAACGTGCATATTTCTTGAGCAGTTATAACCTCTTCTGCATTTCTCATAACAAGATCTATTCTTTGTTCTAAATCCAAGCAGATCGCCCTCTTTCACACTTTCATTCCCTTTTGCTAACTTAAAAGTTCTTATCGCGGGCGTTGTGTCCCACGTAACTAACACTCAACCTCACAGTCGGAGCCTTACGCTCTTCTCAGGTGAGCTCTCTCTGACGTGGGTTGATAGACGCCCGCGCCCACCGTGTCCCATGCCTGGGTAAACCCTTCGTCAAGGGTAGGTGAAATCACCGGCCTCTGTTGGGTCCGTCTGCATGAGCCCTCTTAAGGTTCCAGTGGGATTTGCTCCTGCTCGTTTCATCGCCACTAGAAAAGACGGGAATCCATTAACATAAAATTTTCTCACATTAGAAGACTGGATAGGCTTTAACTGTGCTGTTTATGTAATTCTTTGGATGTTTATTTCGAAGGCGCTTGTTGGGTTTTCCAGTTCAAAATTGTTGAGGACTTCCGGGTGGATTTCTCCTGCAACGCCAATCTTTCTGCCTTTGACATAGATTGCAGCTACTCTTCCCTGCAAGAAACTTGGATGTCTAGTTTCTTTGATCTCCCAGTTTTTCAAGCCGAGGTTTAGGAGTAAAGCTTCTGTGCAAGACTTTATCTCAGTAAAGTTGGCTGTTGGGTGGGAGGAGACACATGCTACGTTGAGTCTTCTTTCGGTTCGAGTTTCGGCTTCCTCGTTAGTTTCTATCACATCGGAAACCTCAAACATTCTTTGGGGGTAAGCTTGGTGTTTGTTGTCTGCCAGATTCTTCATCAAACTGGGCAACAAAGCGTTTCGAACTATGGAATACTCTGTAGAAACGGGGTTCGCCAGCTTGATCAACTTTTCAGCTTTCCTTCTCATTTTTTGATGATGATCAACTTCGTTGGCGAGAATGAAGTTCATGGCTTCCACGAAACCTAGTCCAGCCATTATTTGCCGAACGTAATTCGAAGTCTCACTGGCTCTGTGTTCGCTTCCTGTTGTTACAGTCGCTGGTCTTGTTGGTCTCAACCTGAAATAGCCGTAGCCAATAGCAACTTCCTCAACCAGGTCAACTTCATGCATTATGTCAATTCGATAGGCGGGAATCTTGACCTCCAAAATTCCTTTGCCTATCCTCCTTGCGTCAAGTCTAGACCTTTGGAGGGCTTGTATGGTTTTGGCTTCTGAAAGCTTGAGGCCCAACAACTCGTTGGCATATTCAACTCTCAAATTCATCTGTTGAGATGTCAAATCTGGAGTGTGTAAGACGTGATCAGGATATTCAACGCGAACACTTTCTATTGTTGCGCCCATATCTGCCAACGCCGTGACCAAAACGTTCAAGCTTCTTGAAATTGCGTTAGGTTCTGTGCCAGTGACATCTATAAACAAGTTTCGCGTCCGACTGTCCACGCGTGTCAGTTCACCATTGATTATCGGCGGGAAAGAGAGAACTCGCCCAAATTTGTCGATAATTAGAGGATATCTCGATGCCCAATCTACATGACCTTTATATGCGATTCCCTTCTCATGCTTCTCTAAAATTTCCTGCAAGGTCATTTCTTCAGTTTTGTCTAAGGGAACGAATTTGAAATCGTTTGGGGAGCTTGTTGTGTAGGCGAAGGGAGGGGTGACCGTGTCCAAGTTGTGCACTCCAATGGAAGCTTTTTTCCGGTTTCTACCTACTCCCCAGTGGAGATCCTCCTGCATTTCCATAAGCTCCCTGACAGCATCATAGTCAAGGTTTACGTTGCGTACAACAGCGGATACGACGTAGGGCCTTACCTCCGACACCGTTGGATCTACTTTCAATACAGTTTTTCCTTCCTCGACCTTATACTTGGGTAGTCCAGTCTCCCAACCCATCAGTCCAAGGAAACCTCTGGCGACTCCACCGTAACTTGAAAAGTCTACACGGTTTGGGTTAAACTCGATTTTCACGTAGTCAGATCCAATTTCTTCCGTGTCAACGCCTAACCAAGGAAGCCATTTAGCCATCTCTTCCACGCTGAGAGTGCGACCGACAAAAGAGGAGAAACGGTCTTTGTATAGAGTTATCGCTGGCATACTGGGGTCCTCCTTATCCAACCTAAATCGTTTTTATACAATAGTCTTATGTCTTCAATGCCAAGTTTGAGAAGTATTAGGCGTTCCAAACCTCCTCCCCAAGCTAAAACCGGGTATTTTATGCCAAGAGGCGCCAAAACCTCTGGGCGAAAGATGCCCATTCCACAAAGTTCCACCCAAGTCTTAAGTTCTGGCACGTAAACCGTGGACTGCATTGAAGGTTCCGTGTACGGGAAGTAGCTGGGCCAAAACTGCACTTTTTTCAATCCAAGTTTAAGGTAGAACTCCTTTAAGGTTCCCATCAAGTCTCGCAGGGTCACCTTTTTGTCCATGACTATCCCTTCGATTTGATGGAACTCTGCGAGGTGTTTGTAGTCTACTTTTTCGTTGCGGTAGACACGGTCCACGGAAAAAACCTTTACCGGCGGCTCCTTGTGCTCAGCGAGGTGGCGAATGGTCACTGCGGTTGTGTGGGTTC
>CAYFWY010000011.1:0-26018 GCA_964346895.1 uncultured Candidatus Bathyarchaeia archaeon | reverse complement strand
AAAGGGGCCACAGGCTCTCAAGGCCTGCGCATTATCCACTCTGCCCACGGGATGTAAGACAAGTTGTCTATCATTATCCCGGCTTAATGTCCCGGCACCATTGAACAAGCTTATCTGATCCGATTCAACTATAAATCTTTACTCAAAGCATTCTTACATCTTTTTCTCCCAAAAGGAGGAATATGTACCATAAATTCGCTTGGAAACATTGCGGCTATATAGCGATGCGCGCGCGCCCCAACAGACAACCCAACAATAAGATTAGACGCCTTTGCCCAAGAAATGTGTGCGCGGGGAATTACGATAGCTTCGGTAGAAACCTGTTTAGCTTTCCCTAACCCTTCACATCTGGGCTTTCTAGCTAAACAACCTCTCCTGCCGTAGGAAATCAAGTCCGTAACTTTTTTCGCCACATCACCCAGATGACGAGGATATTTATAGTTGCTAGCATACTTCGAGCTTGTGTTTAAAGGCGTGTACAAAGTTGAATTAATTCTAGGCGTCTTAATAGACGCACAAAGAATTCATTCTTTTGCCAATAGCAATAACCCACTGAAGATGTTCATTATACCTATGGAAAGAATGGTACTAATGAAAAGAGGTTTCGGAAATGAAAACTGAGCTAGGTTCAGAATGCCATATGCAATGAACAGAAAAAGTAAGAGGCTAACTATTGTTATGGGCCATGCTGAAAACTTGCATATCTTTCCGCAAATACTGAAGAAGTTCAGCCTTTCGGCTATGGCTCTAACTTCGGGACTATCATACCATTTACTTATAAGAAAAGGGGGATTAACCGTTATCTCATTCTTTTTCTTCGGCACTTTGCTCACAAGCGAACTTTCTAAAACTAGCTGAAAACATTTACTCTAATAAATCTTGCTTGCACATTAAAATCTGTCTTTTAGGATTCACTAGAGATACCCAAAATGCCCGCCATGATGAAAATTGCGCCAACCGATATTAAGCCCCAAAAGAAGACATCTGCCAACGACGGAGGCATGTAAAACAAAGCAGTGCCTCTTTGGTTGAGATAAACCAGCCAAATCATGAGGGCTCCTAAGCCCAAGTTTATTCCTCCTATGGCGACGCGGAGCCGCAGATAGCCTACCATTTTGAAATGGTATATTATTAAAACTAAAGCAATCGAGACGAGCCCCAACACGACGGCCTCTGAGCGCACATATGCAGAAGACGCACCCAAAGACATAACTACAACTCCTATCACGGCCCCCAATTTTCTGGAAGGTGAACTTTTGGTAGTTAATGCACCGATGGGCGTTGCAATTGTACCTCCTATTAGTAGGGCTAAGGTCACTCCCCAATTTACTTCTGGAAGAAGATAACAATACAACATAAATGCACTCAAAGAGACGGCTGTCTCGGATAGCACAGTGGATCCGACTGCGACACGTGAATCAACTCCAGCAGAGATTAGTCCAGTTGTGCTGATGGCCCCGTATCCCCCTCCACTAATCCCGTTTGTGAACCCTGCAAAAAAACCCGAGACACGAATCTTGTTTGGTGAGTATCTACCCATCTTAACTCCTCTCGCAACATTTAAGATGCATAGGAATCCGATGGTCATCAAGATAATCCCAATGAGGGCGTTGGTTTCTCTATCAGGTAAGAAAAAAGTTATAGGCACTCCCAAAACGGTTCCTAAAATCCCAGCCATAATTAAGGGCACCGCTACTTTACGCTGAACGTTCCCAGCCATATGGTGAACACCTCCAGAAAAAACACCTAGAACAGTTTTCGACAGAAGTATGGCTGGGACTGTGTATATCGGTGGAACACCCAGTAGGAGGAGCAGCGGGACTGTAATCGTCCCGTATCCGAGCCCTATGGATGCATCAAGGTATTGACCTGTAAAGCCAATGAGTAGACATATGACTGCCCCTATTAGGTCCAAAACGCCCCCCTCATAAGTGACTTCGCCATTCTTGGATAAATGAAAGTCCGCTAATCATGGAAAAGAGACCAAAGACCAAAAAAAGCAACGCATAAAGAGACACATTTTCTATGGGTATCCTGAACATGGCTTGAACATCAAACAGGTCAGAATAAAGAATATAGGCGAAAAGAATTGATAAAGCACTGATAACAACTTGCGCCGCGCCAGTAGCAGCCGCAAAAGTCTTTCTGATCATTTTGTGAATCACCTGCGTCTGTGTAAAAGTAGAATTCCTGAGGCTAAGTTGAGCAAACTAATTATCAGTAAAACCCACATGAATAGCTTTCCTTGCTTTGAATCAATAGCCGCGTTGGTGACATCATAGAAAGCCAAGGCGGAAATTGCTATCATTATAGACCCTACAAATATTAGTAAACCTCCTAAAGCCACAGCAACCCTACTAAGCTTCCTTAGCTTGCTCATTTATTAGCCGTTTCTCCGCATGTTGAACTTCTACATTTATGAAATAAGCATCTAGGAGAAATAAAATACTTCGTAAGGAAAAAGAGCGCGCAACATAAGCTAAACATTTAAACTACCAATCCAACTGTTTAGGCACATTCAGGAAGTTGAAAACAACGGCGAAATGTCAACACTGCGGCAAAGAGTTCGTCTTACCTTTCAAATGTTCTTACTGTAACGGTTCCTTTTGCGCCGAGCATCGCCTCCCAGAAAACCATGCATGCCCAGAATCTTGGAGAGCAAGAGCTCCAAGAGAAGAAGCCCCACCAATCTTTGTAGAAACTGAGCCTATAAAACCATCATACAAGTATACAGTCACTTACACCCCACAACCTGGTGCGAAAGTGTTCTGGTTCAGCAAAACAGAACTCAAACACTTAACCTTTGGAACGCTGCTCGTATTGGGCGTCGGCTTATCCTTTATTCAATCTGAAGAACTAACTATTGTTGTAAGCCTTACAATAGCCTTCACTCTCAGCTTTCTTATCCACGAGCTCGCTCACAAATTTTCAGCGCAACACTTTGAATTGTGGGCGGAATTTCGAATAACCATGCAAGGAGCACTTATAACTATTATTTCGATGCTTCTTCCATTGTTTAAAATAATTTCTCCAGGCGCCGTAATGATCGCAGGTCCAGCCACAAAGGAGACCACTGGAAAAATAGCACTCTCCGGACCGTTGACAAACGTCGCCCTTTCAACAATATTTATCGTAGCCGCAATATCCTTTCAAAACGAATTTTTCTGGACCACAACAGTTACTGTCGCGGCGATCAACGCATTAATAGCTTTCTTTAACCTCATTCCCTTCGGCATAATGGATGGATTAAAAATATATTGGTGGAACAAAAAGGTCTGGATTCTAGCATTCGTCGCCTCCATTGCTTTAACTATTTACACTTATGGATCCCTTAGTCCTTTCTAAAACCATGAAAACCTGCCAGAAAGTTCTTTTTGCAGCTACATTAATTCTATACTGACAAAAACTTCTTCAGGCACGCGAACCCTCATGATTCTCCGCATAACACGCTCTTCGGCGTCGATAATTATTAGGCGTTTGTGGATACGTAGTTCCCACCTGTCCCAAGTTGCGGTTCCTTGGCCACAAGGAGTTTTACGCACCGGAACCCGCAGTCTTTTGGTGGGTAGGGGATGGGGGCCATTCATTTTTACGCCAGTTTTCTCAGCGATGGCCTTAAGTTCTCCACATACGTCTTCAAGCTTTTTATAGTCAGTGCTGGTCAATTTGATTCTGGCCTTCCTCACCATCGCCAAGATAGCCTCCTAAACGTTGCCTTTATCGATTCGCTGAGTTTTAAATACTTTTTGCCACATAGATCGTTTAGTTATGCACCCTCACGGATTTGGAAGTAACGCTATGGACATAATTCTGCGCGCGCGCAATGAACTATATGTGAAGATCTTGTTGCCAGTCTAGTTAATAAAGAAGAAAGAAATTTATAATTGGGAGTTTCTAGGTCCCATAACAGATCTTAAGAGTCTGTGAGGTTAAGAATATGCAGACAGAATCACTTCCGGTTGAACTAAAATATTGGCCAATAAAGAGGTACAAGGACATATACAGAAAGTCAATAGATGAGATGGAAGAGTTTTGGGGGCAAGAAGCAAGAAAACTTGAATGGTTTAGAACATGGGATAGAGTTCTCGACTGGGATTTGCCATTTGCAAAATGGTTCCCTGGCGGAATGTTAAATGCTTCGTATCTATGCATTGACAGACACTTGAAAACGTGGAGAAGAAACAAGGTAGCCATATACTGGGAAGGGGAAAACGGTGAAGAAAGAACACTGAGTTACTCACAACTTTACAGAGAAGTGAACCGTCTCGCCTCCGCACTTCGGAAATTGGGCGTTAGGGACGGAGATCGCATAGCCATTTATTTGCCAATGATACCTGAACTGCCGGTTGCTATGTTAGCAACGGCGAGAATAGGCGCAATACATACTGTAGTGTTTTCAGGGTTCAGCTCGCTAGCTTTGGCAGATCGGATAAACGACACGGAAGCAAAGGTGGTTATAACCGCGGATGGTGGATTCAGAAGAGGAAAAACCATAAAGCTAAAAGAAATAGTTGATGAAGCTGTGGAAAACACGCCTTCAGTAGAGAAGGTGATAATTGTAAAAAGAACCGGCCGCGAGGTCAAAATGAAGGAAGGAAGGGACTTATGGTACCACGAAATTACAAAGCATACAGAAACAACCGTTCCTCCACTACCAATTGAAAGCACTCACCCGCTCTACATTCTCTACACATCAGGCACCACAGGCAAACCAAAAGGCATAGTCCACAGCACAGGAGGCTATCTAGTTTTCATAAACTCTATTTATGAATGGGTTTTTGACATACAAGAAGACAGCGTATACTGGTGCACCGCCGACGTAGGATGGGTAACCGGACACAGTTCCATTGTTTATGCACCACTAATGCATGGAGCATCTATAGTTGTTTATGAAGGAGCACCAGACTATCCGAAGCCCGACAGATGGTGGAGAATAATCGAAGACTATAAGGTGACAATTTTTTACACATCACCAACAGCCATACGAATGTTCATGGGGCTTGACGAGAAATGGTTCAAAGAACACGACTTAAGCAGCTTAACAATTTTAGGAAGCGTTGGAGAACCAATAAATCCAGAAGCATGGCTGTGGTATTTCAAACACATAGGCGGAGAACGCTGCCCCATAGTAGACACTTGGTGGCAAACAGAAACCGGAGGCGTGATGATTTCACCGGCACCAGGAATAGGACTGGTTCCGTTAAAACCTGGATCAGCAACGTTCCCATTACCGGGCATAGACGCCGATGTGGTAGATGATAAGGGTAGAGTCGTACCTCCAGGTGTGAGAGGCTACATAATTATAAAGAAGCCATGGCCTGGTATGTTTATGACGTTGTACAAAGACCCAGAACGTTATAGACAAACCTATTGGTCTAAGTTCCCAAATGTTTACTATGCTGGGGATTATTGCATGAAAGATGAGGAAGGATACTTCTGGCTTTTAGGTAGAGCAGATGAGGTTCTAAAAATCGCAGGTCATAGATTAGGCACAATGGAGCTAGAAAGCGCAATTGTTTCACATCCAGCGGTGTCAGAGGCAGCAGTAATCAGCAAGCCTCATGAAATTAAGGGAGAAGCAATCGTGGTTTTCACCATCTTGAAACAGGGCTATAACCCAAGTGACGAACTAAAAACAGATTTAAAAAACCACTTGAGAAAAATCGTTGGTCCAGTTGCAACACCTGAGCAGGTATATTTTGTTTCAAAGCTTCCAAAGACAAGAAGCGGTAAAATCATGAGGAGGGTCTTGAAGGCGCTAGTTTCAGGCATGTCTATAGGCGACGTTACAACATTGGAAGATGAAGCTTCCATAGAAGAGGCAAAACAGGCATACGAAGAATTCAAAAAGATGGCAAAGTGAACTTTCACAGAAAAATTGTATTAACAAAAGTGAAAAGTTAGATTAACGCAGTCTTTCTCGGTTTAGGTTTTTAGTTTGCCAAGAATATCGTCTGATCTTGGTTGACTCTCCGTAGCCACAAGCTGAACACCGTTTTTCTCTCACATTGTACGCTCTTCTACCACAACGTCTACATCTAATATGAAGCGTTCTACCTGCACGCTTTCCAAAAGATGAGGTGCCCTTGCTCGTTTTTCCCAAAGGTTTTCACCTTGGGGGTGGGGAAATTATTATAACGTTGTCTCCACGGACTATTATGACGCCAAGTTTTTTTGCCTTTTCTGAATCTGTTGTCTCTTCGGTTTCTTCTAGCACCAAATTAAGGTGTTGATCAAAACCTTTCAGTTTACCCCGCAACTTCCTTCCTCCTCTCAATCGCACAAGAACTATTCTTCCAAGGCTCTCTTCCATGATCTTAGTTGCCATATCGCTCATACGAACCATCTCACCCAGTTGTAGGTTCTTGTCTTTTATAGGTTTTAATGTAACGATTTAAAGGTATCTGAATAGTATTTCATGTTGTTTTCGGATTGTCTATTCGCGCAGAGAAGTCTTAGGCTCAGTGGTGCGACCAGACTCTACAATGTGCTTCTCACAAGTTCGAACATTTGTTTTCAAGCGATGCATGCACAAGTAAAATGCAAAAGACAAATAGGAAGACAATGTTAGATTAATTTCAAGTGGTTTCACGGAGATGGCATCATCTTTTGATTTGACGGCATTTACAGTTTAAGTGCAATCATATTTTCTTCGAAGAAAAAACGTTCCCTATGCAAGCGATCTTGCGATTTCGTCAACTGTGGAAACTAGCTTCTCAACTTCAGTGTCAGTATTGTAAAGGTACAGGGAGGCTCTGACGGTTCCTTCCTGTCTTTTTAGAAGTTCCTTGTTTAAAGGAATACAACAGTGATGTCCTGATCTAACCATAATGTCAGAGGAGACATCTAAAGCTAGGGCTATGTCATGGGGATTCAAGTCTCCTATGTTAAAGGAGACTATGCCTGTTCTCTGTTCAGGTTTTTCAGGACCGTAGACTTCAACGCTTGGAATATCCGCTAATCCTTGGTATGTCTTCTTCACCAGATTTCGTTCATGGATTTCAATGTTTTCTAATTGGGCTTCCTCCAGATAATCAATTGCAGCGCCTAATCCAATGGCCTCAGCGATTGCAGGTGTACCAGCCTCAAACTTCGTTGGGCTTCTAGCCAGAGTGTAATATTTCGAGCTAACTTCAGTTATTGTTCCTCCGCCGATGCTCAGGGGTTCCAGATTATCCAACAGTTCTTTTCGTGCATAAAGTACGCCTACTCCAGTTGGCCCAAGCATTTTGTGACCCGAAAAAGCCAAGTAGTCGCAACCAATTCTCTGAACGTCTACCTTCAAATGTGGCACAGATTGCGCCCCGTCCACCAGTAGATAGGCACCTTGATCATGCGCGATTTTGGCGACTTCTTCAATAGGCGTCTTGACGCCGAGAACGTTTGAAACATGAGTTAAAGCTATTAATCTGGTTTTGTGGTCTATCGCCTTCTCGAAATCAGCAATGTCGAATAAGCCTTCCCTGTTAGGTGAGACTATTTCTACGTCTACTCCGCATCGTTTCTTCAAGCGTAACCAAACGATGAAGTTGGAGTGGTGTTCGATGAGGGATGTTACGATTTTGTCGCCTATCTTCCAGTCAAGGCCGTTTGCTACAAGGTTTATGGCCTCTGTCGCGTTTTTTGTTAATACAATTTCGGTTTCTGATTCAGCATTTATGAAGCCAGCGACCTTGGCACGGGTTTTCTCGTATTCTTCACTTGCCTTCTGCGAGAATCTGTGGATTCCCCGATCGACGTTAGCCCGATAATTATGATAAAACTCCAACATCTTCTGGATTACAGGTTCAGGAGTTAAGCTGCTTGCAGCGTTGTCTAGGTAGATTATGCCAGAATCCAGTATTGGGAAGTCTCGTCTAATCTTCTTTGTATCCAGCAACTTTATGAATCTCCGTTGAAGTATTACCTCTATAACACCGTTATAAAACTTGTCTTCAACAAACAATAACGGAATACGTGTCCTAGAAGCCTAATGTTGGTGAACACAAAGAGAAGCATTACCGAATCTTCGCCATTATTCCGACAAAAACAGGTCCTTTAAGAAAGATCTTCTTATTCTTACTGGTAATGCAAGCCATTCCACCAGCCTCAACCCTCACGTTAACGTCACTTGCAAGTTTCGCAATTTTCACTCTGACATCTACTTCGCCGATTTCTCCTGCATTTATCTTTTTTTCAATGGAGGCTGCAGCCAGAGCCGCTATAGCATCTAAATATCGAATTCCAGTTGAGACGCCTTTTTCTCGGGCCCTTTTTACAATCTTGGTATTATCTAATCCTTCTTTTGGTGCACCGAGAATGTTTCCGTCATAAACATACACAGTGTTCAAGGCCGCCGGACCAATCAACTTTTTCTTCACGTCCGACTCGTAAACGTGAACCTCAACATCACGATCAAGGATTCTTCCTTTGTAAGCGAGAAATTGGCATGGACTCGGTTGATTAGCGTTTCTTATTGCTGTCTGAATTATCGCCTCTACAATTCTTTCTCCATCTTTGGTCAAAGGCGTTTGATCAACCTCAACCATCCCCGCTAACTGTTCATCCGTGTATTCCGTCTTAACGTATGAATATGGGTAGACGAGTTTCCTAATGTCCGTGATGCCCGTCTTTATCATGGCAATTCTTTCTAAACCCGCCCCAAAATTGAAAACAGGGTAAGGAATTTTGTATCTCGCCAAGCTTAGCGGGTTATATAATCCGCCGTCACCCACCTCGATGGATTCACCAGTTTTCGGATGCTTGACGAAGGCCTCAAACTCTGTTTTAGGTGCGTAATATTTTGAGGTTGCCTTTTTAATTCTGAACTCAGCTTCACCAAAACCGAGTTTCCTTAGAAATTGTTTCACAATCTCTTGGCCGTCCTCTAGACTGATTTCTTCGGCCATGATAACCATGGAAGCAGTCCAAGACTCATACAGATGTTTAACATCAAGTTTTTGTTCTCTTCTAAATTTTGGGCTGATGGAAAACAGTTGCAACGGCAGTGTCTCTTTATACTGCATTTCTTTCAAGATGGGGAACCATGAAGAGGTTGTGTGAGATCTAAGAGTGAGTTTGGTTGGCACTGGTCTCAATTGACTGAATTCTGGGAACAACGATATTATCTGTGTTGCTTGCTCTTCTCTTATTCTCAGCTCTTCTACAAGAGTCTCCGTCAGATCATCGGATTCTATTTCACCCTTTTTATATCTCCTAAAAATACGCTGAAGTTCCTTGACCTCATCGAAACCCGGTATATATTTTTGAATCTCGAAAATTTTCTCTTTCGAAATTCCAATATCCGCCCTCGGAAGCCCTGCAAGATAAAAGATTCTGTCCAAAATGACAGGAGCCTCCGGGCCATATTGAAGATAAACATGACACTCCTCTGTTATCAACGGAGTTATCACCTCTGATAATCCCATTTCTAGGAAAATTTTTCGCGCCTTGAGTATGAGATCAAAAAGTGGATGTTTTTTTCTCTTGTTAGTTAGCGTAAAATATTTGCCCTTCACCTTCAGGAGTCTTGCTGATTCGGTCCATGTTCTCTCATAGTCTTTTTGTGCGTCTTTAAGCAATTTTCTAGTGTCGATTCTCATCTCTTGCAATCTCTCGGTTAGGCAACCTTTATTCCATATTTCTTTGCAATTTCTTGAAAGGCTTGAGCTAGATATTTTGTTTGATCCCATGTAAGGCCGTATGTGTTTAGCTTCCACTGCCGCGTGGCTCCAGCGAACTCCCCGACAATTCTTCTCTTTTTCAACTCATCACTGAGGAAGAATCCCCTTCTTTTATGTGTGCGCGCGATCTTGTCAAAGCTTCCTGAGGTGTCCACCTTAGTTAGAGTATGTTTCCTAGGCATTTCGCTGATAACCTTGTTTCCTTCAATTTTGTTGAATTCGTTGATGAAGTAATTGATCTTCTTGACCTCATCGTCCCAATGTTTAACTCTCTCCCGTATCTTAGGGAAACTGGCCATCATAGCGATTAGATTGGCGCCCATCAAGGTGCAGCCCATCATTTCAACTTCTTTTACTCCAAATTTTCTTTTGGTCACGTCACCCACCATCTGGGTTGTTCTGAAAACTTTTTCAGCCCATTCGTTGGTCGTTGCCACTACTCCTGAAGGCGCTGGCGACGCAAAACTCTTATGCCCTGAACCAACTAGAAAGTCTGCTCCTATTTCTTTTCCATTGAGTGGCATTACACCCATTGAGTAAGCGCAATTAGCCAAGAATGGAATCCCGTAGTCTCTCGCAACCCTTGCTACTCCGTGAATGTCGTGCTCATTGCCAAGCAAGTAGTCAAAGTGATCAATGATGATAAGCTTGGGAAGTTTTCCTGTATCTCGTGTAACTTTTTCTATTTTCTGAGCTGTGTTTTCTCCAGTGATAATGTTTTCTCTGTTTAATGGGACCTCTTTTACTATGCCTCTTGCATCTTCCACGGTTAAAAACTCCGTATAGTGAGCTAACGAGGAAACGATTACGGAATCCCCCTTTTCCACAAGCGTGGAGACAACAGCTTGGAAGCCTCTTCGCGCCCCTGGGACAACTCTAGCCTGATCCATTCCCACGAATTTTGCCAGTTCAATATGGAATTTACTTATGGGTGGTCTACTGATCTTGTCGAGTCTAAATGGTTTTCCACACCAGTCACAAGTTGAGTAGCCGTCTCCATAGGCGATTACAGCTTTCATGGCTTCCGGAGTCAGCCTACCTGCGGCTTGGATTGGGTTAATATTTATGAACAGCTCTTCTCTAGCTCGCACTTCAATGTCTTCTATCATTTGATTCATTTCATCAGCTCCTTTTCGATCAAATCCAAGTTCTGTCTCACTCTTTCAATTATTTCTTTAATCTGGTTCTTTTGTTTGCTGTTAAATTGGTAGGTAGGCTTGGTGTCTCTGAAGATCTGCCTCAAGTCGGTTAAAGCGAACAAGGCTACGAAAGTTTCTTTCACAGCTTTTTCTGTCATAACTCCATCAACTTCGGTTATTTCACCATAAGGGGTGTTTCTCTCTAACGTGTTGGAGCCGGGGGTGGGAATCGAACCCACGTGGAGCGGGTCTGCAGCCCACCGCCTGAACCACTCGGCCACCCCGGCAAATGCGCGCGTGCGCAACAACAATACCATATAACAGTGTTATAAAGTTTTTTATATCCATCGACGGATATTTTTCCTCAGATATTATCCTTACGATTATCTACTCACCTAACTGCAAAAATTCAAAAACTAGTTGCGTTGCTGATGAAGATCTAATTTGCAGAGCAAACATGATCCCTCAAGGGCAGACCACGGAAAAAACAACCTAGTTGAAAATTATAAAACTTACGTTATCTCCACGTCGCTTAAGGGTATTGTAGGCATGCAAAATAGGCTTTCTTGTGTTGTTGTTTGAAAAGTGGGTGCTTATGTCTTTAGGTATTTGTCAGGGTTTCTTTCGAATGCTTCTTTACATCCCACAGCACAGAAATAGTAGGTTTTTCCTCGATGTACTGTTTTATACTTCGCCGTTTTCTCATCAACTTCCATATCACAAACAGGATCCTTCGCCATAAATTCTCACCTTCCCTAACTCAAACAGTAGTAGTTGCTGGTTATCTTTCTTTTGATATTCTGGGCGCGCGCAAGAAAATGTCATAATCCATGTATGATGAAGAAACGACCTCGCTCGAAACAAAATTTATCATAAGAATGGGAAACTTTTAAGTGGTGAGGCAAACCTCATTTATAACAACGTTATACACAAATACGAGTACTCGTAACCATACGTGAATAATATGAAAGTCAAGGAAGCCCCAGTCTCCAGCGAAGCTGAAGAATATCTTGAAGCCATCTACCGCCTAGAAGAGAAAAGAGGTTTTGCTAGAACAATGGAGCTTGCCCGCCAATTAAAAGTAGTTCCAGGCTCAGTCACGAACACAGTAGCCAGTTTGGAAGGACGGGGGTTGGTAATACATGAACCTTACAAGGGGATGAAACTAACCGAGAAAGGTCGAAAATTATCCCTAAGCGTTTTGAGGAAACACCGCCTCGCCGAACGACTACTTACAGAAGTCCTAAAGTTAGAGTGGAGCAGCGTTCATGACGCAGCTTGCAAACTTGAACACGCCATTTCTACAGAAGTAATTAAACCACTCGAGAAAACCCTCGGAAACCCAAAAACTTGCCCTCACGGGAATCCAATACCCTCTGAATCAGGAGAAATAATTGAGGAAAAGACTGAGCCACTAACGAAACTTGAACCTCGAGAAAAGGGCGTCATAGTCAAGATAAGCGAAGAGAATCGTGAGGTGCTATACCGCCTAGCAGCTCTAGGTCTAGTCCCCGGAACAACCGTAGAAATAAAAGAAAAGGAACTACCCAGAGGGTCCATCATCGTAAAGGTGATAGAATCACATCATGTTCTAGACCATGAAATTGCATCAATAATTTGGGTAAAAAAGCCTCATCTCAAGAGGTAATATGCATGGCTTGCGATGAAAGACTTATGGCTTATCCTTTGTCCAGTAAGGGTGGAATACCGTGGATATACCTTAAGGAAAATGGGTTAGAGGAGACAGGTGACGGTTGGACGATCCGATTTTCTATACCGTTCTTCTAAGTCTTATAGCCGGTCTAGGTACGAGTGTTGGCGGCATAATTATGATTTTAGCAGGGAAACCAAGGCAGAGGTTTCTGGACTTTTCCATGGGCCTTGCCGGAGGAGTTATGCTCACAGTATCCTTCCTGAATCTTGTTGGAAGAGCCTTGGACCTGAATGTAAGCCACACCGTAGTGGCCGCAGGATTCGTTGTTGGATCTACAGCTATTATGGTCCTAGACGCAAAAATACCCCACATATTTTCTTTTCAAGAATATGAACCTAGGAAAAGACTACTGGTTAAAACAGGTATGCTCATGGCGATTGGAGTTACGTTGCACAATGTGCCGGAGGGACTTGTTGTAGCAGCCAGTTATGCGTATCTACCTAAACTTGGATACCTTGTCGCGTTGGCGATAGCCCTCCACAATATTCCTGAGGGAATTGCTACTGCCGCGCCCCTTTGCGCTGCTGGCGCGAGAAAGAAAAGAATCTTTGCGATTACGTTTCTGTCTGGATTAGCAGAACCTTTAGGCGCGTTAGTTGGCTCTATAGTTTTAATAGCTCCTTCTCAGCTCATTCTTGCTTTAATGTTAGCGTCTGCTGCAGGAGTTATGACCTACGTGACAGCTGACGAGTTGATTCCAACAGCGCACGCCCATGGGCACGAACATGCGGTCGCGATCGGGCTCATAGCTGGATTTACACTAATGCTCCTATTAACTGGCTTCTTTGAACTGTAGCGCTTTGTCTTTTGATAAACTTGTCTTTGAGAGAGCCGCAATACATTGCACAAAGTTATTACGCATGTCCAACCGATACACTCTAATGCGCCACCTAAAGAAGGAAACCAAGATGAGTATTTATAATGGAGGTAATTCTATGAATGAAGATGAAGAACTTGAAAAGATACGGACTAAGAAGCTGGAAGAATTATTGAAAAAGGGGGAAAAACATAAAATAGCGGATGTAATCCCTTTGACATCCTCATCTTTTGATGAATTTCTAGAGAATACCCGTCTACCCGTTTTGGTTGACTTTTGGGCCGACTGGTGTATGCCTTGTAGAATAATGGCACCCGTCATAAAGGAAATTGCACGTGATTATGCAGGAAAAGCAGTGTTCGCGAAAATCAATGTAGATGAAAATCCAGAGATTGCGAGTCGATACAACATAATGGGCATACCGCATTTCATAATATTCAGTAACGGCCGTGCGGCTGAAAGGATTGTCGGTGCCGTCGGTCGTGGACCACTAGAGAATGCACTAAAGAAGTACCTTTAGAAGAGTAAAGGACTGCTTGAGAGCTCTGAAGTGACAATTAAGATTGTCGAGCTTAGCTGATGTATCTATAAAAACTGTTGGATTCATCGTCAACCCCATTGCTGGAATGGGAGGAGCTGTTGGGCTTAAAGGCACCGACGGAAAAGCAATTCTGGAGATGGCTATAATGCGCGGGGCACAACCTATAGCCCCAGCGAGAGCAGAATCTTTTCTCTCTGAATTAACGTCTATCAAAGGAAGGATGCAGCTTATTGTCGGAGCTGGAAGGATGGGTGAAGATGAAGCTCGAAACTGTGGTTTCGGCTACACAGTTATTGGAAAGAAGAAGAAGAAAACCGCTGCCAAAGATACAATGGATGTTGCAAAGAGAATCATAAATTCAGATGCTGATTTTCTCGTTTTTTGTGGTGGAGATGGAACAGCTAGGGACATCCTGAATGCGGTGGACAATAATCTTCCGGTTTTAGGTGTCCCCACAGGAGTGAAGATGCACAGCGCTGTTTTTGCTGTCGGCCCCAGGGCGGCAGCAAGGATAACCACGGAGTTTCTGTGGGAGGAACTGCCCCTAAGAGAAGCGGAGATAATGGATGTGGATGAAGAAGCTTTTAGGGAGGGTCGTGTGTCTGCAAGACTCTATGGGTACGTCTTAACCCCTTACGAGCCGGATTTGATTCAAGGAGTGAAGATAGCGAGTCCAATGACGGAGAGGGAAATACGCAATCAAGCAGCCATAGCGATCCACGTAATTGAAAACATGAAAACCGATGTGGTTTACATTATCGGTCCAGGCACAACCACTCGCACCATCGGAGACCTCTTGGACGCGAAGAAGACCCTCTTGGGGGTGGACCTCTTCTACAACAAGGAACTCGTAGCCAAGGATGTAAACGAGAAACAGATACTGGAGAAAATTAAGGATAAACCTGCGCAGATTATCGTCACCCCAATAGGGGGTCAAGGTTTCATATTTGGACGAGGAAACCAGCAGATAAGCCCGGCGGTAATTCGAGAAGTAGGTCGAGATAACATAATTGTGGTTGCTGCTGAAGGTAAATTAAGAAACTTGAAAAGATTGAGGGTTGATACTGGGGATCCAGGTCTCGATGATAAGCTTCGAGGACGCATTGAGGTCATTATCGACTACAACAAGAAACATATGATGCGAGTTGAATAACTGTAAATGTTGGGAAAACGCTCATTCAGGAGAATAGAACAAATAGAGGATGAATTAAATGAAGAAACTTATTTCTATGGGTAGAGGCGGTAGTGGCAAAACAACTTTTGTTTCCCTCATGGCTAAATACTTCATTGAAAATGGCGAAACTCCCCTGCTTCTAGTAGATGTAGACCCGGACCAAAACCTAGCCGAAATGGTTGGAATAGATCTTAGAGAAGAGGGAAAGAAGACTATATCTGAATTGCTTGTTGAAACTTTCATTGAGGGAGGAGGCACAACCGTTGGAGTTCCCCCTTCAGAGAGAATTGAAGGCAAAATTTGGGAAAAGGGATTATACGAAGGAATCTCGTTCGATTTGGTCGCCGTTGGAACTAAATTTATAGAGGGCTGTTACTGCATGCCAGATGCTGCTTTAAAAAAGGCTCTAGAAGGGTTGACGAAAACGTACAGATATGTTCTTATCGATTCTCCAGCTGGGTTAGAACACTTGAACAGACGCATAACCTCACAGGTAGACGACATTTTTGACATAATAGATCCTTCTCAAAAATCCTTCCATCATGTGGATAGGGCATATAAAGTCGCCAAAGAGGTTGCGATAGATTTCAAAAATTTCTACGTTGTTGCAGGCTACAGAGTTCCAGAGGAACTGGAAGCAAATGTTGAAAAGAAAATAAAACTGAGGTATCTGGGAAAAATTGCTTATGACAAGGAGGTTGAAAACTATGTTCTCTCCGGAAAACCTCTACTTGACATACCTTCTTCGTCCCCAGCGTACAATTCAGTGAAAGAAATCCTGAAAAAAGCAGGATACTAAATCAAAATTAAATCAGTTAAGATGTGACCGCCTTCTATTTGGATCCAAATAAAAGTAGAATATTGGCAACAACAGTTACATCGATACTGAATCCTCCATAATCCTGAATAAAGATCGCGCGCGTTGATTCCTATGCCTGAATCATTGAGAGCTACTGAATGAAGTAGTTAATAGAAAGATAAAAAGAGATAAGAGTTTTTAAGGTATGATTAGCAGGCTTAATGACAACAGCAGCTGTGATGTTTCACATGTGCGTCATATTCTTCTTTTGTTTCAAATGTCTTGCCGCAGCATTCATAATTTGTTTTCGTTGGTTTACTGGACATCTCAAGCTATCTCCAACTTTTGATTTTACTTGTTTTAACTCTGAGATATAAGTCTATACGTACCTGCTCTTTTTAGATCTCTGAGAGTTTCCGCCATGTATGGTAACCGCTCTGGATCATCATGTAAGGATGGTGATGTTTCAATATGAGGATGCTCTTAATGATTTTGTGGAAAAGTCAACAATATTTTGCTATTCAAAGGATTATCAAAGGTATGTTATCGCCAATGCGCGCGCATATATTTTAATTCATCGAAAACGAATAATTACATGCCTCTTCAGAAAAGAAGCTTTGTTCAAACTTCTCGGAAGCGCGCGCTTGTAAATTAACTTCACTGGTAAGAGCAAATGATTTAAACTTGACAAGCATGGAAACCCATAGGCAGCAAAATGTATCTCTGGTTTTTTATTTCCGTAGTAGGTTTGGTTGCTATGGTGCCACTTCATTTTTTGTCGGTTGAGCATCTAAAACTTCAAAAAAGATTCGGAAGAGAGAAAGGAGATACGATTGGTGAAGTTTTTGGCCTCATTTCAGGATGGGGGTTTTTCCTATTTTGGATGGGAGTTTGGTTCTCACCTCAACAAAGATTTACCCTTCCAATCTTTCAGAATCAAGCTGTCTTTTTTTCTTTCATCAATTTCTCGATTCCTTTGTTTCACATTGTTATTAGTGCACCTTTTCTGATGGCAGGTTTTTGGCTTGGAATCAAAGGTGTGAAAGAGACAACGTTGAAAGTAGCAGAAACCCACCGAACAGAGACCATCGTTACCGCAGGAGTTTATTCCATTGTTAGACATCCCCAATATCTTGGCGGGTTATTGGCGCACGCAGGAATTTCATTTCTCTTATCTGCAGGATATTCTTTGTTCTCGACGCCTTTGATGATTATACTCATCTATCTTATTTCAAAGAAAGAGGAAGAAGAGTTGGTTAGAGAGTTTGGCAAAGAATATGAAGATTATAAGAAAAAAGTGCCAATGTTAATACCGCGATTAAGAAGCCGATAAAAATGCGCGCGTCCGTAGCCCTAAAACACTAATATTTTAACTTGAGCGTAGGCAAATATAACGTGCTTCACTTTGGAGAAAGTGAATGGGCACTCGACGTTTTTATGCAGATCTGACGTCTTCAAGTTATATCCAGAAAAGCCTTAGGATCAATCTAAGACTTAGAAGAAAGGCAACTACAGATAGAATTTTTTTCAAAGTTTTCCTCTTTGTTCGTTTGGCAACTAAAACTCCAATTTGTGCGCCAAGGATGGTGCCGATTGTAAGGGGGATAGCATACTCGATAGAAATATTTTGTAGAATGCCATGGGCTAAGACGCCTGCTCCGTTGGTTAGGGCCATGGCAAACTCTGAGGTTGCGATAGCTATGTGAGTCGGTATACCCAGCAAAATCATGGTTGTGGTGTCTGTTATCCCGCCGCCTAAACCAGCTAACCCTGTAACAAGTCCGCTCATAAGACTGCTAGTCATTGCTAAAATTGGTTTGCGTATTTCGTACTCGAATACTTTATTTGAAGTGTCGCTTATTCTCCTTCTCCATCCTTTGGTTGTCATGTTCAATTCTTTATTTTTTGTTGAAAAAGATCGTGCTTTCATGTTTCTTAACAGAAGCAAAGAAAGAATTAGAATAAAGAAGCCGCATAAACCAATCAACAGGTCTTTTGGAAGAATTGTTGTTATGTACGCTCCACCGATTACACCGGGAACATCAAATATGTCGTAAAGTAAGGCAAGTTTGTAGTCGACTCTCCTTTGCTTTATATAACCATAGGCGGCGGAGAAAGTTGTGCCACACATTGCTACAAGGCTTATTGCGACAGCATTTTGGGGTGGCAAATTGAAAACTATGATCAAAGTGGGGACTAAAATGAAGCCTCCTCCAAGACCGCACATGGATGCAGGCAAGCCTACAATAAACCCCAATAGTAAGAGTGTAATGAAAAGGGAGATGCCAATCAAGATCATGTTGAGGCCTCGTTTGAAATTGTAGAACTTTTAAAATGCGCGCGCAAATTTATCTTATTTTTACGATTGAAAGGGGTTCTTGAGCTATGGTTAGAAACGTTTTCATTTCCTCGTCTGTAAAGGGTTTTAACTTGCTAAAGTCTGGATCTATGGTAGTTTTTCCGAGACTGATGTCGAACTTCTGTAAAACATATTTTCTGCAGCCCTTTATGCCTTCGCATATTTCCCTTATGTCCTCCTCTTCATGAAGCTTTGGAACAACCGTGGTTCTGAACTCATAATCCATCTTAGATCTCAGCAAGATTCTCACTGTTTCCTTTACTTTCCCAAGAAGTTTCTCTGAATTTATGCCTGTTGCCTTAGAATATTTCTCCACAGTAAATGGTGCCTTTATGTCCACGGCGATGTAGTCGACGAGTTCACGGTCCATCAGTTCTTTCACCATTATTGGATTGGTTCCATTCGTGTCTACCTTTACCATAAAATTCGTTTCCTTCAGTTTTGAACAGAGGTCTGGCAAGTCGCTGTGAAGCATCGGTTCCCCACCTGTGATGCATACTCCGTCAATCCAACCTCTCTGGCTCTTCAGGTAGTCTTCCACCCGTTTAAAGGGTATTGTCTCTACTCTTTCAGGATGGAGAACAAGGGTGGAATTGTAGCAGAAGGGACAACGAAAGTTACAATTTGGAAGAAAAATGACAGAGGCCAGTTTTCCGTCCCAATCCACTAAACTCAGGTTGATGAGCCCTTTTATCTCCACCCGTCAATCACCCTTGTTCAACAGTTTTAATCAATTCAGCGACTTTGCCTCTTCAAAATCATAAAGGTGGCGGCAGTTAAGTAAATATTTTTGTTTTATTGTATGAAAAAATTTTTTAATCAAGTTTAGAAAACTTGAATATTGAGGTCTTGAGGGCTTCTCATCAGGTTCTCCCTTGGTTGTGCGCGCTTACATGAATGTTGAGGGCGCGTAGAGCATGACAGATTACTTGTATTCACTTCTAGTCTCCTTGAATGGAGACCCTCCTGATTAAGGTTGGTTCTGTGAACGATAAGTTGGATTTTCTAAGCTGTTCCCTTATTATGTAAGGGTTCTTAAGTAGGTCTCTTATTCCTTCAACGTGAGCAGCTCCGACAAACGCAAGCGTCTTGGAGTTCTTTCCTTCTTCTAGATTCTTTGAAGTTATCCATGCCAACCTGGCAGCCATTAAAGCATTGCGTTCATCTATCAGAACCCACCATACAGAAGGAAAAAGCTTTCGACCAGCTTCTATCTCTCTTTTGGTGTTGTTTATCACTCTTTCTTTGAAGCCTTTCTCCCAGAGCCAAATTGGATTCTCATATGCTTTCGGGTAAATTTGAAAGCCCATGCGAGATCTCTCAAAAGGTGTCATTCTATCTCTTATCCTGCGCTTCATCTCTTGTTCTGTCATGTCTATCAGCCATATGTTGGCGTCTGCGTTTCCTAGGGCTTCTGTGGCTCCGGTGAATTCACAGATAGCTTTACATGACCCTCTTTTCAGACAATTTGAGCAAGCTGAATTTAAGAGTTGAAAGCGTCTCCAATCGAGTTCAAGGGCGACATCATTAGGTTTCAAAGACTTGATTGTTTCGTAGGCGTCGTTAACGCTGCGTCGTGTGAAGTGCGCCGTGCCAACCATATCAACATGTTTGTTATAATTGATGTTGAGGATCTCTACCATGATCTCCACTGGGGCTAGTCGATGTTTATCTTATTGGTCTCGTTTTTGATAATCTTCTCTTTCTTGGGGATTGTTACTGCGAGCACACCGTTCTTGTACTTTGAGGACGCCTTTTCCATCTCGATATTACCTCTCGGTAAATCAATTATCTTGTAAAAGTTTTTGGCCTTGACCTCAACCTTGTCTGCTGTGACATTGAGTTGTATGTCATCTTTTTCTTCCCCTGGCACTTCCATATAGATTTTTATTGCCTTCTCTTCCTCAAAGATATCCGTTAGGGGTTCAACGGTCTCTTTCAAAGCACTTTCTTGAACTTCAAATGGTCTTCTGGGCACTGGTCGGCGCCTCATAGGATCCAGTGGTTCAAAGGGACTAAAAGGCTCAAAGGGCTCTAAAGGTTGATCTGAACCAAATTGTCCTTGAATTATGTACCCCTTCACATCGGGATTATCAATTTTCTCAATTTCCCATTTACCTCTGAGATCTCCGTTTGTCGTCGCCTCATCAATTTCACTCATCATTTTCCGAAGTCTCTTCACAAAGTCGCTGCTGAACGCGTCGAAGTTCCCAAAAATTTCTTCAAATGACACCATCTCTCACCTCCCTAGAAGCCTTCCATTTCTTCCAGAGCTTCCAGTAGATGCCTCAAGGCGAAGCTCATCAGTATGAATCCTCTCTGCCCAACCTCTGAACAACGATATTTTCCCCTGTCAACCTTTTCCAAGAGGCCTCCTTCTCTAAGTTTTTTAGCGTTCTCCCAAACGATTTTAGGATTCAAATTCAGGTCTCGCATGAAATCGGCGAAGCTGATGGTGCGATCCTCTTCTTCCATGAGTCGTTTCATCATTCTCAATCGAGTCTCATGGGATAAGGCATCAAAGATTTTTGAAAATTTTTGAAAATCTGTTTCGAAAGCGTCTAATTCGTCTTCCAGTTGCTCCTTTGGCCACTCGGTTGGAGAAAGAGGGATTTCAAATAACACTTCTCCATCTCGAACTAATTGTAGCTTCATCTTCATAGAAGCCCACCTCATATTACCTTAAAGTAATTACTGTTTAGTAACATATAAACATTACTTTTTGGTAATAATTGAGCCGCGAAACCTTCACATCCACATTACCTTGGCGCGGGCGTTATTCGCCTTTAGCGTATTGACAAATATTGCAATTCATCGAGTATGTGTGGCTTCAGCCTAATTTCTTGTTAGAAAAAACCAGCAGATAGTGGAATGGGAGGTTTTCTCTCTTCAAAAGAGTAAAATCTTTTTTCTTGAAGAGACCTACCGCTTGTTCTCTTGAGACTCTGATGACAACTGGAGGTCCAAAACCTGTCTTCTCTTTTTTCCAGTCAGCTATCAGCGCATTTCCACCCTGTTTGAGGATCCTTCCCATCTCCATAACCATTCTCTCTCTGTCGGCGAACTCGTGAAGAGTGTTAATCGAAATCAGTAGGTCTACGCTTTTGTTTTCAAGTGGAATCTCGTTTTCCCGAGCGAGTAGAGGTTCTATGTTTTGAATCTTCAGGTTACGGATCTTTTGTTCAAGGGATTCAAGCATCTCCTTTTGGACGTCTACAGCATAGACCTTTGCAACTTTCCGCGCTAATGGCAGAGTGAAAAACCCGCTACCGCAACCTACGTCAGCCACAGCAAACCTGGGTTTAATTTCTATTTTTCTCAAAATCTCTTCAGGATTTTGCCAAATCTTCCTATCTTCTGTCTCCAAGACATCTATTTTCTTTGGGTCAAAAAGATGCGATCTATTCATACAATTTCATTCCTCTTTTCTTACAAGTACGGATCCACACATACTTTGTACATGCGTTGTGATTAATGTTCCCAACAAAACTTGACAAGTTAATCTTCATCTTTATTTCCTTCGAACTATCTAAACTGAATTTGGGTGCCTTTCTTTTGTTAGACAAGAAAGCTATTAGAGAAGAAGTATGGCGGTTGATGGAGGAGTCTGGAGTATCAAGGTTTCCAAAACCTGTTGCTGGAAGGATTCCCAATTTTGAAGGTTCTGAGATAGCCGCTAGAAGACTGGTTGGTCAACCTGAATTTCAAAGTGCTAGAGTCGTGAAGGTCAACCCAGATTCTCCTCAGACCCATGTGAGGAGAAGCGTTCTTCTTAGTGGGAAACTGTTGATAATGCCTACACCAAGATTGAGAAAGGGGTTCATACTTCTGGATCCAAGAAAGATTTCAAAAAGATTTTTTGCGGAGGCTTCTACAATCAGAGGAGCTTTCAATTACGGAAGACTTTGTTCTTTTAGAGAGTTACCTATGGTTGATTTGATAGTTGCCGGTTCCGTGGCTGTCTCCAGAGATGGTGTAAGAATTGGCAAGGGCGGAGGATACAGTGAGATAGAATATGGAGTTTTGAGAGACCTCAATTTGATAGATGAAGATACCCCCATCTTCACAACAGTTCATGATGTCCAGATAATTGACAAAGCCCCAAAAGAAGAGCATGACTTTATTGTGGACGCCATAATCACCCCGACAAGAGTGGCTAGAATAGAAAGGAAATATTCCCAACCCAAAGGCATAATTTGGGAAAAGATTACCAAACATCAAATGAAGGATATTCCCACACTTAAAGAGTTAAAGACATTCTTGATTAAGGAAAATAAGGGTGTACGCAAGTTCGAAGGAAGAACAGTCACAGCAATAATAGAGTTTCCGGACGACAGAATTTTGTTGGTCAAGAGAGGCACCATTGTCTTCAAAGGCTTCTGGGCTCTACCAGGTGGGAGAGTTAAGGTGGGAGAAACTATCGAACAAGCTGTGGTGCGAGAAGTGAAAGAAGAGACTGGTCTTAATGTAGAGATTGTGGGAAAGATAGGGGAATACCATGAAAGCGGATTTCAAGATGGAATAACATACGACTATTACCCTGCCTGTTTTCTTGTAAAGCCTATTGGCGGAAAAATTGAGAGACCTGAAATGGAGATCGAAAAGATTAGGCTGTTTGAAATTAAGGATGTTCCTGAGAGGCTTGCGTTCGCGCACTCAAGAATGATATCTGACTACATGCGATCAAAAAGAAGAGAAATAAGCCCAAAAGTATAGAGACGTCCTTGCGTGCTCGCTCTTTTCATGTCTGCACTTCTTTTAGTGCTATCGTGTATGTGTACAGATGCTTCGTAGGCATAAAGTGTCGCCAAAGTGTTGAGTGAAATGTGATTGCATAGAGGGAGTTGCGGGGGGATCTTACGGGTGATGTCACCAGAGTATGTATGCGTGCTTGAAAATTTAATTATTTGAGATCTCGGTGCCATTCCAAAAAACTAGTAGTTGGTACCTCTCTTTTATGTTAGATTCTGCTGTTTCATAAATTATGTCCAATTTTGAGCCGTAGGATTCCAAAAGGCGGTTTACGTCGTTCCATATTTTTGAGGACAATTCATCTGGGCCCCACAGTCCCCATATCTTGTCATTGGGTCCGCGAAATCCGTAACCATAATCCTTAGGAAGAACGTAGGCCACTTCTGCGGGATATTTTTCGGGTTGAGAATTAGTTTTATGGTAATTCCAAAACTTTTGTATGGCTTTAAGGTGATCTTGGGTTAAAACTCCATATTCGGTTACATTCGTGGGGAAGTTAAAGACAACAATGTATTTCGCTCCGTTATTGTAAGCTAAAACCATGTCTTTGTATAGCTCATCTGCACTGTCTAGGTAGGGAGGCTGTCTATAAGTCCAGGTTACTATTGCGCCCCAATCACTGTTATGTTCAGTTGCTGCTCCTCGGCAGAGAGCAACATTCAATTGCCTGCTGTGGTTCCACCCGAACTGCGAGAAAACCAAATTATAGCATGATGCATAATCGAACCAATACAAAGCGTAGTCAGATGTGAAAATAGTGAAAGTACCCATCAGATTGAAACTCTTTGTGAACTGAAGCAGTCCTTCCATACTGACAGCTTGTGTGTACTTCGAGGCTGCATCTTCATAGTTTTGTGCCTCGTAAACTGGTCGAGCAACCGCCAAGTCGATTTGTTTTCCTCCAGGTTCATCAAAGGTGTAAACACCCAAGAAATGTTCGCCCCATCTTTCTCTTGCAACTTGGAAAAAATTTGGATCCTCTACGTACTCGAATAAAGTCATGAATGGAATAAAATATAACCCTCGGGTATGCAAGTAATCAAAAATTGCATAAAGTTCTGTTGTATTCGAGGTTAGAGTTAACTCACTTATTATAATCAAATTCACGTACTCTTCAACTTCATCAACAAAACTCTTAATTTCATCTATGCTTCGCAACCCCACCATTACACCTATGAATACTTCAGTTTCAGTTGACTTCAATTTCCAAAATACACCAGCAATTACAAGTGCCAAGAGGATGATAGCAACCAAAAAAACAACAACATAACGAACAAATCCAGCCCTTTTTAGAAACTGATTCAAAATTCTAAACCGGGACAAAACTCTTTCAGCTGAACTCATAATTAATCCTGTTCGATCTGAGATTTAAATACTTAACGAATCAGCAACGGAAGCGCGCAAAGTAATATGACGCCTCTATAACCTCCGTTTAATGTTGACTTCTCCGTATAGATAGTGACAGAAAAAAGGTGTATGCCTGTGTAGGGGTAGCCAAAGGATTCATGCTTCATGAAATGCATCATAGGTTTTCTTGCAGATAACAAACTGTTGCACCCGTTGTTTTCTCGAAATTCTTTTAATCGTTGTGCAGCCAATTATTTGAGGGATTTCTATGATAAAACGAGTGTCTTCATGGATGGTCCATTTTTTGATGATCAGCTTGATACTAATTATACTGGCGTTACCTACTTTTTTATTATGCAACGGATCCGTTGAAGCATTAGACTTGCCTACTCGTATACATTTAACTTGGCAACACAGTGACATGTCCAGAACGATAACTGTCACTTGGCAAACACGATACGCAGAATCAGGAAATACTGTTGTTTATGATGATGTTTCACGGAATGGAAGTGCTTCACTCTATAGATATTCAGCTATGGGAACAGCACAAACATATTTGGGGGCTTCAGGCTACATACACGACGTTGAATTAACAGATTTGAAACCGAATTCAACATATTATTTCGTCTGCGGAGGACAAAATGGAGGATACAGCAATGAACGAAGCTTTCGGACAGCACCTGTCCAGTCTTCACACCTCAGATTTGTAGTAGGCGGAGATTGCAGAACTGATTGGTTAAAGCGTGACGAAGTATCTAGGGCAATGAGCAAGTTCAACCCAAACTTTGTGCTATTGGGTGGAGACCTTGTGACTGATGGCTACAATCAGACTCAATGGGATAGTTTCTTCGATAGTTTAGATTCATACTGGATTGGCAACGACAATTTGACCATACCTATAATCCCCTGTCTAGGTAATCACGAAAAAAACGCCACTAACTATTACGAACAATTTGCCTTGCCAGGTAACGAACAATGGTACTCGTTCAACTGGGGAAAAGACGTGCACATAACCGTTCTAAACAGCGAGGCTAACCCAACAGGTGACCAACTTGAATGGCTAGAGAATGACCTAGCATCTCATGAAAACTATACTTGGAAATTTGTCCTGTTTCATCAACCGCCATTCTCCTCAGGCCAACACGGGAATTGGAATGAGGGACGAGAACACTGGAGTCCTCTATTCGACAAATATCGAGTAGATATAGTCTTCTCTGGACACGATCACGATTATGAACGCTCAAAAGCAATCAACTATACCGCGTCCAAAACTTCTCCTCAAAGCTCCTACTCTATGGGAACAATGTACATAGTTTCAGGAGGTTGGGGAGCGGCCTTATATCCAGCAGGATCCACTTGGTGGACAGAATATTCTTCAAGCGAATATCACTTCGTTTTAGTAGACATCTTCATTAATAGAACACTTAACCTCCAAACAAAAGATATTTTAGGGTTGACTTTCGATGAAGTTCTTCAAAAATCACCAATTATGCGCGCACCCGTGCCTGTAGGTCCAACACCCACTCCAATAGATAGAACGCCCCCAACCATATCGATTTGGTCGCCTCAAAACATAACCTATGCTTCAACTTCTATTCCCTTAATCTTCACCGTGAGCGAAAAAACATCATGGATAAGTTACGGTCTCGACGGCCAAGCAACCATGACCATCACTGAAAACACAAACTTGACAGGACTATCTGAGGGAATACAC
>CAYFWY010000010.1:0-26199 GCA_964346895.1 uncultured Candidatus Bathyarchaeia archaeon | reverse complement strand
TTATTGTCAGTCCCATGAACTTCAACTTCTTGAATTTCCATTATCAATTCTCTAAGTTCACTCGGTTTGTAAGCACTTCGTCTTCCCTCAAGCGAGAAGGATGCCTTTATTCTTGAAAGAACTTTTTCCGCTGTAGTCTGAGAAATGTTCATTCCCAACTCATTTTCCGCAACATAGATGACGCCATGTCTCCCACAAAGTTCATCTAAGTAGACTTTTCTTCTTTGGCCAACCATTTCAGGTGGATAAAACTCGTAGGTTTTCGGATTCATGTAGACTCCATGCTGGTGTATTCCCGAACTGTGGGCTGTAACGTTTTCACCTGTTATTGGTTTAGTGGGTGATATTCTTATTCCGGTGATGTCTTCAACAAGTTCTGACACTTCAACTAATCGACTCATCTCAAACTGGCTCATTCCGAATAATACATGTAACGCAGGAATAACTTCTTCGGTGGCGGCGATTCCTGCTCTTTCTCCAATTCCATTCATAGATGATGACACTGTTGACGCTCCAACTTCCACAGCAACCATGGAATTCGCCAAGGCCAATCCCAAATCGTTGTGGCAGTGTATCTCGATTGGAATATCTATAGCCTTTTTTATTTCTCTTACCAGATACGCCATTCCCCCAGGGCTTATGCATCCCAATGTGTCAACGATTCTAGCCCTGTCTGCTCCAGCTTCCTCTGCTGTTTTGAAAGCTTTTTTCAAGAAGTTCAAGTCATTTTCTCTGGTTGTGTCCTCTGCGCTGTATATGACAAATAGCCCGTAGCTCTCTGCATAACTAATTGAGTCAGCCAGTTTGTAGAGATACTCTTGTTGGCTCATGTCATGAAACTTGTATTTTCTGTGATAGGGAGATATTGATAAGGACACTATGACTCCGTCGGCACCAGTATCAGCAACAACATCTATATCTTCATGCCTCGCTCTTGCAAAGGCAGATATCTGGGCATCCAAGTTCATTTTCACTATGGCTTTAATGCCTCTTCTTTGTTTATCTGAAGCTATTGGAAATCCAGATTCTATCTGTTGTATTCCCACCTCATCCAATTTCTCGGCAATCTTCAGTTTATCTTCTATGCTGAAGACGACGCCGGGTGTCTGTTCCCCTTCCCTCAAAGTACTGTCGTGTACGATGTATTCGTCTATTGAGGGGGAATTATAGCCGACAAAGTTGTATGGACTCGGGAGGATTCCTTGTCTCTTTAACATTCTTAAGATCTTTTCTCCCCGCTCGTCAAGGTATTCCTCTTCCAATCAAACACTCCGTCCTTTAGTATGTATCTTAACTCAAGTTAGCACAGTATAGAAAACGCACGAATATATATTTCTTTCGAAAATTTTAGATCTTTAGAATACGAAAAGATTAAATTCTTTTCAAAATCCGTAAGTCAACTGCTGAAACCACTCACGGTGAAGAATCGAAAAGACTGATTCACAACCGCAAGTTGCATGCGAATCGATTTTGCTTTCTTAAAAAGAATTCTATTTGGCGTCTCCATGGCCAAGATTTAGGAGTTATTGATAGCTTTGCCACTTACTTTCTACTTGTGGATCCCTGATTGTCTTCATAACATAATCAGCAAACTCTGCTCCAGTAGCCCCATCCGATCTTCCTGTTATGTCAAGCTTCTTCTCATACTGACCACAGATGTCAAGAGCCATCTCAAGTTTCTTAGCTTTATCAGCCTGACCAATGTGATTTAAGAGCATAACAGTAGCTCTCAGGATGCTAGATGGATCAGCATACTTGGCTCTTCCTTCCTCAACCATTCTTGGAGCTGTACCATGTATCGCCTCAAACATTGCATATCTCTTGCCAACATTTGCACTTCCAGCTGTGCCAACGCCTCCCTGAAATTCAGCTGCTTCATCAGTTATAATGTCTCCATAAAGATTTGGCAGCACCACTACCCTGAACTGCGTCCTCCTCTTTGAATCCACAAGTTTGGCAGTCATTATATCAATAAACCAGTCATCCCATTCCACTTCGGGATAATCTCTAGCTACCTGCCCGGCTATGCTGAGAAATTTTCCATCAGTTGTTTTCACGACATTTGCCTTTGTCACGACTGTTACCTTGTTGATTCTGTTTCTCTTGGCATAATCGAATGCCATTCGAATTATTCTTTCAGAACCTTGGCTTGTTATGACCTTAAAGTCAATGGCAAGATCATTAGTAACATTCACACCTTTCCCTCCAAGTATGTATGCCCCCTCTGTATTCTCCCTGAAGAATATCCAGTCTATCCCTTCCTTGGGAACTTTTACTGGTCTCACGTTTGCAAACAAATCAAGTTCTCGCCGCATTACAATGTTCGCGCTCTCAATATTCGGCCATTCGTCCCCCTTCTTAGGAGTGTACAGTGGGCCCTTAAGTATGACGTGACATTTTTTGATCTCTTCCAAAATATCATCAGGAATCGCCTTCATGACTTTCGCGCGGTTCTCAATTGTCAATCCCTCAATTACTCTGAATTCAATCTTCCCGTTTTCAAGCTCTTCTTTCATCAGAAATTCTAGAATGCGTTTTGCTTCCTTGGCAATGTATGGGCCAATTCCATCTCCACCAATGATTCCTAATATTATTGGTTTTGTTTTGGTATAGTCTATCCAATCCTCTGCTTTTTTCATGCGTTCGACTCTTTCAAGCTGTTCTTCCAATAGCTTTCCAAAATGTTCCTTTGCTTCCTCAATTTCATTTCTCATTTTTAATCTCCCCATCTTTTAGCTTCTTCTTCTAATTCTTCTTTCTTCGGAGATAAATAAAGAATGTCGTGCCACGGGTGCCGATACAGCCCTGTTTTAAGGCGTTTTTGATCCAAAATATGACCCATGAAGCCGATGCTGCGGCCGAGCACAAATAGCCCATTTAAAGCTCCGGTTTCTATGATGCCGCTGATTTCCTTCTTTGAGAAACCTATGCTGTTTAGCAGGTCAAGGAAAAGAATTCCTACGCATCCATCCACGTTTAAAATTAGATTATCTCTTTTTGCAGTGGTTATTTTTTCAACTTTCAGAGCGAAATCCAAGTATTCGGTTTTTAGGAAATTCTTTCCTGCATATTCTTTAAGCATCTCTACTCTTTTATCTGGGTTTATCACTGACTTAACCCGATGGCCAATTCCAGGGATTAGAATGTTCATTGCTTTCATCTCGCCAACCATCTCATCTGGATCCTTCTTCTCGTCATGAAACTTTTTAAACCAATAGGCTGCTCCATCAATTGCTCCTCCGAATCGTGGGCCAATTGTTAGGAGACCGCTTACTAAGGAGGATATTAGATCCTTTCCCGCTCTCGCAGCTATAATGGCGTTGTGGGCACCTGATACTGCGGGACCATGATCAGCTACTATTTGCAAAACCAGTTCAATAAAACCTCTAGCCCAATTTGGAAATTTTTTCTTAAACCACAGAAGACCAATGACTCCGCCAATTCCATAGCCATTTTCGATAACATCAGTTAACGGTATGCCTGCATAAAGAGGTTGATCCCCTCTCTCATCAGTGATTGTACTGATGAAGTTGGTTGCCACCCTTATTTTACCCTGGGCAAGGGCCTTATTGAAATCCATAGGTATTGCCCGTGGCTCCCTGTCAGGCCTTGGCTTAACTTTACCTTCTTTCACCAGTTTTGCAAAAGTTCTTTTTATTTTATCACCAAGATCATCGAAGGAATCTGGAACGATGGCGCCTGCTTTTTTCAGTGCTTGATTTTTTGCGTCAGCTGTTTCTAAATCCGTTCTTGCCTTTGCCCCGGCATGACCAAACTGTACACCAGTTGGAAACATTTTTGAACATGTCCCTATGCACCATGCCACAAGAGGTTTCGTTATCTTTTCCTTTTTTAGTTCGGCTACAACATCATATTCGTCTTTGCCTCCAACCTCGCCGAGGAGGACGATCATGGCCGCATCTGGATCTTTTTCATATCTCATTATATGGTCTATGAAAGTGCTGCCTGGGTAAAGATCTCCTCCAATGGCAATGCCTTCATAGACGCCGTCGCTGTTTCGGGAAATGATGTTGTTTAATTCGTTAAGTAGTCCCCCTGATTTTGATATAAACGCAACACTTCCCGGTCGGTGTAAACGAGATGCTATGATGTTATCAATCATGCCCCCGGTATTTCCTACTTTGAAGGCTCCTCCCTTTATGGCGCCAACCGTTGCAGGACCAATTATCCATTTTCCTTTTTGTTTCGCAATTGCGATAAGCTCTTTTGTGTATCTTTCAGGAATTCCTTCAGCAATGATCACAACTGTTCGTATATTGTCGATTTCAAAGGCTTCTTTTGTCCTGGGATAAGCCGATCTGAACGACGCGAAATTGATCATCACATGAGCTTGGGGATGATTAGATGACGCCTCTTTGATTGTTGTATATATTGGTAGGATAATTTCTTCAGGTCCCCAGAAACATTTATGATATCCGCCTCTCGTCGGGTCAATGATTGCTGCAACGCTTGGAGTCTCTCTTCCACAGGCATAGTCAAAGTCAAGCATCCTTTGAATAGGTTTTTGCTGATATCCAAAAATAATAGCCTGCGTGTTTTCATCAAATAATTTGTAATCTTCCATTTTTATCTTTGTCACCCTCTATTTCTCTTAAGTGCCATGGGAACTATTGACGTCATATGGGCCTCAGGTCCGAATACTTTGACGGGAACGCCAAGGGTCCTTCCAAGTTGTCTCATGTTTCTTAATCCTTCCTGATAGTTTGGCCCACCCCTTCGAACATAAATTTCAACCTTGTTGTCGATGAGGTTCTTCCTGTATTCCTTCAAAGCCTTTATTATGCCTGTAAACGTCTTAGCAACGTCAGTGAAATTTGCAATACCGCCTCCGATGAGAAGGATTTTTCCTTTAGGATCTATTTCCCTTGTCATGAGATCAAGGATTGTCTTGGTATATTGATATGTCTCATCTGTAGACGGATTCCCGCTGTATTCTCCATAATTTGCCAGTTCGTCTTTAAAACCTAAGTCAAAAACAGTGTCTGTGTAGACCACGCTGGCTCCACCGCCGGCTACAATCGTCCAGACTCTTCCTTTTTGGTTCAGCACGGTTAGTTTCAAAGAAGCCCCGCTTTTTTCATCCATATCCTTAATGAATTTTTCTTCCTTGGTGAGTCTTCTTCCAAAAGGCGCTGGGAATTCTATGTCTCCCCACTTCTTGCCACACATAAATTGGGCTGTGTCATCCAGACGTGCAACCGTATCTACCGGAATTAGGCCTCTCTTAGTTACTATCAGAGGATTTATTTCGAGATAGGCGTAACCAAGATCAGAATAAAACCTGAACAACCCTTTGATGAACTCGGTAATCCTATCTTTTTCTTCTTCCGGGAGATCTCTGGGTAGTTTTTCCTTTATTTTGATATCATCAATGTTAGAGAGTATGGGAACCTGTATTATCACAACGGTATCCCAAACTTCCTCAATGTCTACTCCTCCATGAGCTGAGAAATGGATAGCATCGCCTCTTCTATTTGAGGTTATGGCGACATAATATTCCTTATTTCTGTCATGGGGAACAAAGGGTTCAACCAGAAAATGAGAGAGTTTATCCGTTACCTCTCCTATTGTAATCTCCTTGTTCATTCGCTCCTCTATCCATTTCCTTGCCTCTTCAAAGGAGGCATTGAGAAGTATGAGGTTATGTTTCCCTCTCTTTCCGATCAATTGATCTGGCTTGACCACCAAACTTTCTTTTTTTAACCAAGGATTATGTTCGGCGAGGTCGTCAATAGATGTTTTCGGATCAACCAACGTTACTTTTCCCTCATATTTTTCAAGGTCTTTCAAGTATTCAGACCAATATTTTGCAATCATCTTCTTTCCATGATATTCACGTATTCCTCTTTGAGCCAAATTTTCTGCCTCCAGTCACTTCCTTCTAACGTTTCTATTTGTTTTTTATGTAGGAAAGCATTCCGCCAGCAAGAAGGATGTTACGTTGTCTTTCCGACAGCTCATAGTCTACTTCTAAGTCTTTTCCCTTTGTAAGATTCTTCACAATAAGTAGCTCATTCTTGGATATCAATTTCCTAATGTTGGAAATCTGGATTTCATCTCCAGAATCTATTTCGTCATAGTTAGATTCTGTTTTGAAAGTCAAGGGAATAATTCCGAAATTGATTAGGTTTGCTGAATGTATTCGCTCAAAAGATTTCGCGATGACAGCTTTTACTCCTAAAAACATTGGGCACAAAGCTGCGTGCTCCCGTGAAGAACCTTGGCCATAACTTACTCCTCCTACAATGATGTTGTGTTTTCCTCTATCTCTATATTCCACAGCTCTTTTGTAGAAGGTGTCATCAATTATTTCAAACACAAACTCGGAGTACTTAGGCACGTTAGACCGGTATTTCATTCTGCTCCCAGCTGGAATGATGTGATCTGTGGTGATTTTGTCTCCCACCTTGATGGTGACGATTCCAGATATGTTAGCTGGCATCGGGGGATTAGACGGCGGTTCTCCAATGTTTGGACCCCGATATATCTGAACCTGCTCTGGTGTGTCCGAAGGAGCGACAATCATGCTGTCATCTATATAGAATTTCTCAGGCATCTCCACTTGAGGATAATCCATTCCAAGATCTCTCGGATCTGTCATTTCCCCTGTGATGACTGCTGCAGCAGCTGTTTCAGGACTTGTCAAATATAGCTCTGCACTTTTTGTTCCAGAACGACCAAAGAAATTTCTGTTAGATGTACGAATTGAAACAGCATTCGTTTGAGGCGACTGGCTGTTTCCAATGCAGAATCCGCAGACGGGTTCTGTAATTCTCGCTCCAGTAGACAACAGATCTGCTAATGCTCCTTTCCTGGCAAGGTTCTCAATTACTTGTTTTGAGCCAGGGGAAATGACGAAGCTAACAGACGGATGAACTTTCTTCCCTTTCAATATTTTTGCAACAGTCATCAGATCTTTATAGGAAGAGTTTGTGCAACTTCCGATACATACTTGATTTACTTTCATTCCCTGCAACTCTTCTACCGTCTTGATGTTTCCAGGGCTGTGTGGAAAAGCTGCAAGTGGGGTTATCTCGCTTAGATCAATGTCAACCACCTTGTCATATTCCGCATCTTCATCAGCCTTGACTTCGACCCAATCCTTTTCTCTATCTTGCATTTTTAGAAACCGTTTTGTAATATCATCAGATGGAAAAACAGAAGTCGTGACTCCACATTCCGCGCCCATGTTTGTTATTGTTGCTCTTTCAGGAACAGAAAGCGTTTTTGCCCCTTCGTCGCCATATTCAAATACGCAACCGACATTGCCTTTTGTGGTGAAGACTTCCAAAACCTTTAGAACCACATCTTTTGCAGAGACCCAGGGCCTTAATTTTCCCTTTAAATTTATTTTGATTACCTTTGGGCAAGTAAGATAGAATGGCTCGCCCCCCATGGCAACAGCAATATCCAATCCTCCAGCTCCAATACCGATCATCCCTAATCCACCTGCAGTAGGCGTGTGGCTATCGGATCCTAACAATGTCTTTCTTGGTTTACCAAACCGCTCAAGGTGAACTTGATGGCAAATCCCGTTTCCCGCCCTCGACAGCAGCATGCCATACTTGGCTGCGATTGATTGAAGGTAAAGATGGTCATCTGCATTCTCAAACCCCACTTGGATTGTGTTGTGATCAATATAGCTCACAGAAAGCTCAGTTTTGACCTTTGACATTCCCATTGCCTCAAATTGAAGATAGGCCATGGTTCCAGTTGCATCTTGTGTCAAAGTTTGGTCCAGTCTAATGGCTATCTCTTCGCCAGGTTCAAATTTTCCCTCAACTAAATGCTCTTCCAATATCTTTTGAGTTACACTCTTCTTCATACCATTTTTCCTCCTCACTCACTTTTACTGATTCTACATGCGCTCTTCGTTTCTCCACGACTATTCGATTCCGAGTTTTACGTAGAATGTTTGTGTGCCAAATATAAGGATTCCGAGCTTTTATGTATATAAGTGTAAAGGAAAACCAACAAAAACTGGATGAATTTACGGTAGGGAAGAGGGAAGTCTGAAGTTACATAAACGAATGTGAAAGAGGATTTCTAATATGATTTAAACGAAGGTGCGAAGGAGGCTATGATTCCCGTTGGCTTTCGACTACCAGCTACGTAGAATAATCATCGTGTTCGTGCTTACAACCCCTTCTACTCGGCGAATTTCTTCAATGCATTCATTAACCTCTACTATGTTCAAACCGGATATGATGGCAGCAATGTCGTATTGGCCTGTAGTCTCGTAAACAGTTTCAACATTACGGAAATTCTTCAATAGCTTCGAAACGTCTGATGTCGGAAAGGATGGTTTTATTGAAAGCAGAGCCATCGCTTCCGCGCCTTCTGTAAGCCCGACTTTTATGGTGAACCGCCTTATTACGCCAGAATCAATTAGCGCCTTAATTCTTTTCCTAACTGCTCCTTCGGACAAACCAATCCTTTTTCCAATTTCACTATAGGTGGCTCGTCCATCATTTCTAAGGATTCTAATTATCTCCCTGTCAGTATCATCCATTTTCTCCACCGCTTTTATAGTTGAGATGCGGAAAAATTTAACGATTTCTGAGATTTGGAAGCTTGTTTGGAACGAAAATCGTACTCAACCAGCACGTTGGACAGCTCGAATAACTTTGCTGTAATTCGCTTTGCCCAAATCAGAGATTGTATACAACAATAAGTTAGGTAAAAACAACGCGCGCGCAAATATTTTGACCCATATTGGTCACTTTTGCCCAATTTATCATATTATTGACCGAAACCCATAAAAGCATTGAGATGTTCTCCGAATCCATAACATGGTTTGACAACTATGAAAGCTCTAATGGAGGTTGATACATTGACTGAAAAGGTGGTCCTTACCAACGATGAAAGAATGCAATGCTACGACTGCGACACAGAGTTTGAAATTCCGAAAAACGTCGTTATAGGCGAAATCGTAACCTGCCATGGCTGTGGACTTGAATTTGAAGTAAAACAAATCAAAAGCGATTTTGTAACGCTTGAAGAACTGGTAGTAGAAGGCGAAGATTGGGGAGAATAGCTACGCAATAGGACGATAAAGTTATTAGTAACCGAAATGCGGAAAAGGCATCATTAACTACGCGGACATATTATTTACGAATTCCGTATAATTTGTTAGAAATTAGTCAAAAATAATGAGTTGAAAATCCGAAATCCTTATAAATAACATCGATTTCTATAGTGAGGTCAACCAAATCGAGAGGTGGAAACAGTGAATAATGCTAAGTGCCCCGATTGCGACATGGAACTTGAAATCCCAGAAGACATACTGCAAGGAGAAATTCTGACCTGCCCCAGCTGTGGACTCGAACTCGAAGTGAAACAGATACAGGGAGAATCTGTGGAACTCCAAGAACTGGGAATTGAAGGGGAAGACTGGGGAGAATAACCCATCTTTTCTTTATTAACATTCGCTCATCCAAAACAGGGGTTGAGAGAGAAAACCGATATTTGAATGAAAATTTGGAAATAGGATGTAAGAAAACAGATGAGCATCGGAATTCTGTATGAACGTTCCGAAACCGATGAAATGGGAATAAAAGTAACCGCAGAAGAGATGGGAATAAACCTTGCGTATATTCCCTTCCGTAAGGTTGCAGTTCGCTTGAACAAAGACAGATATAGCGTCAGAAGCAAGGGAGAGGATTATTCCAAGGTCATCAAAGATGTAACTGTGATACTAAACAGAGCGCAGAGTAAAAATCGGAGATTCTTCGCAGTAAACATACTAGAAGCCTTCGGCAAAAGTGTGATAAATCCTTTGGCCGTCGAATACATTTGCTTCAGCAAATTAAGGACTCTCCTTCTTTTCTGGAAGATGGGAATCGAAATTCCTCAAACAGTTTACGTTCCATGTGATCCCCATGAACCTATGATTGGTGGAGGCGAGATCCATAACGAGGAAGAAATCGCTGATCTAATGCAACAGGAAATCGGTAATGGAAGCATTGTAATTAAACCAGACGCTGGCACCCACGGAAAAGATGTTAGACTCGCCAGAAAACGAAACGATCTTTTAACAATTCTGAGAGAAACCGAACCGTCAATAACAAATCCAGTGGGTGTTCTCGCTCAAAAATTTATTCAAAAATGGTTCTATGACTTGAGAATAATAGTTACAAAAGAAAATAAGAAGGCACCAAAGTGTCATCCAACTGCATTGGCAAGGGCGGGATTTAAAGACTTTAGAACAAACACATTCCTCGGTAACATGGTATTTGGCGTTAACTTGCCGCCCCACATTAGGGATCTAGCGGTTAAGTGTGGCAAAGCCATTGGAAAAAAAAGTAAGGCTTGGCTTTTGGCCTTCGATGCGATGATTGACATTGGTGAAGAGAAAATTTGTGACGATGAATACGTCAAGGCAGAGTTTAAAAAACTGGAATCATCATTCGATGCAGTAAAAACGACTAAGCGTTACAAAACCAAAAAGAGGGACTTTTCAAGTTGGAACAAAAAACTGGAAGAAGCTTTTCAGAATTACAAAAGCCAAGAAGCATATGGGAACATTAAGAAAATAATTGAAGAAAGTATCGAGAGAAATAGGTATAAAATCATGTTCCATGAAGCAAACGCTTGCCCCGAATTCTGGGAACAAACAAGATTGGCTGCGGGGATCAATTTGGCGGTGCCGTTACTTAAAGGAGCTCAGAGTATTATCGAATCTGATTATGGAGAATGAAGAGAGAAATGAGAGTAGGAATAATCGGAGGCTCAGGATACGTTGGTGGAGAACTTCTACGCCTTCTACTTTCCCATCCAGAAGTAGAGGTAACAACAGTTGTTTCCCGTAAATATGCAGGTCAATATGTTTTCAATGTTCATCCAAACCTCAGAGGAGCAACGCAACTGAAGTTTCTTTCCCTAGATTCTTCTGGCATCGCAAAGAATTGCGACCTAGTGTTCATGGCGACGCCCCATGGCAGTTCAGTAAATCTGGTTCCTACATTGCTCGAAATGGAGCTAAAGGTTATTGATATGAGCGCAGATTTTCGCTTGAAAAACCCTGCTGATTATATTAAATGGTACGGTTGGGAACATTCTCATCCAAAGTTATTAAAAGAAGCAGTCTATGGTTCAACCGAGCTTCATCGTCAAGAAATAAAGAAAGCCCGCCTCATAGCGTGTCCAGGATGTATGGCAATTGCAACCATTCTCGGATTAGCCCCAATAGTGAAGGCCAACGTTATAGAAAAAGACAGAATTGTTGTTGACGCAAAAATCGGTTCTTCAGGTGCAGGCAGAAATCCTTCCCTTTCATCTCATCACCCCGAAAGATTTGGAGGAGTAAGGCCTTACAAAACGGTGGAGCATAGGCATATTGCGGAAATGGAACAAGAACTCAACCTTCTTACAAAAGAACCCGTCATAATTTCTTTTTCTCCTCACGCAGTTAACATAGTTCGCGGCATTCTCGCAACCATTCACGTTTTCCTCACGAAACCCTTAACAATAAAAGAGGTTTGGAAGATTTATCGTTCAAACTACCAACATGAACCATTCATACGCTTCGTGAGATACAAGAAAGGACCATATCGGTTGCCTGACCCTAAGATTGTACTAGGAACAAACTTCTGCGACATCGGCTTTGAACTTGACCCCCGCGCAAATCGCCTCATAATATTATCGGCAATAGACAACATTCTGAAGGGGGCAGCTGGTCAAGGAGTCCAATGCTTAAACGTTCTTCTAGGCGTTGACGAAAAAACCGGGTTAGAAAGCATGGGTTTTCATCCGATGTGACGACGATGTTAATCGTAGTGAAGGTAGGTGGAAGCATACTAGAAGGAGTTGCTTCCGAACTTGTGTCCGACATAAAAAATGTTCTTTCCAAAAACCACATCGTTCTTGTTCACGGTGGAGGAAAAGAAGTCACTAAAATAGCGTCCAAAATGGGCAAGAAACAGGAGTTTGTAGTTTCACCAGACGGTTTCAGCAGTCGATACACCGACAAGGAAACCATCGAGATATTTACGATGGTCATGGCTGGAAGTATCAACAAGAAGATCGTTTCAATCCTTCAGAGGCAAGGCATAGCGGGTGTGGGGCTCTCTGGCTTAGATGGGCTCCTCATGCGAGCGAAACGGAAAAAGCGTCTAGTCATTGTTGATGAGCGAGGAAGAAAAAGAGTTATTGATGGAGGATATACTGGGAAGATAAGCGAAGTCAATGTTCCTTTATTACGGCTTCTCATCGACAATGATTATGTTCCTGTCATAGCGCCGATTGCCATGGGCGAAGAATTTGAACCCCTTAATTTGGATGGAGACAGAACAGCAGCCTACGTTGCTGGAGCCCTAAAAGCAGATCGACTCATTCTTCTAACAGATGTAAAGGGCTTGATCCTAGACGGAAAGCTGGTTCAAAAGCTGAGTCTTTCTGAGGTAAAGGAAATCCTACCTAAGATTGGACGGGGCATGATTACCAAAGTCTATGCAGCTATGGAAGCCCTGAACCAAGGCGTAGGCCAAGTCTTAATATCCCCCGGACTCGAAAAGTTGCCAATCTCCTCTTCGCTGAAAAACGAATGTGGTACCGTGATAAGCCGTGAATGAGAAAGAAATCATAGACCTTGAAGAGAAACTTATGGCAAACGTCTACGCCAAAAGACCGTTAATCCTTACTAGGGGAAAAGGAGCCCTAGTCTGGGATATAAACGGCAAAGAATACATCGACTGCACCGGCAGTTACGGAGTCTGTGTAGTTGGCCATTCCCACTCGAAAGTTGTAAATGCGGTAAAAAAACAGGTAGAAATCCTAATTTCCTGTCACTCATCATTCTATAACGACATCAGGTCAAAGCTCTTGCAAAAGATTACCCAAATAACACCAAAAAGTCTCAACAAAGTTTTTCTCGCTAACAGCGGCGCGGAAGCAGTTGAATGCGCCATCAAAGTAGCCCGCAAATTCTCCGGCAAGCCTGAAATAATTGCTATGATGGGCGCCTTTCACGGGAAAACCATGGGCGCTTTGTCCGCAACATGGGATAAGAAATACCGTGAGCCCTTCAAACCTCTAGTTCCTGATTTTAGACATGTTCCTCCAGACAATCTCGAAAAGGTGAGGGCGGCGATTACGGAAAAAACTGCTGCTATACTCGTGGAACCAATTCGAGGGGAAGGTGGAATTAGAGTTCCTCCGAAAGATTTTCTTTCGGGTCTAAGAGAAATTTGTAATGAGACCGGTGTTCTTCTGATCTTTGATGAAGTTCAAACAGGATTTGGCCGTACTGGAAAGTTCTTTGCGTTTGAACATTGGAATGTTACTCCAGATATTCTATGCCTCGCAAAATCGGTTGCGGGAGGGCTTCCCATAGGCATGGCAATTGCGGAAGAAGATGTCATGTCTTCCCTAAAGGTTGGGGAACATTCAACCACCTTCGGCGGAAATCCCTTGGTCTGCGCGGCTGCTTGTGCTGCTATAGACGTTTTGGTTGAGGAAAAGCTTCCAGAAAGGGCGGCCACTCTAGGAAGATACTTTAAGGAAAAGCTAGAGGATTTGCAGGCTAAATACAGAGTTGTTAGAGAGGTTCGTGGACTGGGTCTTATGATTGGAATGGAATTTAGATTCGACGTTTTGAACATAATTCTAAAATCTATGGAGCGAGGGGTCCTCGTCCTGGACGCTGGTAGAAATATTCTGCGATTCTTACCACCGTTAGTTATTGAAAAGGAACATATTGACAGAGCAATTGCCGTCCTTGACGCGGTTATGGGGGAAAAGAAAGAATGAGCGAGTATTCGGTTACTCTTCTAACTAGAATGTTGGAGATTTACAGCCCTTCTGGTGGGGAAGAAGAAATCTCCAACTTCCTCCTCAAGGAAATGGAGAATCTGTGTTTTCATGTTCGTAAGGATGAGGTTGGAAATGTAATCGGCGAAATCGGTCAAGGAAAACCGGTTATTCTGTTATGCGGACATATGGATACAGTTGAGGGCTACATTCCGGTCCGGGTAGAAGGCAATAATCTGTATGGCAGAGGAGCCGTAGATGCAAAGGGGCCTCTAGCTGCAATGATAGTAGGCGCATCAGGTCTTGCCAAGGAAAACTTTCCAGGCAGAATTCTTATCGTGGGCGTGGTTGATGAAGAAGGGTCAGGTAGAGGAATTAAACATTTCATAAACGAAGGAATTAAACCAGATTATGCCATATTTGGAGAGCCAAGCGGCATCGGAAAAATAGTTTTTGGGTATAAGGGAATTTTGAACATAAAAATAACTTGCGAGACTCCCTCAGGGCATTCAGCTGCCCCATGGTTATTTGACAACGCGATTGATAAGGCTATGGAACTTTGGAGGCAAATTCGAAAGCTCCATTTGCGTGAAGAGAAGTTGGGAAGCCGCTTTTACTCCATAACCTCATGTCTGACCAAAATAAATGGAGGCAACTCTTCTTCCATGGTCCCTTCAAAATGCGATATTTACGTTCAACTTCGAATTCCACCACAATTCACTCCTGAACAGGTTTTCAATGAGGTCAAAAACAGAATTGAGCGATATCAGGCTACTAATCCGAAAGTTTCCGTTAAAGTGGAGATGAAAGAGGTAACTAGTGCCTTTGAAGCTGATCGAAGGTCAGTTCTTGTTCGAGCTCTGGCTTGGGCTATTAGAAAAACAACTCTTAACTACGCTTCTTTCTCAAGGAAGACGGGAACTGGAGACATGAACGTTCTTGGCAATGCCTTGAAAATACCCGTAGTTACGTATGGCCCCGGTGACTCTCGTCTTGACCACACCCCTGACGAACATATCGACCTTCAGGAATATTTGGCTAGCATTCAGGTGTATCGAAAGGCTTTGTTAAAGTTGCGTGAACTACAGGAAAAGCGTAGGGCAAAAAATTCAGAGATAGAATGATTTTTTAGAAAGAGCTGCAGTTTTCTCTCAAGTGACATTTCACCAACTAACGATTGAAGGAAAATGTGACCTCTGTTGATTAAACTTCTCCAAATTCTATGAAAGTTTAGATTTTCCCATAGGATTTGGCATACCACCTTATGCGATAACCCTTCACTAGACTCCATTATCTTGTTGTCCCAGAAGTTGGTAGAGTTAAAATTTGGGCTGTTAGGTCAAAGATGATCAAAAGAACAAACCAATTAATTGTGCCAAGGAAATTTTTCATTTTTTAACCAGTCCAAAGGCTTACGAAATCTTGTCTTGAAAAGTGAATATTATCCCAAATCTATAAGAAAGACAAATTAGATGGCAAGCCAATAACTGAGAACCTGAAAAGAAACGGAGAATGTATCATGAAGGTTGCCTTTCAAGGTGAAATAGGAGCATATAGTGAAAGTGCTGTCTACCTTTTTTTCGGCTCCTCAGCGGAAGTCAAACCCTGTAGAAGCTTATCAGAAGTCTTCAAAAGCGTGAAAAAAGAAGAAACGCGGCATGGAGTAGTTCCAATCGAGAACTCCATAGAAGGAAGTGTAAACCAGACCTATGACCTATTCCTAGAATACGATCTAAAAGTGTGTGGTGAAATAATCCTAAAGATCGCCCATTGCCTTATAGCCCATCCCGGAACTCAGTTAGATTCGATCAAAACAGTTTACTCCCATCCGCAAGCCTTAGCTCAATGCAGAAACTTCTTAGAACAATTGGGATGCAGGCTTATCTCAACCTTTGACACCGCAGGCAGTGTAAAGATGATAAAAGAGGAAGGGTTGATGGATGCTGGCGCTATAGCGAGCAAAAGAGCAGCAGAGATCTACAACATGAAAATCCTCTCTAAAGAGATTGGAGATACTCCAAATAATTACACAAGATTCTTTGTTCTGTCAAAACAAGACACTCCGCATTCGGATGGAAATAAGACATCCATAATTTTTTCAGTTAAATCTATTCCAGGAACGTTACATGCGGTTCTTAGGGAGTTTGCTATCAGAGAAATAAACTTGACAAAGATCGAATCCAGACCGACGAAACGAACACCTTGGGAGTACAACTTCTATCTAGATTTCGACGGTCATAGGAACGAAGAAAAATGTCGAGAAGCACTGGAAAGTATTAGAGACAAAACACTTTTCGTAAAGATTCTGGGGTCATACAAAGCGGCCATCAAGGAATCCAAATTCAACTTTTAGCGGTACCTAAAAGTTTATGCATGACTTCGTAGGCCCGCTCGTAATTGGGATTTACCTTCCTCAACCTCTTCTTAACCAGTGCCATTTTTCTGGCAAACGATGCTATGTCCTTTCGCTTCACTATGTCGAGCCATTCCTCAGTTTTCTCTAAAAACAATTCCTCAATCTTTTCTATTTCAGGTAGATTCATTTGAAGGCTTGTGTAGAACCCTGTTTCTTCAGACGCAATAGCTTCCGCCAATGTCAATAACATCTTATAACTAGCTCCGGAAACCTTTTCCGTTTCAAGAAATTTAGAGTGGTCAAGTAAAGTGTCGCAAATAACCAAACCGATAAAGTGAGGAAATCCCAGGACGACTGACATTATTTCGTCGTGCTCTCTAGGAGACATTATATACACATTTGCCTTTTTTTTCTCCAGCCAATGCTTGAAATTCTCCGCAAACTGTTTTTCTTCATCATTGATTGGCGTAAGTACAAAATTCTGATTTTCGATGCTTTTTGCGCCAGGACCAAACACCGGATGTGTTCCCAAGGTTATGCCAGTCTTTATGTATTCGTGCATCGTTTTGACCGGTCCCTCTTTAATTGAACAAATATCCATAACAACCTGGTCCGAGCGTACATGAGAACGAATCTCTTTCACAACCATCTCAACATTTTCCAAAGGAACACATATTAAGACTCTATCAGCATTCTTGACAGCATTCACGTTGTCAGTGATTTCAACCCCGAAGTCATCTCTGATCTTCAATAATTTTTCTTTGCTTCTACTCGAGACTACCACAGAATCCCCTTCCTCTAGAAAGAACCTTGTAAACCATCGCCCCATTTTCCCGGCACCTATAATCGCCGTTTTCATTCTAGCGCCTCACAGATTTTTTGTAATCCTGATTTAATTTCTTCTTCTGGCACAGTCAAAGCTATTCTAAAATGTTCCCGGTAATCTCCAAAAGCGGTGCCAGGAGCTATAGCCACTCCGTTATCAAGAAGATTTAATGCGAAACTCTCAGAATCAAGCTTGTCGTATTTCGGAAAAACGTAGAAGGGTGCGTCTGGTCTGGAAAATCGAATCTTTGTTTTCGAAAGAATATTACATGCTAACTCTGCTCTTCTCCGGTAATCCTCTCTAATTTGGCTAGCAATAGTAAGTCTTAATTCCAATGCCTTTAAAGCAGCGTATTGGACGAAAACTGGGACGTTTGTCAATGTTATCTGGTTCAGTTTCACCATTTTTTCTGCCAACTCCTTTTTTACAATGACGTAGCCAATTCTCCATCCGGACATCGCAAATGTTTTAGAAAAACTTTTTACTATCACGTGTTGGTCGTCGAGATCCAAAATACTCTTTATTTTAACGAAACTTATGTCAGAATACACTTCATCTGAAAGAATTGTGCTTCCTTCACTGTTTGCTATCTGAAGTATTTCTGCAAGTACTTCTTGATCGAAGACTTTGCTGGTGGGATTGTTAGGGTTATTTAATATTATCAGTCTTGTCTTTTGGTCTACCAGTTTCCTAAGTTTTTCACAGTCGATTTTCCAGTCTGAATCAAGGTCCGTCCTTAAGAATCTTATTTCCGCTCCAAGACTTTTTGCAGCCAATTCGTAGGTAGTCCAGTGAGGGGTTGGAATGACAACGTTACCTCCATTTTTCAACAAGAGAAACATCAGTGAGAAAATCGCCCATTTTGATCCCGAGGTAATTACAATATTATCCGGTGAAACATTATGAATGCCTGCCAATTCTTCTCTAAGTCTCTTCTCGCCGGCAGAGGAAGCGTATTTGGTCTTTCCTTGGTTCATTGCTTCGAGAGCTGCTTCAACTATTGCTTTGGGTGTAGGCTGATCTGGATCTCCTAGGTTGAATTTTATTATCTTTTTTCCTTCATTCTGAAGCTTTATTGATTTTTCGTTTATTTCGTACAGCATCTTCTTCAGCCTCCACTAGAAAGACCTAAACTACCGAAGTCTGTTTTTTCAGAGTTATTAAGTTATACTACCCTGAGTTTTTGTGTCAATTTTTTGGGCGTTTGCACTCATTTCCATTATTTTTTGATAGATGGCTTTAACTTCATCTATATTGAGCCCCAATTTGGACGCTTTCCTAAAAACATTAGAGTACACATCACCTTCTCTTCGGGAATCCCTAACGGGAATTCCATGTTTTCTTTTGACAGCTCCGATGACCTTGCAGATTTCTATCCTTTCTCTAAGACAACACAGAATCTGCTCGTCGACTTCATCAACCTTTTTCCGCAAAGCTAAGATTCGCTCCAAGCTATTTCTAGCCTCCCAAAACTTGTGGAATGAAACCTGCTCGAAGCATGTGGTCGACTAAAACGGTGGCAACTGCAGATTCGATAACTGGAACTGCCTTGGGCACGATGCAAGGGTCATGTCTGCCCTTAATTTGAATCAGCGTTTCCTCCATCTTCAATAAATCAACCGTCCTTTGTTCTTTTCGAATCGAGGGCGTTGGTTTTATGGCAGCTCTAACCAAAATCGGCATTCCTGATGAGAGTCCTCCCAAGATTCCGCCAGCATTGTTCGTTAAGGTCACAATTTTTTCTTGCCGTATTACATATGGATCATTGTTTTCTGAACCCTTCAATTGAGCAGCCTTGAAGCCAGCGCCAAATTCAACTCCTTTGACAGCTGGAACATTGAAAAGCGTCTTGGCGATGTCAGCGTCTAAGCAGTCGAAAAGCGGTTCACCTATCCCGACTGGAACGTTGGAGACAATGCACTCAACGATTCCTCCTAAACTATCTCCTTCCTTTTTTGCCTTCAAAATTGCTTTCTCCATTTCTCTTGCGATCTCTAGATCTGGACACCTAACCGCGGTTTTGTAAGTGTTTTTCCGAATTTCGTCAAGGGTTGGTGTTGATACTAGTCTCACATTACCTATTTCTGTCGCATACGCAAGAACTTCAACTCCAACGAAACCTAGCAGTTTCTTCGCTAGGGAACCGGCCATGACAAAAGCCACTGTGATTCTGCCCGAAAATCTTCCCCCGCCACGATAGTCGTTGAAGCTTCCATATTTTATTCGGGCAGGGTAGTCAGCATGTCCAGGTCTAGGTATGTCTTTTATTAGGTCGTACTCGCTGGAGATTGCTTCTTCATTCCATACCAAGGTGCAGATTGGGGCGCCAGTTGTGTAACCGTTGAAGATTCCGGATAGAATTTCAACGATATCTTTTTCTCTTCTTGCGGAGACGATCTCCATGTGGGGCGGTATTCTTTGGTTTAGATCTCGTTGAATGTCTTGTTCGGTCAGTGGAAGACCTGCTGGACAGCCGTCTATGGTGACTCCAACGCATCTGCCGTGACTTTCACCAAAGCAGGTTATGACGAATCTTTTCCCTATCGAGTTACCCTCCAACAACATTCGCTCCTAACAAATGTAAATCATTAAAGAACTTCGGATAAGATTTATTGACACACTCTGAATTTTGTATTTTCGTTTCACCATCTGCTCCTAAGGCGGCAACGGCGCAGGCCATGGCAACTCTATGGTCGTTATGGGAAACAATAGTTGTTCCATGCATAGTGCATGGGCCTCTTATTATTAAGCTGTCTTCATTTACTATTACTTCTGCCCCCATCTTTTTCAGTTCAGTGTGAAGGGACCCAAGTCTATTAGATTCTTTGTATCTAAGTCTCTTAGCGTTGTATATTTTTGATGTTCCTTTTGAATAGCACGCGAGAACAGCGCAAACTGGAACTAGGTCCGGTATGTCCCTTACGTCAACGTTAACTGCAATGGGTTGACCTCCCTCGACTTCTACGAACCCATCGCCAACCATCACTTTCGACCCCATCTTCTCCAGTATGTTTAATATCGCCTTATCCCCTTGAGTTGAATGGAGATCAAGGTTTTTCACTTTCACCTTTGAAGACGTTATTACTGCGGCTGCTAGGAGAAAGGCTGCAGAGGAAAAGTCTCCCGGAATTTCATTTTTGCATGGATTATAATTTTGGTTGGAAGGAATATTCAGCCGCGTCAAGTCATGTGATGAATTGACTCCAATCCCATATTTATTGAGAACTTCTATAGTCATTTGAACATAGCTTCTCGACTCTAGAGAGGTAGTGACAGTTATTTCCGTGTCCTCCTTTGCCTTTGGACAAGCAAACAAAAGCCCAGAGATGAATTGGGAACTTATGTCTCCCCTTATTGATGTCTTGCCTCCTCTGATTCCTCCTCCACGAACTCTGACAGATGAACCTCCTTCTTTCAGATGCAGGTTAGATTCGACCTCCATCTGTTTGAGGCTCTGGAGAAGAGGGAGTACTGGTCTCCTTTCAAGGGACGATCCAAAAGTGAAGATCGAAGGCCCGGAGGCAAGGGCGGCAACAGGTATCATAAAACGAAGAGTAGCCCCAGACTCTCCACAATTTATCGGCGTCTTTGGAGTCCTAGGCAACTCTACTCCCTTAACAGTCCAACAATTCTCCAGCAGTTCTATTTCAGCTCCAAAGGCTTCTATAGCACGTAAGGTCGCTTTGGTGTCATCTGAAAAAAGAGGATTCGCGATTTTTGAGGTCCCGTTTGACAATAATGCAGCTATCAGTGTTCTGTGCGTATAGGCTTTGGATGGAGGAGCTGAAACCTCACCTTCCAGATGGCTACTTTTTCTAATGATAGTGTCTACCAATATAATCATCCTACAACTTTCGCTTTATTGTGGTTAATCCGCGCTTCCAAAATTTCTCCCTCAAATTTCAGCCAAGCGTTTTTTACAGAATCAATTCTCTCATGAGGAACGATGGCTGTAATCGCGGGACCAGTGCCGGACAATCCTGCAGCTACGGCGCCTTCCATCAAAGCATCTATCGCTATACACGGGTCGTACCCTAATGTTGAAGAATAAATCAAACCGTTTAGAGTTAGCGCTGCCCAATAGTTACCCTTCAGAACTTCTTTGTAAGCTATTTTGACGAGCGAAGCCAAGCTCTTCATTCGATTTAGGTCCGAACTAATAGTATAAAACTTTTTAGGAGGAACATAGAACAAGACAGCCAAATCTTCAGATACTCCAAAGCGTTTAATTATTTTTCTTTTCAAGTTGTCTGTGACTACGACTCCTCCAAAATAAGAAGCGCAAGCATCGTCGAAGGCGCCTGTTATTGTAACATTTGCATCAATTGCACCATCTACACCAATACTCACGATTGTTATATCGTCCAGATGTTTTTTTAGGGCAGCCACCGTAGCCAAGGCTACGGCATTTCCCGCTGCACTACTACTTTTCAATCCTCTTGCTATAGGAATGTTTGACCAGGTTTCAACTTTAGCGCCAAACTTTCTTTCAAGATTGAAATATTTGAGAACCTTTCCTACTGTCTTTTCAACAAGAACTGGATCTTCTGTGGGATCTGACGTAATCACGCTCTCAATAATATTGGGTTCATCTGTTACTTTGACTCTCGCCTTTGTCCACAAATCCACTCCGATGGCTGCTCCCTTGCCTGTCGCTATGGCATTTATTATTGTGGCTGCTCCATGGGATTTTGCTTCAGCTTCTCCGTTCAATGGTGGACACCTAACCCGAGAGCTTGTTCAAGACAGCCTGTTTCATCACTTCAACTGGAGCAGGTTGATTGGTCCAAATTTCAAAGGAGAAAGCACCTTGATAAACAAGCATTTCAATGCCAGATACAACTTTGGCTCCCACAGCCTTCGCGTCTTTTGCAAGCTTGGTTTCTAGAGGGTCGTAGACTATATCCATCACGCAAAGATCAGAGTTCAACAAACTTGAGGAAACTAGACTTTGATCAACATCCGGATGCATGCCAACAGAGGTTGCGTTAATCAATATATTAGTATCTTTCAGCTCTTCGCATATAGTTCCTGGCGAAAGACCAAAGCCATCAATTTTCTTGCTGGATCCTTTTCGTAAAATTTCTGCCAACTTTTTTGCTTTCCGAGAAGTTCTATTAAGAATTATAAGTTCTTCCACTTCGTGTGCCGCGTGGAAAGCTATGGCTTTTGCCGTGCCTCCTGCTCCCAGTAGAAGTAGTTTCTTTCCCTTTAGAGTTATGCCATTTTCTTTCAGAGCTTTCAACGCGCCGCCACCATCGGTGTTATATCCAATAAGCCTACCATCATCGTTTAGAATTGTATTCACCGCACCAATGGACCTTGCCGTCGAGTCTATTTCATCCAGCTGCTTCAGGACAGTGTTCTTGTGGGGCATAGTGACGTTTAACCCGAGAAGATCTAGGTTTTTTACGCCGATTATTGCTCCTCTTAATTCTTCTCTTCTTACTCTGAAAGCTACGTAGACCAAGTCAAGGTTCAATTCTTCAAAAGCAGCATTTTGCATTACAGGACTTAGCGAATGCCCTACAGGGTCTCCAATGATGCCGCAAACCCTTGTTCGCCCAGAAATTTTCATTCTACTTCAGCCCCAAAGCCGCGTAAGCATTTCTCATTTCTTGGATTGTGAGTTGCCCCTTTGCCGTTTTTATTCCACTTTCGAGAGAAGCTATAGTGAAAAAAGCGCCAAAAACCGGAGATAGAAGCCTAGAGGGTTTGCCAAGCTCGCCCATCGCAAAGCAAATAATCTTTGCACAATCACAAGCCTTGGACACGAAGTTTAACACCTTTAAGTTGTCCTCGATGGATCTAGCCATAGTTACAATTTTGCAGACATCCGCTCCGCCTGCAATCTCATTCTTAAGAATCTTGTTCAGTTGCGGCGAGCTTGGAGTTTCCTTAAGATCGTGGAAGGATACTATCGGTTTTGTACCTATCTCACGCAAGTGGTTGACAATATCCTTCAGGTTGGGAGTGGACAATTCTATGTCCACGTATTCAAAGCCGCTTATAGCTGCGTCTATCAAGATCTCTTTGCGTTCTGTTTCGTCTCCCAAGAATTTTCCTTGGTACATTTTAGACCTATTTGTGGCTATCAGAGGTTTGTCGCTACAGTGTGCAATATCGGCTAATTGGTCATGTTTTTTGAGGCTATCCAGCCTAACTTCAATGAAATCTGCATGTAGGCTCTCAGCTTTTTCGATCAGGGCCAAGGCTTCGATAACTGTTTGAGGTGGAACAGAGACACAGATTTTGATTGTCAACGCTCTATCACTGTTTCTTCTTTTACCAAAGTCCCGAAATGCCTTCCTCCCTCAACCACATGCGCTAAGAGTATGTCGCCTGTTTCCAGTTTCACAACCGATTTAGAACCTTGGGGGGTTACCAGTCTTATGGTTTCAGCGTTCTGAACGATCGTCTTTATCCTTTTTCCCTCGTATTCCGCTACGACGAGAACCATGGGTCTCCACTCGATTTTTACTCGCGCCACACTCGTTGACCTGGTTTTTCCTCTCCTGTCAACTATGAGGACTTCATCCCCTGCCTTCAATTCTGAAAGATATCTTGTCCGATTAGGTGAAGAAAGGGTGTATAGTGATATGGGTCCGGCGTTGACTCTGAAGGGGCGCGTTTCCACATACGGGCTCTCATGAACCTCTGCTTGAACAAGGAACAAACCAGATGATTGGCATCCCACAAGAATTCCCTCACCCGACTTCATGAGGTCACATGTGTCAATGCAGACCCTAGCCCCGATTCCAATCTCTTTGAGTTCAATAATCTTGACAGCCACCAAATCAACTTTGGAAACTTCCTTCTTGGCCACAACCGCTGTTTCCATAAGTTCATCGAGATCAGAAGTTTTCAACACTACCCCATCAGCGCCCAGTTCTAGTGTTTCTAATGCCAGTTTCGCTTCTTTGGCACTGGAAACTTCCGCAATTAATTTGCTTTTTCCCCGTGTCTTAGCAATGAGGTTTTCTAGTGGTATGATCTTCCAGTCTGGGCAGTTAATGATTATGTAGTCAGACGAAAGTTCGGCAGCTTTGACAGCGTTTTCTTCATCTCCCCTTCCTTTGATGGCCACTCTAACGGCAACGGTTCTGCCCATCTTCTTTAGTTTCTTAACTTCATCTTCGTCAAAAATCGAAAGTAAATTAATGTCAGATTCGTCAGAACTGGCGGCTAATTTGACTCCGAACTTTTTAGCTATTTCCATATCTTTCGTGCCAATCAATATAACGTCGCAAACCTGAGATGCTGATTTTAATAGATTACTTTTTGGGTCACAGGAAAGTGATTCGTCTATTTCAATCCAGAGTTCTTTCACTTCAACTCACCGAGAGTAGTTAAGGCTTCGTTGACTGAGGCACCTCGATGCACGATCGATGAGAGTGCCTTAACCATTTTAGTTGGATTTTCGTGTTGAAACACATTTCTGCCTATAGATAATCCGGCGCCTCCAGCTTTTATGGAATCATGTACCATCTGCAAAACTTCTCGGGCGGTTTCGATTTTGGGGCCTCCAGCTATTATGACTGGAACATAGCAGCTACGGACGACTTCTTTGAAGGTCTCAATGTTACCCGTATAATTTGTCTTAATTATGTCGGCTCCCAGCTCTGCACCTAGCCGAGCAGCGTGGGCCACTACGTCTACTGCATGCTGATTTTGTATTTTTTTGCCTCTAGGATACATCATGGCTAGTAGGGGTACGCCGTATCTATCACAGTCGTCAGCAACTTTGCCAAGTTTTGTAAGCATCTTAGCTTCCTGTTCAGCGCCTACATTAACATGAACTGAGACAGCATCTGCGCCTATTCTCACGGCTTCTTCTACGGAACAGACTTGAACCTTGTAGGTAGGGTCAGGACAAAGTTTTGTGATACCTGACAAGTGGATTATTAAACCAGTGGTTCCGGTGTCAACGTGTTTCGCAACGCCTCTGTGGAGGACGACAGCATCGGCTCCTCCCTGAAGTAGTTTGTTAATGATCTCCTGCATATTCGTGAGTCCAGTAACAGGACCGATCGAGACGCCATGGTCCATAGGAACTATAACAGTTCGGTTGTCATCTCGGAAAATTCTTTTTAATCGTCTTTTCTTACCACCTTCCAAACATATCTTCTCCTAGATGATTTTTTTTACTTTCAGATATTCTGCGTTCAGAACGCCACAGCCAGCAGCTCCTCTTATAGTGTTGTGACCTAAAGCAACAAACTTCACTCCCCTAAAAACAGAGTCCTTCCTAACTCTGCCAACTACGACACTCATGCCTTTACCCTCCATTCTATCCAATCTAGTTTGCGGCCTGTCATCTTCACGTCTAACTACAATAGGCTTTTCTGGAGCCGTTGGGAGGTTAAGTCTCTGGGGTTCTCCAACAAAGTTATCCATAGCAGTTATTACAGACTCAGGCTCTGCCTCGCGCTTCAACTCTACGAAAACGGCTTCCATATGACCATCCAATGTAGGAACACGATGGCAACTTGCTGAAACCTTGAAGTCTGCTGGGTTTGAGGATGATCCTAGAATTTTCAACGTTTCAGCCTTCAATTTTTCTTCCTCATTTCCGATGAATGGAATAACATTGTCAACAATGTCGAGGGAAGCGACTCCAGGATATCCAGCGCCTGAAAGCGCTTGCATTGTGGAAACTACAACTTTGTTGATGCCAAATTTGTCATAGATTGGTTTCAGAGGGAGAGTTAAAACTGAGGCACTGCAGTTTGGATTTGTAACGATGGCTCCATCCCATTTTCTTTTTCTGCGCTGTTCTTCGATGAGGCACACATGATTGCAATTTATTTCTGGATTCAGGAGAGGCACGTCTGGATCCATTCTATGGGCCGAAGCGTTACTCACCACTACGTATCCGGATTTAGCGAAGTTTTCCTCTGTTTTTCTGGCTACATCAGCAGGTAGGGCTGAGAATACCATGTCGACATCTTTAATAGCTTTCGGTTCTATAGCTACCACATCTAGGTTGGCGACGTCTTCCGGAATTGGTGTAGTTTGTCTCCATTTTGCTGATTCGAAGTATGTTCGTTGAGTGCTCCTTTCGGATGCTGCCACGACTGAAACTTTGAACCATGGATGCCCGTTTAGTAGCTGAACGAAGATTTGACCAACATTACCCGTTGCCCCTAAAACAGCAACTTTCAACATTTTTTAGTCACCTTGTAAAGCATCTTTAATCAGATTTAGGGCTCTTTCTTTTTTGTTCCAGTCTACGAAGAGGAGAATG